>CP073694.1:2400000-2700012 GCA_018228705.1 Dysosmobacter sp. Marseille-Q4140 | reverse complement strand
CCGCGGAGCATTCGTCTGACCAACCCCGGTGCCTTTTGCATCGACGTGGACGCGGCCCGCAGCGGCGGCGTATCCGATCCCCGGAATCTGGGACTGGTTCGGCTTTTCCAGCTGGTGAGCCTTGGGCGCGGGGACGGCGGCGGTATCCCCGGCATCTATGCCGTCTGGCGCCGTCAGGGCTGGCCGGCGCCCCGGATCCGGGAGGAACTGGACCCGGAACGGACCACGCTGGAACTGGACATGGCACCGCCCACTGGGGCGGAGGCCGCCGCCCGCCGGGACAGCCATCCCGCCGTGCGCCGGCTGCGCAGCGACGCCGTCATCGATCTTCTGACGGAACAGGTATCCGCCTCCGCCGGGGAGATCGCAGACCGCCTGGGCCTGGAGCCCTCCATTGCCGCCGACTGTCTCCGCTCCCTGCTGGCGGAGGACATCGTCACAGCAGAGGACACCGGATCCGGCCGGGTCTACCGTCTGAGATGGTGAATCACAAAATACAGGAAGCCCGCCGCAGATTGCGGCGGGCTTCCCGTGTTCTTGTCTTTTCCTGCGGGGTCAATCGCGCTCAGCGCACCTGGATGATCCGGACCGCGCCGTTGTGGACGTAGAGATCCGAGGAGGCGGCGTAGGCGTGGGCCTGACTCAGCGTCATCCAATCCTGGGTGCGGACATTGTAGCACAGCACATCGGAGGGCACGGTATACGTCCGGCCGCCCACCGTCACCGCGCCGGAGCCGCTCCAGGCGCTGTTGGGAACGTCTTTGAGCGCCGTTAGCCGGACCAGGCTGGCAATGTGCTGGTTGGAGCCGGTGCCGGTCACAGTGATGCCGATGCACTCGCCGGTAGTGACCACATAGCCGGTCTCGATGGGACCGAAGCTCTTGCCGTTGCCCTGGAGGATCGTCAGCTTGCCGGGAGCGTAATAGCTGCCGTCAGCGCCGGAGATCAGGTCTCCCCGCTCATACTTGGCGATACCGTAGATATACGTGCTGCCCACGGCGGAGCCCAGAATGATCAGATCCACGTCGCCTCTCCAGTTGGTGCGGGCATAGCCGATGTCGGACGCCGGGATGGTGCCGATGTTCAGATCGGACAGGCTGACGCTGCGCATGCCCTCGGGGGCGTTTTCAAAGATCATGACGTTGTCCGCCAGATCCTTGCTGCCCAGCTTCCGGGCCGCCACATCCAGTCCGCCGCTGACGCCGCCGGTCAGCTGCGTCAGATTCAGCACGCCCTTGGCGCCGGAGGACACACGGACCATCTGGCCGGACAGACGCTCAGCGTCAGTGCCGGTGAGGCTGGAGGTGCCCTTGACAGTGAGGCCGCACAGGAGATTCACCTCAGCGGAGCCGGAGGAGACGGTCTTGGCGATACCCACGGCGTTGCCCTGGACGTTGCCGCTGCCGGCCTTGACCGCGCCGGCCACCTGATTGTCCTCGGTCAGCAGCACGGTGATCTGGTCACCGGGCTTGAAGTCGGACAGGGTCTCTCTGGCGGTGGGCAGCACCTTCAGCTCCGTATCCTCGAAGATCGTGATGGTGGTGGGCTCCTGAGCGTTGGGATAGCAGCTGCGGTAATAGGCCGTGATCCTGGTATCGCACACCCGGATGGAGTTGGTACTGCTGGAATAGGTGGCCACATCGTAAGGCCGCATATCGCCCGCCGTCACTTCCATGCCGTTTTTGAAGATCTTGTACGTGGTGGTGCCCGCCAGGGAGTCAAAGCCCTTGGTGGAACCCTTTTCATAGACGATGATGGCCGCGCTGGAACTGGTGCCGCCGCCCACAAACACGTATTCCACCTTGCCGGCGGTGTTGAGGTACAGCGTCAGGGAGGTGCCGGGATTCAGCCAGGCGTACACACCGCTCCAGGACTGCTGAGAACCCTGGTAGTAGGCGGACACGTCGCCGCTGACGGGATAGGTGACACCGAAGGTATCGGTGATCTCCGTTGCCTTGGCGGAAGCCAGGGTGATGGTCTTCTGAGAGCCCACGCTGTCAGGCACAAAGGTCATGGCCTGGCCCTGGTCGTTGAGCACCAGGGTGCCCTTGGAGCCGTCCAGCATGCCGTTGGAGGTCTTGCCGCTGGCCATGGGATATACCGTGCCGTTGGCCAGCTGCAGCGCGTTCTCCCGGCCGTCCGCCCCGGTGGCCCGGGAGGAGACCAGCATGGCGTTCTCCACCACCGCGCACTTCATGCCGGCGGTGACATAGGAGCCGCCCTCCCGCATATCTGCCCGGAGCAGGTTCAAAAACAGCCGGGCCGCCTGACCGCGGGTGAGACCGGCATTGGCGTCGGTGCCCACGCCGTCGGTCAGTCCGATGACGGCAGCCTCCGCCATATAGCTGTCGGGCCAGACGCCGCCGATGTTTTCATCCTTGTAGCCCAGCATCCGCAGCAGGATGGTCACCGCATGGCCCACAGTGACGGTGCGGTCCGGGTGGAACTGGCCGTCCACATAGCCGGAGATGATCCCCTTGCCCTTGGCCGCCATGTTGATGTAGGCGGCGGCCCAGTGGGAGGGCTTCACATCCGGGAACACCGTGACGGTGCGGTAGCGCCCCAGCTCCTCAGAGCCGTTCATGGCGTAGACCGCCATTTTGCAGAACTGGGCCCGGGTCAGGATGGTGCCGGGCCGGAAGGTGCCGTCTCCATAGCCGTCCAGCACGCCCAGCAGGCGCAGGGACTCCACCGCCACGGCGGTATTCCGGTCCCCCACATCCGAAAAGGTGACGGTGTCCTTTGCCGCCGCGCCGGCGGACACCGGCAGCAGCGACAGGACCATGCAGATCGCCAGCAAACAAGTCACAAGTCGTTTTTTCATGTTGATCTCCCTCTCATTCCGCCCGCAGGGCTTCCACCGGCTGAAGTTTGGATGCCTTGACGGCCGGATAAATGCCAAACAGAATTCCCAGCGCCAGCGACAGCGTAAACGCGCAGAGCGTGATCCACACTGCCGGGAAAATGGTCATCTTAAACATCAGCCGACCCACCAGCAGACTGCCGCCGGTGCCCACCAGGATACCGAAAACACCGCCGATGCCGCAGAGCATAGCCGCCTCGATCAGGAACTGGGTGATGATGGAGACCCGCTCGGCGCCGATGGCCCGGCGAATGCCGATCTCCCGGGTCCGCTCGGTGACAGTGACCAGCATGATGTTCATGATGCCGATGCCGCCCACCAGCAGGCTGATGGCGGCGATGCCGCCCAGGATCATGGAGATCATGCCCATCTGCTGGTTCTGGTAGTCCTGCCAGGAGTTCTCCTTGTCCACGTTGAAGCCGCCGCTGGCGGGATCCACCAGGCCCTTCAGAAAGCCGCCGATCCGGGTACTGGCCTCGATCAAGGAGGCGCTGTCCCGGGCTTTGACGATGAACTGCTCCGGAGCCGCGCCGCCCAGGACCCGCCGGGCGGTATAGGGCACAAGGATGAAATTGTCCATGTTCTGGCCGTTGGGATTGTCCTTGCCCACACGGCTGCCATAGACGCCGATGACCTCAAAGCTCTGCCCGTTGAACTGCATTTCCTTGCCCACGGGATCCACGCCGTCAAAAAACGCCTTGGCCGCCGTGGCGCCCAGGACACAGACCTGGTTATAGCGCTGGCAATCCAGCATGCTCAGGTCCCGCCCCTTGGTGACCGTCAGATTGTTGCAGATGCTGTACTGATCACTGACATAGTAGATGCTGGGGGGAAAATCGCCTATGGGGTTGCCCTTGTCATCGTAATTGTACTGCATATTGGCAGAGCTCTTGGTGCCGTACACCACCGTGGCTTCGCAGTTTGCCTGGGGCGTCACGCCCACCACATACTCCTTGATGGTACTGCAATAGTCATACAGGGCCGGGAAGTAATCCTTGCCCAGGCTGTTGCCCTTCTCATCATAGAGATAGTTCCAGATATAGACCGTCAGCTTGTTGCTGCCCATGGCGGCATACTGCTCCATGGTCTTGGTGGTGTAGCCGTTGATGGCGGAAACAATGGTCATGACCGCCGCGATGCCGATGATGATGCCCAGCATGGTCAGAAAGGACCGGCCTTTCTTGCCCCAGATGGACTTCCACGCCATTTTCATGGCCTGTCGGATATTCAAAACCAGTCCACCTCCTGCTGCCGGTCCTCCACCACCTTCCCGTCCTGAAGCCGCACGCAGCGGCGGGCGGTGGCGGCAATGCCGTTGTCATGGGTAATGAGGATCACCGTGGTCCCCTCCCGGTTGAGCTGCTGGAGGAATTCCAGCACTTCATGGCCTGTGCGGGAATCCAACGCGCCGGTGGGCTCGTCGGCCATGATGATGGGGGGCTTGGCGGCAATGGCCCGGGCAATGGCCACTCGCTGCTGCTGGCCGCCGGACATCTCCGTGGGCCGGTGCTTCATCCGGCCTGCCAGTCCCACGCGGGCCAGGGCCTCTGTAGCCAGGTCGTACCGGTCGTCCACCCGGATCCCCTGGTAGATCAGCGGCAGCTCCACATTCTCCAGCACCGTCAGATCCTGAATCAGATTATACTGCTGGAAGATGAAGCCGATCTGCTTGTTGCGGATATGGGAGAGCTCCTTGTCCGTCAGTTCCCGGACGTCGGTACCGTCCAGAAGGTAGTCACCCCGGGTGGGGACGTCCAGGCAGCCCAGCACGTTCATCATGGTGGACTTGCCGGAGCCGGACTGGCCCACGATGGCCACGAACTCCCCCCGGTCAATGGTCAGGGAAACGCCGTCCAAAGCGCGGACCTCGCTCTCCAGGCCCTCGCCGTAGATCTTATAGACGTCCCGCAGTTCGATCAGATGTTTCTCCATGGCATCAACCATAGGCCTGGATGGACTGGATCTGGGTAAAGACCTCGGTCCCTTCCTCCACGCCGGACTTGATCTCCACATTGCTGTTGTCGGAGATGCCGATCTCCACCGGCACCGCCCAGAAGCCGCTGGGAATCTCCTCTTCCAGCATAGGCGTCTCGATGGCGTTTTCCGGCCGGCTCCCCTTGACGAACACCACATCCACGGTGGTCCCGTCCTCCTGGGAGATCTTTCGGACACACTGGAGCGGCAGCACCAGGCAGTTGTCGTTCTCGCTGGCTGTGATCTTGAAATTGATGTAGCTGTTGACCTGGATGGTCCCCTCGCTGTTGTCCACAGAGATGGTGATGGGATAGGTAGCCACGCCGTTGTTGACCGTGGAGGACAGGCTGACGGTCTCCACCGTACCGAAGGCCGGGGTGCCCCACTGGTCCAGCTCCACCGGCATGCCGGGCTTGATGTAACTGATGTTCCGCTCATCCACGTTGGCGCTGACCAGGATAGCGGAGGTATCGGAAATGGTGACCACGGCGGTGTTGGCGGCGATCTCGTCGCCGGGCTGCATGGTCAGTCCGATCACCATACCGTCAATGGGGGCGGTGGCCTTGCAGTTGGCCAGGTTCTTCTCTGCCGCCTCCAGATCCGCCTTGGCGGTCTCCAGGTTCTGCTGGATGGTGAACAGCTCACTCTCGCTCTGCTGCGCGTCAATCTGCAGCAGCACCTGACCGGCGGAGACCTGGAGGTAGTTCACCAGGTTGTTGGCCAGCACGGTGCCGCCCACGGTGGTGGTCAGGGTGGTGGAGCGGTAGTACTCCAGCTTGCCCGGCTCATAGGGATACACGGTCTCGCCGCCCACAGTGACGGTGGCGGAGGCCGCCATCTCAGCCGTCAGGGAGCCCTCGTTGTTCACCACGATCTCCGCAGAGAACAGCTTGGAGCCCTCCGGCGTGATGCGGCTGACCATGTGGACCGCCTCCACGGTGCCGGGGATGGAGGTCATCAGCGCCGGGATGGACACATTCACCGACTGACCCACATACAGGTCTCCGGCATAGGCATAGCTGTAATACTGCTCCAGGCGCAGCCTGGTATCGTCGTTGAGCTCCGCCACGGCGGCACCCTTGGCCACCTCATCGCCCACCTGCAGATCCGGGTGCTCATCCTTCAGCATGATCTTTCCGGCAAAGGGGGCGCTGAAATTCAGACCGGCCAGGTCCTTCTGGGCCTGGGCAAGCTGCTTTTCATAGCCCTCCACATTGCTGCGGGCCTTCTGGACAGCAGTCTCCGCCGCCGGGGATTCCACCACGAACAGCGGCGTGCCGGCGGTGACCTTCTCGCCCTCCGCCACCAGCACGTCCATTACCGTACCGGTGGTGGTCAGGGTGATGGTCTCGCTGCTCTTGGCCTTGGTGAGGCCGCTGTTTTCCACCACGGAGGTAATGGAGCCGTACTGGACCACATCGGTCACTACCTGGGCGTCGCCGCCCTTTCCGCCGAACACCTTGAGCAAGATCGCCGCCAGAATGGCCAGCACCAGCAAGATCGCGGTCCACCGGATGATCCGGCGGCGTTTTTTCCGGGGCATCGCCCGCCACCGCTCCTTCAGCGGCACCGCCGGGGTCTGGGGAGCCTCCTGTGCCTGCTCCGGTGCAGTCTCCGGCAGCTGTTCCAGGTCCTTGACTTCAGCCATGACTCGTTCTCCTTTTCGTCGAAACGTGATTTCACATAGTAACTGTATTGCTCATACTAGTACACTAAGCGCTGCAAAGCAACAACAAAACAGTTACAAATGACGGCCGCCTGCAATCCCCGTCTCAGAAGCGCAAAAAACGATCAGATCCGGCCAAAAGCGGCAAAAACAGCTGTCACAAATTATAAAATTACGCAAGTAAAAAGGAGGCCGCCTCCTGTTCGGGAAGCGGCCTCTTTCAGCGGCACAGGGGGAGCAGCCACTCAGGCCGCAGTCAGGCGCCGGGCGGAGAAGCGCTGATACAGCACCACACCCGCCACCAGCAGGAAGCCCACAATATCGCTCCAGGTACCGGGGACCAGCATGCACAGTCCGCCGGCGGCGATGACCACCCGCAGCAGCATGGGGATGTGCCGGTAGAGGAAGCCGCTGAGGGCGGCAGCCACGCCGAAGATACCCAGCAGCGCGCTGATGCAGATCTGGACCACCTGGAAGGCGCTGTCGACATCAATAAAGAGCATCTGGGGACTGAGGGCAAAGATGTAGGGCACGATGAAGGCGGCGATGGCCAGCTTGGTGGCGTTGACGCCGGTCTTCATGGGATCGGCCTTGGCGATGGCGCTGCCGGCATAGGCCGCCAGGGCCACGGGCGGGGTGATGTCCGCCACGATGCCGAAGTAGAACACGAAGAAGTGGGCCGCCATCATGGTCACGCCGATGGAGGGGTCCATCAGGATGGGGGCGCAGGTGGCCGCCATGATGCAGTAGTTGGCGGTGGTGGGCACGCCCATACCCAGCACGATGCAGCACAGCATAGTCAGCACCAGGGCGATCATCATATGGCCGCCGGCCACAGAGACGATGGCGCTGAGCAGCTTGGAGGCCAGGCCCGTCACCGTGATGCAGCCGGAGATGACGCCGGCCATGCCGCAGGCCACGGCCACGGTGATGGAGCCCTTGGCGCCGCCTTCCAGGGCGCCGAATACCATGCGGCCAAGGTCCAGGCCGGAGCGGCGCGCGCCGCCGGCATGGATACCGTCCAAAATGATGTCGGGCAGGCTCACCACGATGGTGGCTACGATGGCCAGGGCGGCAGAGTAAGCCATGGTGTAGGTGTTGGTGGAGACCAGAGCCACCAGCAGCACCAGGGGGAAGAGCAGGTAGATGCGCTTCATCAGGTGCCCAAGCCTGGGCAGCTGATCCCGTGGAATGCCCTGAAGGCCCAGCTTTTTAGCCTCCAGATGGACGGCGATGTAAATGCCGGTAAAGTACAGTACGGCGGGCAGGATGGCCCGGACAGCGATCTGACTGTAAGGCTCACCGGTGAACTCCGCCATCAGGAAGGCGGCGGCGCCCATAATGGGCGGCATGATCTGGCCGCCGGTGGAGGCGGCGGCCTCCACTGCGCCGGCGAACTCACCCTTGTAGCCGGTCTTTTTCATCATGGGAATGGTAACGGAACCGGTGGTGACGGTGTTGCCCACGGAGGAGCCGGACACCATGCCGCACAGGGCGGAGGAGATAACGGCCACCTTGGCGGGGCCGCCGGGGGCGGCGCCGGCCACGGCGTTGGCCAGACTGATGAAGAAGTTGGCGATGCCGGTGCGCTCCAGGAACGCGCCGAAGATGATGAACACCACGATGAACTTGGCGCACACGCTGATGGGTCCGCCGAAGATGCCGTTGGTGGTATAGAACATGGTGCGGATCACCTGGGACAGCGTCAGCGCCAGCTGATCCGCCGTCAGCGCCCGGGTGCCCATGAGGTTGACGAAGGTATACACCAGCAGCACGCCGGCCACGCACAAAATGGGAATGCCCACACAGCGGCGGCACAGCTCAATCAGGGCAATGATGCCGATGAAGCCGATCACCATGTACAGGGGTTCCTTCATGATGCGGCTGGACAGCTGGATGACTGTCATGGCGTTGGCGGCATAGAAGAAGTAGGCGCCGGAACCGCAGACGATCAGCAGCACATCATACCAGGGCAGGTGGTTGACCCGGTCGTCGCCCTTCCGGGCGGGAAAGGTCAAAAAGCCCAGCAGCAGCACCAGTCCCACAAACACCGGCAGACGGATTTCCGTCAGGGTGGTGAGAAAGACCGTGTCGATGATGCAGTACAGAGAGAACGCAGCCATCAGAATGCTGATCGCAACCTTGGGCGCGCCCTCCCACACCCGGGTGTTGGACTCCCGGTCGTATTTTTTCATGACGGCTTCCACGTCGGCGGCGGTGCCGGTGGAATCGTCGTGTACCTCATTTACCGGCAGCACCGGCTCCTGAGTCGCTTTTTTCTTGAATAGGCCCATGGGGGCTCCCCCTCACTTTGGAATATCTTGAACATCTCTTGTCAGGGCCTTAACAGCCCTTTATACCGCGGAAACTACGGCGGAGATCCTCCGCCGTAGTTTCCGGATGGTACAGATTCAGCTGCCCCTTACTTGGTGGGAGCTTCGATGCCCTTCTCGGCGAAGTACTTGGCGGCGCCGGGATGATAGGGCACGGCGGTGACGGAGGAGGCAAACTCCAGATCCAGCTCGCCGGCCTTGTCGTGGGCCAGGGAGTCGGCGTTCTCGAAGATGGCGGAGACGAAGTTGTACACATCGTCCTCAGCCACGTCGTCCCGGGCGATGACCACGGCGCCCACGGCCACAGTGGTGGTCTCGGCCACACCCTCATAGGTCCCCTCGGGGATCACGTACTTCTCATAGTAGGGGCACTCGGCCTTCAGAGCCTCGATGTGCTCATCGTCCAGGCTGACCAGATACACGTCCTTGGCGGTGGCCAGGGAGGTCACGGCCACGGTGGGAGCGCCGGCCACCACAAAGGCGGCGTCGATCTTGCCGTCCTGCAGGGCGTCCACGCTGTTGCCGAAGTCCTGGAAGGTGGGGTTGATGTCCTGCTCAGTCAGGCCATAGGCGGCCAGCACGTCCAGAGCGTTGTAGTACACGCCGGAGCCGGAGGCGCCGATGGATACGTTCTTGCCCTTCAGGTCAGCCACAGACTGGATGGAGGGATCGCAGGTGACGATCTGGACCTGCTCCATATACAGAGCGGCCACGGTGGAGAAGTTCTCCACAGCCATACCCTCGAACAGGCGCTCGCCGTTATAGGCGTAGCTCATGACGTCGGACTGGACGAAGCCCAGCTGGGCGGTGTTCAGGTCCATCTGCTCAATGTTGTCCTGAGAGCCGTTGGAGACCACAGCAGTGACCTTGGAGCCGGTGTTGCTGGTGACATACTGGGCCAGCACGGTGCCGAAGCCATAATAGGTGCCCTGGTCGCCGCCGGTGGTGAACTTCAGCTCCACGCCGGAGCCGGTGGAAGCGGCGGTATCGCCGGTCTCGGCGGAAGCGGTGTCATCAGCAGCGGTATCGTCGCTGGCGGTATCGCCGCCGCAGCCGGCCAGCAGAGAAGCCGTCATGAGGACGGCCAGCAGCAAAGATAAATACTTCTTCATCATGGTTCCTCTTTCCCTTTTCATATTTTGCCGGGTTCTATTGACACTTGCATATCATATCCCACTTGCCGTCATTTTTCAAGTCTTTTTTTATGAATATCCCGCCTTTTTGCAAGTTGATGCCAGTCGGGCTTCACTTTTCCTTTCCAGTCTCTGGAGTATGACAGATATCCTGCAAATCCGCTCCCCTCCGGCAGAAATGCGGAGGGGCCGGCTCCCTCCCAAAGAAGGAACCGGCCCCGGCAGGCTATCCTCAGCGGATGGTCAGCAGCAGCTGGCCGCCCTTGACGGTGTCGCCCTCGTGGATCAAAATACTATCCACCACGCCGCCCATGCGGGCGGTGATGGCGGTCTCCATCTTCATGGCCTCGATGGTGATGAGGGTCTGGTTCTTCTCCACGGTGTCGCCCACCTTGACGCTGATCTTGCTGACCGCGCCGGGGATGGAGGCGCCCACCTGGCTCTTGTCCTCGGGGTCCGCCATGGGGACCTTGACGATGTTCTTCTGGGCCGCCTCGTCGGGCACCTGCACATCCCGCCGGATGCCGTTGAGCTCGAAGCTGACGGTGCGCATGCCCTCCTTGTCCACCTCGCCCAGGCCCAGGTACTTGATGACCAGGGTCTTGCCGTCGGCGATGTTGACCTTGTTGGTCTCACCCACGGCCAGGCCGTGGAAGAACACGTGGCTGCCCAGCCGCATGATATAGCCGTACTCCTTCTGGTTCTTGACGAAGTCCTCCACCACCTTGGGATACAGGCAGTAGCTCAGCACGGCCCGCCAGGTGGGATCGGGGTCGAAGGAGGCCATCTCCCGCTTCTTGGCCTCGAAGTCCACCGGCGGCAGCAGCTCGCCGGGCCGGCAGGTGATGGCCGACTTGCCCTTGAGGACCACCCGCTGGAGATCCTTGGGGAAGCCGCCGGCGGGCTGGCCCATCATGCCGGAGAAGTAGCTGACGGCGCTGTCCGGGAAGGCCAGGCCCTCGCCCTTCTCCACGATGTTCTCCGGCGTCAGATGGTTCTGGGTCATGAAGATGGCCAGGTCGCCCACCATCTTGGAAGAGGGCGTCACCTTCACGATGTCGCCCAGCATCTCGTTGACCTTGCGGTAATTCTCCTTGACCTCCATGAAGCGGCTGCCCAGGCCCAGGGACTCCACCTGGGGCTTGAGGTTGGTGTACTGGCCGCCGGGGATCTCATAGCGGTAGATGTCGGCGTTGTTGCAGGTGAGGCCGCCCTCAAAGGAGTCGTAGCGCTTGCGCACGTCCTCCCAGTAGTCGGTCAGCAGCTGCAGCCGGTCCAGATCCAGGCCCGTGTCCCGCTCGGTGCCCTGGAGGGCCGCCACCACGGCGTTGAGAGAGGGCTGGCTGGTCATGCCGGCCATGGAGGAGATGGCGCAGTCCACCACGTCCACGCCGGCCTCCGCCGCCAGCAGATAGGCGGCCACCTGGTTGCCGGAGGTGTCGTGGGTGTGGAGCTGGATGGGGATGCCGATCTCCTGCTTGAGGGTGGAGACCAGCTTCTTGGCGGCATAGGGCTTGAGCACGCCGGACATATCCTTGATGGCCAGCATGTGGGCGCCCCGCTTCTCCAGCTCCTTGGCCAGATCCACGTAGTATTTCAGGGGGTACTTGTCCCGCTTGGGATCCAGGATGTCGCCGGTGTAGCAGATGGTGGCCTGGCAGATCTTATCCTGCTTGAGGACCTCATCCATGGCCACTTCCATGCCGGGGATCCAGTTCAGGGAGTCGAAGATCCGGAACACGTCGATGCCGGAGCGGGCGGCCTCCTTGATGAACTCCCGGATGACGTTGTCGGGATAGTTGGTGTAGCCCACGGCGTTGGCACCCCGCAGCAGCATCTGCAGCAGCAGGTTGGGGGCCTTCTCCCGGATCATGTCCAGCCGCTCCCAGGGGGACTCGTGGAGGAAGCGGTAGGCCACGTCGAAGGTGGCGCCGCCCCAGCACTCCAGGGAGAAGGCGTCCGCCAGGATCTCGCTGGTGCCCTCCATGCCCTTGAGGATGTCGCGGCTGCGGACCCGGGTGGCCAGCAGGGACTGGTGGGCGTCGCGGCAGGTGGTGTCGCAGATCAGCAGCTTCTTCTGGTCCTTCACCCAGTCGGCCACGGCCTTGGGGCCCTTGGCGTCCAGCATCTGCTTGAGCCCGTCGGGCCGGTTGCCCGTCACCGGCGGGAAGCGGCACTCGTCATAGAGCTTGTGCTCGCCCTGCTCCTTGACCACGATGTTGCCGATATACTTGAGCATCTTGGTGGCGCGGTCCTGGCTCTCGTCCAGCTGGAACAGCTCCGGCGTCTCGTCGATGAACTTGGTATGGCACTGGCCGGCAATGAAGGCCGGGTTCTTGAGAATGTTGGTGATGAAGGCGATGTTGGTCTTGACGCCCCGGACGTGGACCTCGTTGATAGCCCGGGCGGCCTTGCGGCACACGCCCTCGAAGGTGTTGTCCCAGGTGGTGATCTTCACCAGCAGGGAGTCGTAGTAGGGAGAGATCACCGCGCCGGTGTAGGCGTTGCCGCCGTCCAGGCGGATGCCGAAGCCGCCGGCGGAGCGGTAGGCCGTGATGCGGCCGGTGTCGGGGGCGAAGTTGTTGGCCGGGTCCTCGGTGGTCACGCGGCACTGGATGGCGTAGCCGTTGACGTGGAGGTCGCTCTGCTTCTTGATGCCGATGCGGGGATCGCTGAGGGGGCAGCCTTCGGCAATGAGGATCTGGGAACGGACCAGGTCCACGCCGGTGACCATCTCGGTGACGGTGTGCTCCACCTGGATCCGGGGATTCATCTCAATGAAGTAGTGATGGCCCTCCTTGTCCACCAGGAACTCCAGGGTGCCGGCGTTGACATAGCCCACGTGCTTGGCGATCTTCACCGCGTCCTCGTACAGGGCCTGGCGGATCTTCTTGTCCACAGAGAAGGCGGGGGTGAACTCCACCACCTTCTGGTAGCGGCGCTGGAGGGAGCAGTCCCGCTCGAACAGGTGCACCACGTTGCCCTGCTCGTCGCCCAGGACCTGGACCTCGATGTGCTTGGGCTCCACCAGGAACTTCTCCATGAAGATGTCGTCGTTGCCGAAGGCCTTCTTGGCCTCGGCCTTCACCAGGTCGAAGTTGACGCCCACTTCCTCCACGGTGTCGCACCGGCGCATGCCCCGGCCGCCGCCGCCGGCGGCTGCCTTCAAAATCACGGGGAAGCCGAACTCCATAGCCAGCTTCTGAGCGGCCTGGCGGCTCTGGAGGGGCTCGGTGGTGCCCGGGGTGGTGGGCACGCCGCACTCCACGGCGATCTGCTTGGCGGAGAGCTTGTCGCCCATCAGGTCCAGCACGCGGGAAGAGGGACCGATGAACTTGATGCCGGCCTCCTCACAGGCCCGGGCGAAGTCGCCGTTCTCCGACAAAAAGCCGTAGCCGGGGTGGATGGCGTCGGCCCCGTGCTTCTTGGCCAGGGCGATGATCCGGGGAATGTCCAGATAGGCCCCCAGGGGGCTGAGGTTCTTGCCGATCAGATAGGACTCGTCGGCGGCGGTGCGGAACACGCTGTACATGTCCTCGTTGGAGTAGATGGCGATGGTCTGGAGCCCCAGGTCGTGGCAGGCCCGGAAGATCCGCATGGCGATCTCGCCCCGGTTGGCTACCAGAACTTTCTTGAATTCTTGGCTCATGGCCGGTTCCTCCTTTCCCCCGGGCGCCTCCGTCCTTTTGGGACAGGCCCCGGCGGGTATCGTTTCTCTTGTATGAGTATACTCCCCCGCCGCGGCCGTGGCAACGCCTTCGCGGCGGAGGAAATGATTTTCAGAAAAGCATCCAGTTTTCTTGCGTAAACTTACTTCCGCTTTTGTCTATTTCAGCAGGACTAATGTCCGTCGTCAGCGGCCATTCTTCCTCCATACAGAAAAGACCGCCCGTTTAGGCGGTCTTTTCCGATCACGCGCAGGTCAGATCCTGATCACAGGATGGTCTTGTTGTCCACGACCTCTTGAAGCTGGGCCTTGAAGGCGTCCAGGCTCATGGCGCCCTGGTCCTCGCCGGAGCGCAAACGCACGGAGACGGTCTTGTCCTCCATGTCCCGGTCGCCTACCACCAGCATATAGGGGATCTTCTCCAGGGTGGCCTCCCGGATCTTCTTGCCGATCTTCTCATTGCGGCCGTCCACTTCCACCCGGAAGCCGGCGGCATCCAACTGGGCGGCCACTTCCTTGGCGTACGCCTCCGCCCGGTCGGTGACGGGCAGGACCTTCACCTGGACAGGTGCCAGCCAGGCGGGGAAAGCGCCGGCGAAGTGCTCGGTGATGACGCCGATGAACCGCTCGATGGAGCCCAGCACCACACGGTGGATCATGACGGGGCGGTGCTTCTGGCCGTCCTCGCCGGTGTACTCCAGCTCGAAGCGCTCCGGCAGCTGGCTGTCCAGCTGGATGGTGCCGCACTGCCAGGTCCGGCCCAGGGAGTCGGCCAGATGGAAGTCCAGCTTGGGGCCGTAGAAGGCGCCGTCGCCCTCGTTGATGACGAAGGTCTTGCCCATCTCGGTGATGGCGTTTTTCAGGATATCCTGGTTGCGCTCCCACTCCTCCACGGTGCCGATGTGGTCCTCAGGCATGGTGGAGAGCTCGATGCTGTAGCTCAGGCCGAAGGTGGAGTACACCTCGTCGAACAGGCGCACGGTCTCCTGGATCACGTCCTTCATCTGCTCCCGGGTCATGAAAACATGGGCGTCGTCCTGGGTGAAGCAGCGGACGCGGAACAGTCCGTGGAGGGCGCCGGAGAGCTCATGGCGGTGCACCAGGCCCAGCTCGCCCACCCGCAGGGGCAGGTCCCGGTAGGAGTGGGGCTCGCTGGCGTAGACCAGCATGCCGCCGGGGCAGTTCATGGGCTTGATGGCATAGTCCTCGTCGTCGATGACGGTGGTGTACATGTTCTGCTTATAGTGGTCCCAGTGGCCGGAGCGCTCCCACAGCTTGCGGTTGAGGATGATGGGGGTGGAGATCTCCACATAGCCGTACTTCTTGTGGACCTGGCGCCAGTAGTCGATCAGGGTGTTCTTGAGCACCATGCCCTTGGGCAGGAAGAAGGGGAAGCCGGGGCCCTCGTCCCGCAGCATAAACAATCCCAGCTCCTTGCCCAGCTTCCGGTGGTCCCGCTTCTTGGCCTCCTCGATGCGCTGGAGGTAGGCGTCCAGCTCATCCTTCTTGGGGAAGGCGATGCCGTAGATCCGCTGCAGGGTCTGACGGTTGGAGTCGCCCCGCCAATAGGCGGCGTTGCAGGCGGTGAGCTTGATGGCGTTGCCCTTGATGCGGCCGGTGGAGTCCAGGTGGGGACCGGCGCACAGATCGGTGAACTCGCCCTGCTTGTAGAAGGAGATGTGGGCGTCGGCCGGCAGGTCGTTGATGAGCTCCACCTTGTAGGGCTCGCCCTTCTCCTCCATGAACTTGACGGCCTCCTCCCGGGGCAGCTCGAACCGCTCCAGCTTCAGCTTCTCCTTGCAGATCTTGCGCATCTCGGCCTCGATCTGGGCCATGTGCTCCGGCGTGAAGGCGAAGGGGGAGTCCAGGTCGTAGTAGAAGCCCTCGTCGATGGAGGGGCCGATGGCCAGCTTCACCTCCGGCCACAGCCGCTTGACGGCCTGGGCCAGCACGTGGGAGCAGGTGTGCCAGTAGGTTTTCCGGTATTCGGGGTTTTCAAAGGTGTAGATGTTTTCCTCGCTCATGATGTTTCCTCCTTGTCCGAGGGGTGAAAAAAATCCCACCCCTGACGAAAAATCAGGGGTGAGATACGAACAAACGTATTCCACGGTTCCACCCTGCTTGCGCTCCCAAAGGAGCGCCGCTCGTGTCCTCTGTAACGGGAGGTCCCGTCCCAGCCTACATATCGGTGGGCGGCTCCAAGGCGGTGGCTGGGGTCCGGTAATCGGCAAGAGCCGCTTGCAGCCAATGGCGGCTCCTCTCTGCTGTCTTTCCCGGTCAGCGTCCTTTTCGATGCCTTTTTTCAAATTCGAGGACACTATACCACGTCGGTGTGTCCCTGTCAAGGGGACATTCTGCCTGTTTTGGCGGCTTTTTGAAGGGCAGTTGTGGTGGTTTTTTGCCGGGGCCGGCAGGGTCCTGCCAGTGCAGGGGTCGCCCCTGCGGGGATACGCCCCCCATTCTCTTTTGTCTTGCCAAAAGAGAATGCGCCGCGCCCGGTGGAAGAGAAAACCGCCGGCGGCAAAACGCCCCGGGGGGGCGTTTAGCCGAAGTACGGGGGTCGTGCGAATCGGTGCGGCGGGTGTCGGGCGCCCCGTCGGCCTTGCGCCGCGGGCGATCCCGTGAAGAACTGCACCTCCGCATCCGATGGTGCGGAGCGCGGACGGGGTGGTCATCGGATTTGCCTGTACTTCTATCTCCGCGCCTTCCGCTTCGCTGGGCGCTGCCAGAGCGATTGTCAGGAGGGCCGGGTGGCAGGCGGATACAGGATCCGCCCCTACGGACAAAAGAGAAAGCCAACAGCGTCTGCCCGGGCAGCGCCTAGCGAAGCGGAAGGCGCGGGAGCAGAAATACGCCGATCCGGTCCTCCTCCCCGTCCCTCCGCCGCAGTGGTTATGCGGGGTCGCAGCTCTTCACGGAATGGGTTCCGGCGCAGGGACGACGGGGCCCGCGCCGCCGGAAGACCGATTCGCACGACCCCCGCAATTACGAACAGGAGGACCGGATGGTCCTCCTGTTCGTCTCAGCGTCTTTTACTTTGGACCGTGCACGGCCCGTTTCCTTTTCGGCAAGACGAAAAGGAAATGGGGGGTGCATCCACCGGGAAGCTCCCGGCCCCCGGAGGGTCTCCGGCAAGTCTCTCACTCCGCCGGCCAGAGGATGTCTCTCGCCACCGGGGTGTAGAACAGCCGCTCCACCTCCGTCCGGTCCCGGGTCCGGCCCAGGATCCACATGAGCTTGGCCGCCACGGCCTCGCAGGTCATGTCGTAGGCCTCCAGCACTCCCAGCCGCCGCTTGAGGGCGTGGCCCACGTGGTACACCCCCAGGTCGCTGCCCTCGTTTTCCACCTGGGTGGTCCCCACGATGATCCGCCCCCGGTCCATCCAGTCCCGGACGCACTCGTAGAACCCGCCGTGCTCAGGAAGGCCCCCCACGCCGAAGCTCTCGATGATGAGGGCGTGGTTCCGCTCCAGCAAAAAGTCCGCCGCCGCGCGGTCCATGCCCGGCAGCAGCTTCAAAAGGGCCACGGCGGTATCCAGCCGGTCGTAAAACACCGGTGCCCCGGCGCATTCCGGGCGGATATAGCGCAACAGCACCCCGTCCCGCAGGACCCCCAGATAGGGGAAGTTGATGCTGGAGAAGGCCTGGAAGCTCTTGGACCGGGTCTTTTTGGCCCGGGTGCCGGGGATGACCTTGCCGTCAAAGACGATGGCGACGCCCGGCAGGTCCTCCGCCGCGCAGCGCAAGGCGTCGGTCAGGTTCACCTTGGAGTCGGTGGAGTCAAAGCCGATGGGCTTCTGGGCGCCGGTGAGGACGATGGGCTTGGGGCTGCCCTGGATGAGGTAGCTCAGGCCCGCCGCCGTATAGGCCATGGTGTCGGTGCCGTGGGTCAGGACGAAGCCGTCGTAATCGTCGTAGTGGTCCCGGACACACCGGGCCATCTCCAGCCAGTGGGCCGGGGTGATGTTGGTGCTGTCCAGGTTCAGCAGCTGCAAGCACTCCACATCGCAGATGTCCGACACCGCCGGCAGGTGGGCCAGAAGCTGCTCCGTGGTCAGCTCCGGCATCAGGCCGCTGTCCGTGACCTCGGAGGCGATGGTGCCGCCGGTGCCGATCAGCAAGATCCGTTTCATGGCAGTCCTCCGCTCCTTATCCGATCTCCCTGTGGTCCAGGGCCGCCAGGCCGAACCGGGCCGCCTGCTCCGCCGCCCGGCGCTCCTCCTCCGTCTTTGCTCCGTCCCGTCTCAGCCGCAGCTGCCGCAGGAACAACCCCCGCAGGGAGTCCTCCTCCGCCCGGGCCCACAGGTCCTCGGCCATGCGGGTCCGGTCCCGGACCTCCAGGGCGTAGAACCGGTCTGCCAGGGCCTCCTCCAGCGCCGCCGCTCCGGCGCCGCCCTCCCCGGTCTCGCCGGTGAGGACGATGCGGTACAGGTCCCGGGCGGTGTCCGCGCCCAGCGCCGCCTCCACCGCGGCGCGGGGGTCCTTTCCGGTGACGTCCACCTCCAGGATCTCATACCGCCGCCGGGCAAAGGGCACGAAGGTCAGCGCCACCCGGCCGCTCTCGTCCAGGGTGCCCCGGTAGAACCCCTTCTCCCCCAGCTCGTCGAAGCCCCGGCCCTCGATGCAGCCGGGCCAGGCGCAGACCGTGCCGCCGATGCGCACCGGCTCGGTCCGCCGGTGGACGTGGCCCAGGGCCAGGTAGGCAAGGCCGCTGGCGGCGATGTCCGCCTTGCGCAGGGGGCCGTACCGGTCCTCCGGCGCCTCGACCTCCCCGTGGAGCAGTCCGATGTGGACTTTGCCGTCGTCGGGGGCGGTAAAGCCCCGGAGCGCGCTCTCCGCCTGCTCGGGACCCGTGAAGGCCGCCCCGTGGACCACCAGGTTCCACTCCGGCAGCTCCACGGCGGTCAGGGCGTTTTCCGAGAAGATATGCACGTTCTCCGGCCAGTCCACGGTGCGCCAGGGACTGCCGGGGCCGTACCAGTCGTGGTTGCCGGGAGCGATGAACACCTGCGCCTCCATCTGCCCCAGGGCCGCCGAGAGCTGCTCCCCGGTCTCCCGGAAGGCCGCGGCGCTGTCGAACAGGTCCCCGGCCAGCAGCACCAGGTCCACACCCTGGCTGTTCACATAGTTGGAAAGGCGCAGCGCCGTCTCTCGGCTCTCCCGCCGGCGGGCGGCGGAGCGCCGCTGGTCCAGGGCGCCGAAGGCGCTGTCCAGGTGGAAGTCGGCGGCATGGATGAATGTCAGCATGGTCCGCCTCCCGTCAGTTCTGCTCCTCCGGACGCCAGGCCTTGCACACGTCCACCCAGGCCACGAAGTTGGAGGCGTACCGCTCCAGCTCCTCGCAGGTCATCTCCACGGCACTGTTGTCGCTGCCGGCGGCGGGGAACACGGTCTCAAAGCGCTTTAAGGACACGTCCAGGTACACCTGCACGTCCTCCGGCAGGGCGAAGGGGCACACGCCGCCCACGTCGTGGCCGATGAGGGTGTGGGCCTCCTCAAAGGTCAGCATCTTGGCCTTGGTGTGGAACTGGGCCTTGTAGCGGCTGTTGTCCACCTTGGCGTCCCCGGCCACCACGATGATGATGGGGTGGTCGTCCACCTTGAAGCTCAGGCTCTTGGCAATGCGGGCGCCCTCCACGCCCACGGCCACCGCCGCCAGCTCCACCGTGGCGGAGGACACGGTAAACTCCCGGATACGGTCCGCGATGCCCAGGGTCTCAAAATACGCTCTCACTTTCTGGATTGACATACTGCATTTCCTCTTTCTTATGTTGTAATTCTCCCAATTTACCGGACGTCCACCCGCTCCACGGCGGTGCAAAGGCCCGTAGCGGTATCCACGGTGAATACGGCGCCCTGCAGCTTGCAGGGCCCCTCGGGGCTGCGGTAGCGGCCCGGCAGGCCCCCCAAGAAATGCTCCACCGACTGCCAGGGCTCCACCCCCAGCACCGACTCCACCGGCCCGGTCATGCCCAGGTCCGTGATGTAGCCGGTGCCCTTGGGGTACACCCGCTCGTCGGCGGTGGGCACGTGGGTGTGGGTGCCCCACAGGGCGGACACCCGGCCGTCCAGGTAGTAGCCCATGGCCAGCTTCTCGCTGGTGGCCTCAGCGTGGAAGTCCACCAGCGTCACCTCCGCCGTTCCCCGCTTGAGCAGGGCATCGGCGGTGGTGAAGGGGTTCTCTCCCCCCCAGTGGAGGTCGCAGCGGCCGATGAGGTTGACGACCCGGACGGAAAAGCCGTTCCGCTCAAAGATCCCGCAGCCCCGGCCCGGGGCCCGGCCGGTGTAGTTGGCGGGCCGCAGCAGCCAGGGCGTGTCCTCCAGGAAGTCCCGAATCTGCATCTTCCCAAAGGTGTGGTTGCCCAGGGTCACCGCGTCGGCGCCGGCGTCGTAGATCCGGCAGGCCTGGTCCGGCGTCAGCCCCACGCCGGAGGCGTTCTCCCCGTTGACCACGGTGAAGGCGATGTCCTTGAGTTTCTGCAAGGGCCGCAGGTGCCGCTCCAGGTGCCGCAGGCCCGGCTCCCCCACCACGTCGCCTACCGCCAGAATGTGGATCTCCATATACGCGCCTCCCCTGTGATCGTTTGCTGATTTTATAGAGTATACCAAAAATGCCGGCGGTTGCAAAGCCGTCCGGGGGAATTTTTCCCCGGCGGAGGACTTGCCTTTCTGCCGGGGCTTGCTTATAATGGGTCTGCCTATGATAAGCAACACTGATTTTACGAAAACAGGAGGCGGCAGTATGGCGGTGAAGCTGGAACTGTACCGGGTGTTCAAAGAGGTGGCCGAAACCGGCAACATCTCCGTGGCGGCCCGGAACCTGTATATCTCCCAGTCGGCGGTGAGCCAGTCCGTCAAGCAGCTGGAGACGGCCCTCCAGGCCCGGCTGTTCGCCCGCAGTCCCCGGGGCGTGACGCTGACCGGGGAGGGGCAGCTGCTCTATCAGTATGTCCGCAGCGCCCTGGGGCTTATCGCCACCGGCGAGGACAAGCTCTCCCAGGCCCAGCAGCTGCTGCTGGGCTCGCTGGTCATCGGCGCCAGCGACACCGTCACCGGCCAGTTTCTCACGCCGTATCTGGAGGCCTTCCACCGGCTCCACCCCGGCATCCGGCTGAAGATCGTCAGCGGCCGCAGCGCCAAGGTGCTGGCCCTGCTGCGGTCCGGGGCGGTGGACATCGCCTTCGCCTCCTCCCCGGCGGACCCAGGGCTTGTCACATGGCCGTGCTTTGCCACCCACACCGCCTTTGTGGCGGGCCGGGAGTATGAGTGCGACTTCGACCACGTCCACACCCGCCAGGAGATCGCATCGTTCCCCCTGATCCTTCTGGAGCGCAAGGCCAGCAGCCGGGTGTTTCTGGAGCAGGAATTTTTAAAGGCCGGCGTGACGCTGACGCCGGAGATCGAGCTGAGCTCCCGGCAGCTGCTGGTGACCCTGGCCCGGATCGGCCTGGGTGTGGCGGGCGTGACCCTGGAATTCGTGAAAAAGGACCTGGAGGCCGGGGACATCCGGCTTTTGCAGGTAGACTTCGACATTCCCGCCCGCAGCGTGGACATGTGCACCCTGCAGGACGTCTCCCCCACCGCCGCGGCCGCCGCCTTCATGGAGATGGTCCGGGGCGGAGAAGTGTGAGGCGGCGCCGATGGAACTGTTTTTCCTGATCCTGGAGCTGGCGGGGACGCTGGCCTTCGCCGCCTCCGGTGCCATTACGGGGCTGAAACGGGGCATGGACCTCTTCGGCGTGTGCACCCTGGGCCTGACCACCGCCGTGGGCGGCGGCGTCATCCGGGACGTGATCCTGGGCAACACCCCGCCCGCCACCTTTCAGGATCCCATCTATGCCCTGGTGGCCCTGGGCGCCTCGCTGGTTCTGTTTCTGCCGGGCATCCGGCGGGTGCTGATGTGGGACCAGCGGCTGTACGACCTGTCCATGCTGATCCTGGACTCCGCGGGCCTTGGCATCTTCACCGTGGTGGGCATCCGCATCGCCTACGGCAGTACCGGCAGCCCCACGCTGTTTTTGCTGGTGTTCGTGGGCGTGGTCACCGGCGTGGGCGGCGGCGTGCTGCGGGACGTGCTGGCCGGACAGACGCCCTACATCTTCGTCAAGCATGTGTACGCCTCCGCCTCCCTGGCGGGGGCCCTGGTGTGCGTGGGGCTGTGGCGGGTGTGGGGCGAGGTCCCCGCCACCCTGGGCGGCACCGCGGCGGTGCTGCTGATCCGCCTGCTCTCCGCCCACTTCCGCTGGAACCTTCCCCGGACCCGCCCCCAGGAGGACCCGTGAAAAAAAACCGCCTTCCGGCGGTCTTTTTTGTCTCTTACAGGTCGTCAATGTTCATTTTGTCGATCTGGTCCCGCACCCGGAACTTCTCCCGGACCGCCCAGTAGATGGCCAGCAGCACCAGCGTGGGGATGTTCCCCAGCAGGAAGGCAGCCAGGAGCGCCCCCCAGGGGAAGGCGCCGTCGATGGATGTGACGTTCAGCGTCAGCGCCAGGGCGTACAAAAACGTCAGCAGCGGCAGGATCAATCCCAGCCATTTGCTCTTTCTCCGGGACAGAAAGATCTGCAGCGCCACACCGCCCACGATCAGCACCAGAAATACGATCAGCGCCACGGCCAGAAACCTCGATGCAATCGCCATGTCAATGTTCCTCCTTTGTCCTGCGGTATTCGGTGATCAGGAGCTTGGCGGTGTCGAAATCCAGCTTGTCGTCCACCGCCAGCCGCTTCACCAGCGACACATAGGGATCCGCCTCAGCGCTCTCCGTCAGCTGGATCTTCTGGATCAGCCGGTCCAGCCGCAGCCGTACCGTGGGGTAGCTGACGCCGTACAGCGCCGCCACCTCCTTCAGCGATCCGGAGGAGAGGAGAAACTTCTTGATGAAGGTCACATCCTCGTCCTCCAGCTCCGCCATCCACACCGGCATAGTTGCCATCTGCTCACGCCCCTTTCATAAAATTAATATAAATTTTAATTTTATTAAAGTCAAGATTAAATTTTCATTTTCACAAAATTTATTGAACCGCAAAAAAGACCGCCCCAGGGGCGGTCTTTTCTGTTTGCGGCCGGTCAGCCCATGCGCAGGGTATCCCGGACGGCGCTGTCGAAGTAGGCCACCGGGTCCTGGGGCCCCCCGTCCAGGCGGACCTCAAAGTGGAGGTGGGCGCCGGTGGCCATGCCGGTGGCGCCCAGGACGGCGACGGTCTCCCCGGCGGAGACGGCATCGCCCTCCGTCAGTCCCTCCGCGATCTCCCGGCACTGGCCGTAGAGGGTGGTCAGTCCGCCGCCGTGGTCCAGGACGATGTAGTTGCCCCGCTCGCTGTCAAAGCCGATCTCCGCCACAGTGCCGTCCGCCGCCGCCAGGACGGCCGTGCCCGCCGGGGCGGGAATGTCGATGCCGGCGTGGAAGGTGCCGTTCTCCCCTGCCCCGTAGGGGTTGGAGAGGCTGATGGTGCTGGCCCCCGGGACCGGCCAGAGGAAATAGCGCCCCTCGCTCTCAGACTCGGCGTAGACGCCGTAGACGTAGGACTCGTCGTCCCCGGCCAGCTGGGGCAGCAGGGTCCCGCCGGGGCCATCCCCGTCCGGCGCGTACCGGAGCCTGCCGGTGGAGAGGGTGTACGTCTTGCTCTGGGTGCTGCCGTCGGAGAAGGTGACGCAGACCGTCAGCCGGGCGCCGTCCAGGCAGTCGATGCTCTCGTGGGACGCCTCTCTCATGTCCTCCTGCCAGCGCTCCGCGTCCACTCCCGGGACCCAGAAGCCGTAGCTGGTCTCCGGGTCGTAGTCCTCCGTGACGGAGGTCTCCGGGCTGGTGATCTCCGGCATGGACCAGCTGCCGTCCGCTTCCTGGGTGATGGCAGCGGCGGCCAGGGTGCCCTCCTCCATAGCCCGGCGCGCCTGGGCGATCTCCGCCTCCGTCAGGTCCGTGCGCAGCCGGCAGCGGTACAGCCCGCCCCGGTCGATGGAAAGGGAGACGGAGGCGATGTCCTCTCCCGTCACCTGGAACATACAGCCGGTGTAATAGCCACCGCTCTCGGTCCAGCCGCCCTCACCGCCGGTGCGGAAGGCCAGGGCGCCGTTGGCATTGGAGGGAGCATACTCCCCGGTGTCGGCGGCGTAGGCCGTCAGGCCGAAGGAGAAGGCGGGCAGAGCCGCGCCATCCGTTTCACTCTCTGCTCCGGGGGAAAGACGCCAGGTGCCCAGCACCAGCGCCAGGGCACAGGCGGCGCACACGGCCGCCCGGACCCACCGGCGGGCCGAGCGCCGGGTCCGCTGTGGCGCGGCCGCGTCCCGGGCCGCGGCCAGCACCCGCCGGTCAAGTTCCTCCGGCGGACGGATATGGTCTGTCATCTTCTGATATCGGTTCTCCATCGTCACAACCTCCCAGCATGTCCTTCAGTTTTTGCCGCGCCCGGTGGAGCCGGGTGCGGACCGTGGCCGCCGGGACGCCCAGCAGGGCGGCGATCTCCCCGGCGGTGTAGCCTTCGGCGTAATAGAGGTGCACCGGCGTGCGCAGCTTCTCCGGCAGCCGCCCCACCGCCTCCCACAGCTCCGCCGCTCCGTCCTCCGCGGCGGCGGTCTCCGACACTTCCTCCAGCGGCACCACCGGCCGCCGCAGGCGCAGCCGGTGCAGGTCCGCGCAGCGGTTCAGCGCCGTCCGCAGCAGCCAGGCCTTCAGATGCTCCGGCTCCCACGCCGGGCCGTCCCGCTGGTTCAGCAGGCGCAAAAACACGTCCTGATACACGTCCTCCGCGTCCGGCACCGACTGGGTCCGGCACAGGGCCAGCCGGTACACGGCGCCGCCGTGGGCCTCCATGGCCCGCCGGAGGAACCTCTCCTGTTCCGTCATGGGTCCGCTCCTTTCCTGGGGTTTGAAAAGCGCTTTCACTGTAAACACGCCGGAGGGGCGCGGATCGTTCCCTCCGGCAAAAACTTTTTTCTCCGCCGCCCCGGGCGGTGGACGGCGGCACGGCGGCGTGGTATACTGGGAAAAACGCCCGGCGCCCGCCGGGCACGCTGGAAAAAAGGAGGCGGCGAGACGTGGACATCCAATTTCTCGACGGCTGCGCCCACCCGGAGGCGGTGGGCCCGCTGTTCCGGGAGTACACGGACATGCTGCTGGCGGAGAAGCCCGCCTTTGAGTCGTACCTGCAATTACAGAACTATGACCAGGAGCTCAGCCACCTCTCCGACAAATACGGCCCGCCGGACGGGCGGCTGTACCTGCTGGTGACGGAGACTGGAGAAGCCGTGGGCACCGGGGCCATCCGGCCTCTGGAGGGCGGCCTGTGGGAGCTCAAGCGGCTCTACATCCGCCCCGCCTTCCGGGGGCAGGGACTGGCGGAGCGGACGGTCCGCCGCCTGATCGCGGATGCCCGGTCCATGGGCTGCCGGCGGATGGTGCTGGACACCTTCCCCTTCCTGGCGGGGGCCATCCGCCTATATAAGAAGCTGGGCTTCCGGGAGATCGAGTCCTACAACGGCGCACCCATGCCGGACCTCATCTATCTGGGGCTGGACCTGGCGGAGGAAGATTGAAAGAGCGGCGCGGCCAAGTGGCCGCGCCGCTCTCTGCGTATTTATCTCCGGCCGCCGCCCCGGAAGCCGCCGCCCCCGCGGCTGCCGCCGAAACCGCCCCGGAAGGACCCGCCTCCGAAGCCGCCCCGGCTGCCGCCGAAGCCGCCTCCGAAGCTGCCGCCGCCGAAGGACCCGCCCCGGCTCCCGCCGAAGCTGCCTCCCCCGCGGCTGCCGCCTAAGGGTCCGCCGGAGCCAAGGCCCCCGCCGAAGAAGCCTCCGCCGCCAAAGCCGCCGGGGCCGCCGGGGGGCGGAGATCCGGGCGGTCTGGGAGGCCGGGGAGATCTGGGCGGTCTGGGGGGACGAGGCCGCCGGGGCCGTCCCCAGAAGATGGGATAGTACAGCACCGTGGGCCGCCCCATGCCCGGCAGCAGATACCGCCGACGGTAGCGGTTGTAGCGGACGCCGTCCAGGATCACCCACACCACGAACAGCACCACCATCACGCCCAGCAGGTCCACCAGCACGGCCCCGAAGGTGGGGGCGAAGTAGCCGGTGCTCTCGGTGTAGTAGGTGCCGCTGGTGTACGTCTCCGGCACGGCGGGGATGTAGCCCTCCCGGATGTCCACGCCGTAGAAGTCGGCGAACCAGGCGATGAAGGCGTCGAAGGCGGCCAGGACGCCGGCGTCGTAGTCTCCGGCGGCAAAGTCGCTCTCCAGATAGTAGGACTGCATGGCGGTGAAATCGTCCACGTGGCTGCCCAGGCCGTCGCCCACCACCACGCAGTAATCGCCCACCAGGCCGCTCTGGGAGATGTTCTCCAGAGCCAGAACCATCACCACGCCGTTGTTCCGCTCAGCGGAGCCCACGCCGTAGGTGTTGCCCAGGTCCAGGGCGTAGTCCATAATGTCCTGCCCGCCGGTGGTGTCCACCGTCACGGTCAGGATCTGGGCGCCGGTCTGGGCGAAGAGAGAGGCGTTCATGGCGTCCATGTGCTCCATGGTCTCGTCGGTGAGCACCCCGGCGTTGTCGTACGTATACGTATAGGTGCCCACGATGGCAGTGGAGGGCGCGTCGGAGCTGTCGGGCTCGCGCAGCTGTCCCAGCGCCGCGCCTGCCACGATGGCCAGCACCATGACGATGGCGGCCACGCCTCGTTTCTGGAAAAATTTCATAGGCAATGATCCTCTTCTATGGATTCAGTGAAAAAGACTGCGGACCTTCTCGTAGAAGGGGCCAGGGAGAGCCACCGGTTCCCCGCAGCCAGAAAAGGGACCGGGGAAAAGCCCGTGGTTTTTCCCGGTGCTTTCGCCTCCGGCGAAAGCAGCATTTCCAATCATTTTCGCCGGGGCACGAACTGCGTCTCCTCGCGGCACAGCCGCTGCGGTCTCCGCTAAAACTATGCCACCGGCATAGTTTCTTCACGCTGCGACCCGGCGAACATCCCCCGGCCCGCGCATCCGGGGGACGCGCAAACCGGTAACCGGCAACGGGACCCACGCCAAAACCGCGAAGAGGCTTTGGCGGGGAGAGGAAGAACAGGCGGGGCCAAACAAAGCGCAGCTTGTTCTGACGCGGTAGTGGGGAAGGTCGGGAGAGAGCCCGCTCCCCCTCGAAATCCGCCTCTCCCCACCGGACCCGCCGAGCCCCGGCGGGGATCCCCGAAGCCGGGCCGACCGGGCATTCCGGATATCCTTATCCCCGCAGTTCCATCAGCTTCTGCTTCAACTCGCCCTCGATCCGGCCCAGCTCCGCCTCGGCGGCCTTGCGCTTGGCGGCACCCTCCTTCTGGATGTTCAGCACCTCGTCCAGGGTGGAGATCAGCTGCTGGTTGGTGTGCTGGAGGGTCTCGATGTCCACGATGCTGCGCTCGGCCTCCTTGGCGGTGGCCACGGTGCCCATCTTCAGCATGTCGGCGTTCTTTTTCAGCAGTTCGTTGGTCATCTCCGTCACGGCGCTCTGGGCGGCCGTGGCCTGGCGGCTGTGCTCCAGACCCAGGGCCAGCACCATCTGGCTCTTCCACAGGGGAATGGTGTTCACCAGGGAGGACTGGATCTTCTCCACCATCAGCGTGTCGTTGTTCTGGATCAGCCTGGTCTGGGGACCCATCTGGACGGAGATGATCCGCGTCAGCTCCAGGTCGTGGAGCTTCTTTTCAAACCGCTCGCACATCTGGGCAAGGTCATTGTAGGCCTGGGCGTCCTCCTGGGCGCCGGTCTGCTCCGCCTTGGCCTTCAGGGCGGGCAGCTCCTGGGCGCGGACCTGCTCCAGCTTCTTCTTGCCGGCCAGGATATACATGGTCAGCTCCTTGTAGTACTTGAGGTTCAGCTCGTACATCTGGTCCAGCATGGCCACGTCCTTCAACAGCGTCACCTGGTGCTGCTCCAGCTCCCGGGCGATCTTGTCCACATTGGACTCCACCTTGGCGTACTGGGCCTTCATGGCCTCGATTTTGCTGCCGGTCTTTTTGAACAGGCCGAAGAGGCCCTTCTTCTCCTCTTCCTCGCCGAAGCCCTTCAGCTCCACCACCAGCTCGCTGAGGGACTTTCCCACCTCGCCCAGGTCCTTGGTACGGACGGAGTTCAGGGCGTTTTCGGAAAAGCCCGCCACGTTCTTCTGGGCGGCGGCGCCGTACTGCAAAATCATGTTGGAGTCGGTGATGTCGATCTTCTTGGCGAACTCCTCCACCGCCTGCTTCTCCGCGTCGCTGAGCAGCCGGTCGTCCAGCTGCACCGGCTCCGCGGCGGGCTTTTCGGGTTCCGCCTGCGCCTGGGGCGCGGCGGGGGCGCTGGGGTCCAATGTCAGCTGGGGCACCTCTTCCGCCGCGGCGGCCTGGGTGGGCTCCAAGGTCAGCTCCGGGATCAGGTTCTTATCTTCCGTCATGGTCATTTCCTCCGTTCCTTCTGGCGGTCAAATCTTGCGTGCTTACAGTTCCAGCTTGATGTCCGGGTCGTCCCCGGGGCTGCTCTGGGCCTTGAGGGGCTGGTCCGTCAGGCCCTCCCGGGCCATCATGTTCTCCAGGACGGTGATGTCCGTGGAGATGTCCAGGGCCTCGGCGCCGTACAGGCTGTCCAGCTGCTTTTCAAAGGCGGCCACGATGGTCCGCATCATGCCCTCCACCTTTGAAAGCGTGGTGTCGATGTTCTCCCCCGACACGCCGGCGCCGCTCATGCGGTCGTAGGCGTTGAGGAGCTTGAGGGTGGTGGGCAGGTAGTAGTCCATGAACTTACGGATCTGGGGCAGCTTCTTCGGATCCCGCTTCACCTCGTCGAAGATCTTCTGGGACACCTGCTCCAGCCGGACGATGTCGGCGGAGATGCCGGGGTCGGCGATGTTGTCGTCCAGACGCTTCATCTCCGCGATAGCCAGCGATCCGTCTTTGAGCATCTTGTCCAGCTCCGCGTTGCCGGTGGAGGGCTCTGCCTCTTTTTTCGGCTCCGCCTTCCGCTCCGCCTGCTGTCCCACGGCGCCGGCGCGGCACAGGGCGCTGACGATCACGAATACCGCCGCCGACGCCGCTGCCGCCAGGACATAGTGCAGCGGCTCGTACAGCGGCGCCAGCACGCCCCAGGCCAGCCACAGCGCCGCCACGGCGTAAAAGGGCGCCACAGACCTCCGTCTGGTCTCCATAGCAGGACCTCCTCCTGTCAAATGTTAAGAATAAAGAATGAGGCTATTATACCCCCTGAACAGAAAACGGTCAACGTAAAATCCCTATGAACGGCAGAGGCGGGGACCGGACCGGTCCCCGCCTCTGGCCGCTGTTTGATTGTCAGGGGATGCCGTAGCCGCCGGTGACCGGGTCCTGCCACAGGCCCAGCATCGGCGGGCGGAAGGTGAAGTACACGAACAAAAAGGCCAGGCCCCAAAGCACCAGCAGCCCCGCCACCTGCTGCCAGCCGCTGTTCCACCGTCCCCGCCGCAGCAGCCGGAAATCCAGCCCGAAGGCCGCCAGGGCCGACAGGATAAAGATGGTCACGTCCACCCACGCCACATCCCGGCCCAGCACGCCGGTATAGGTATAGAACAGCACCGGGATCAGCGCCAGGCCCACCGCGGTGCTGACGGCCCGGACCGCCAGGAAATTGGGATACTGCCGCCCCAGGGCGATCACCTGGACCACGGAGAACAGGAACATGGGGAAAAACAGCAGCTTCATGTGCTCCCAGGTGGATTCGTTGACGGCGGAGAAGGCCGCCGCCAGAGCGCTGCCGCCGCTCCAGTCGTAGACAAAATGCAGCAGCGATCCCGCCGCCGCGGTAAACAAAAAGCCCGCCAGTTCCCACCAAACCAGTTGTCTGCGCATGGCGCCCCTCCTATCGATTCCAAAAAAAGGACCGCGGCACAAGCCGCGGTCCCAGTTTATGCAACCTCTGGAAGGTTTATGCATCTGTGCGCTCTACGCAAATACCAGCTGCACCAGCAGCATGTACACCGCCGTACCGCCGGCAATGGACACCAGCACATTGCCTCGCCACCAGTGGAGGGCGGCGGTGACGGCCACGGCGATCAGCTCCGGCGCGCCGTGGGGCGCGGCGGTCCAACTGACGCCCTTGAGGCAGTAGACCACCAGCAGTCCCATCATGGCCGGCGGCAGCACCCGGCCCAGGTAGGCCACCACCGGCGGCGGGTCCCGCTTCTCCGGGAACAGCCAGAAGGGCAGCCACCGCGTCAGCTGGGTTCCGGCGGCCACCGCCAGGATGATGCCAAGGGTCTGTATGGGTGTCAGCGTCATGACGCCGCCTCCTCTCCGCGGTCCAGCCTGGACCGCAATACCAGCAGCAACACCAGGATCAATGCCATGGCGGGGATCACCAGGTTGTCCGCCCCGAACACCGCCAACGCGGCCGCGGCGCAGGCCATGCCCAGCAGCCCTGCGGGCCGGTTGGCCCGCTTTTTCCACTGCTCCAGGAACAGCACCACGAACAGCGCCGTCAGGGCAAAGTCCAGGCCTGTGGTGTCGAAGGTGATGAGGTTCCCCACCAGTCCTCCCAGGGCGGTGCCGGCGATCCAGTAGGCGTAGTCCAGCAGGGAGATCCAGAAGTAGAAGTCCTTCCGCTCCACTCCCTCCGGCGGCTCCAGGGTGGACACCAGGGAGAAGGTCTCGTCGCAGAGCACATAGATGAGGAAGGGCCGCACCTTCCCCAACCCCCGATACTTGTCCAGCAAACTCAGCCCGTAGAAGATGTGCCGGGCGTTGACCATGACCGAGAGCAAAAAGGCCTGGAGGGGATCAAAAACAGCGGTCAGCAGCGTGATGGCCACAAACTGCATGCTGCCGCCGAAGGCGATGGCGCTCATGAGCACCGACCACAGGGGCCCGTATCCCTTGGTCTCCATCAGCACGCCGTAGGCGATCCCCAGGCACAAAAACCCCGTCAGCACCGGCACCGTGGCTGGAAAGGCCGCCCGCAGCGCCGCCCGGCGGGCAGAAGCTCTCTGTTCCATATGATCTTCCTCCTGTCTCTCTAAGGAAAAACGGCGGAGATCGGACGTCTCCGCCGTTTTGATCGGGTCTTTCCGCGCCTGGGGCCTCAGCCCTCCAGCAGGTCCGCCTGCTCCGGATGGCGGTCAAACCAGGCCCGGGCATAGGTGCACACCGCCCGGGCTTTTTTGCCCTGGTCCCGGATCTGGTCCGCGGCGGCGCGGACCAGCTGGCCCGCCACCCCCTGGCCCCGCAGGGAGCCGTCCACAAAGGTGTGGTCGATGACCGCCACGCCGTCCTCCTCCGGGAAGGTGATCTCGGCGATCAGCTGTCCGTCCCGTTCCGCGTAGATGCGGCCGGTCTCTTTCTGAAATTCCATGGGCTCGTCCTCCTGTCAGGTCCGAAAGGCCGTCACATCTTCTCCGGCGCGTCCACGCCGATGAGCCGCAGGCCGTTTTTCAGCACGATCCGGGTCTCGTCCGCCAGCTTCAGGCGGGCCGCCATGACCGCCGGGGCCTCTCCCTTGATGCGGCAGGCGGTGTAGAAGCGGTGGAAGCAGCCGGCCAGCTCCTGGAGGTAGCGGTTGATGTGGCTGGGGTCGTAGTCCCGGGCCGCCAGCTTCACCTCCTCGCAGAACTGGGCGATCTGCTTGATGAGGGCCTGCTCCGTCTCGCCGGAGAGCAGGGAGAGGTCCACGTCCGCCTGGGCGGGGACGGAGGCCCCCTCCTCCTTCAGCGTCCGCAGCAGCGAGCAGATCCGGGCGTGGGCGTACTCCACGTAGTAGATGGGGTTCTCGCTGTCCTCCCGGACGGCAAGGCCCAGGTCGAATTCCATCTGGGTGTCGGGCTTGGCGTTGAAGTACCACCGGGCGGCGTCCACGCTGACCTCGTCCAGCAGGTCGTGGAGGGAGATGGCCTTGCCGGTCCGCTTGGACATGCGGACCACCTCGCCGTCCCGCAGGAGCTTGACCAGCTGCATGAGGACGATGTCCAGCCGCTCGGACCCGTTCAGGTCCAGGGCGTCCAGCGCCCCCTTCAGCCGGGCCACGTGGCCGTGGTGGTCGGCGCCCCAGACGTTGATGACCTTGTCGAAGCCCCGGACGGCGAACTTGTTGCGGTGGTAGGCGATGTCGGCGGCGAAGTAGGTGTAGAAGCCGTTGGCCCGGCGCAGCACGTCGTCCTTCAGGTCCAGCTTCTCGATGTCCGCCTCCTTCTTCCCGGCCCTGCGGTAGTGCTCCCGGAGGATGTCGGCGGTCTTGAGCCAGAGGGCCCCGTCCTTTTCATAGGTCCAGCCCTTTTCCGTAAGCAGGTCCACAGTCTCGGCAACATACCCGCTCTCATGGAGGGTGGACTCGTAGAACCAGTTGTCGTAGTGGATCTTGTAGCGCTCCAGATCGGTCTTCATCCGGGGCAGGTTCACGCTCAGGCCGAACTGGGCCAGCTTTTCCTGGCGCTCTTCCGCCGGGACGTTCAGCAGTTCCTCGCCGTGCTGGTCATAGTAGGCCTGGGCCAGCTCCCGGATGTCCACGCCCTGGTAGCCGTCCTCCGGGAAGGGGACCGCGTCCTCACCCTGGATGATCTGGAGGTAGCGGGCCTCGATGGAGTGGGCGAACTTGTCGATCTGGTGGCCGGCGTCGTTGACGTAGAACTCCCGCGTCACGTCGGCGCCGCAGGCGGAGAGGACGCTTGCCAGGGTGTCACCCAGAACGCCGCCCCGGGCGTTGCCCATGTGCATGGGGCCGGTGGGGTTGGCGGAGACGAACTCCACCATATACTTCTTCCCCTTGAGGCCGTCGTTGGTGCCGTAGCTGTCGCCCTCGGCCTCCACGGCGGACAGGACGCCGCCGTACCAGTCGCTGCCCAGGCGGAAGTTCAGAAAGCCGGGGCCGGCGATCTCGGCGGAGGTGAAGTAGCTGCCGCTGAGGTCCATGTGGTCCAGCAGGGCCTGGGCGATGGCCCGGGGGGGCTGGCGCAGGGCCCGGGCGGCGGCCATGGCAAAGGTGGTGGTGAAGTCGCCGTTGGCGGTGTCCTTGGGGATCTCCACCGGGGCGGCGGGGACCGCCGCCTGGGGCAGGGTCCCGTCGGCCGCGGCGGCGCGGTAGGCGGCCATGGCCAGGGCCGCGGCCTGGTCTTTTGCGTTCTGGATCATGTTGATCATGAGTTTGTTCCTCTCCTTACGCGGCGGCCATGCCGCCGTCATTCTTTCGTTGATCGCCCCGAAGGGATCCTCCGCGGCGCATTCTCTATTCTGCCCGCTGCTTCTCACTTCCGCTTTGCCCGGATCTTGAAGCAGTTCCGGCCTGTGACGGTGTGCTTCCCACGGGGCAGGCCCCGCGGGAGCCCTTTTGATTGAAATCCTCAGGCGAAGTAAATTCGCCTTCCGGCAAGATTCCGGCTGCGCCGAAATGCTTGGACGCGCTGCCGCGCGAGCCGCCGGCGCCTCTCTCTTACTTCCGCTTTACCCGGATCTTGAAGCAGTTCCGACCTGTGACGGTGTGCTCCACGGCGATGGAGTACCGGATCTCCATGACGCCGCCCCGCTCCGTCAGGTTGTGGCGCAGGCGGCTGGTCTGGATGTCCACCGACAGCTCTCCGAAGGGCGTCTCGTACAGCGACGTGTGCTGGCGCCCCTCCTCGAAGATCATCTGGGAGTTCACCGCCCCGCTGCGGGTCAGCGTCACCCGGGGGCCACGCAATTCAAAGGTGGTGACGGTGCCCTCCATGCCGGTCAGGGCGCTCTCCTGATAGCGGAGGGTCAGCCCCTCCTCCGACAGCTCCATGGTCCCCTCGGTCATCAGCTCCGTGGCGTCGGGGTCCACGCCGTCGAAATACTGCTCGCCCCGGATGGACAGCAGGACAGGCAGCGAACGGTTCTCAGTACTGGTCAATGTCGATCCTCCGTGCGGCGTGGCGCAGGTCCTGGCGCAGGAACAGCGTAGCCGTCTGTTCAAAGTCCTCCACCCGGTCGCTGACGTAAAACTCCGTCTGGCCCTGGCGGTCCTCCGGTGCCCGGAGGCCCCGCTCTTTCAGCATCCGCTTGAGCTGGAAGGCGGACTCCTCACCGGCGGAAACCAGCTCCACCCCGGGGCCCATGATCTGGGCGATGACCTCCAGCAGTAGCGGATAATGGGTGCAGCCCAGGATCACCGTGTCCACTCCGGCTTGGCGCAGGGGCTCCAGATACTCCGCCGCCACCGTCTCGATGACCACGTCGCCGGGGCGGATGCGGCCGTTTTCCACCAGGGGCACCAGCAGCGGGCAGGCCCGGCAGAACACCTGGATCTCCGGGTCCAGACGGCGCAGCGCCGCCTCGTAGGCCCCGGAGCGGACGGAGGCCGCCGTGGCGATCATCCCCACCCGCTTGTTTTTCGTCACCAGCACCGCCCGCTGACAGGTGGGCTCCACCACGCCCACCATGGGCAGGTCGTTTTCCGCCTGCAAGGTGGTGAGGGAGGTGGTGGTGACCGTACCGCAGGCGATCAAAATGGCCTTGAGATCAAAGGACCGCAGGAACCGCACGTCCTGGCGGGCGTATTTCAAAATCGTCTCCGGGGAGCGGCCGCCGTAGGGCACCCGGGCCGTGTCGCCGAAGTAGATGAGGTCCTCCTCCGGCAGGATGCGCCACAGGGAGCTGACCGCCGTCAGCCCGCCCAGGCCCGAATCGAACACGCCGATGGGTCGCATATCCATAACTGTTTCAAACTCCTTATCCGTCTGCGCCGCCCTTCCGGCCCGGCGGGCACGAAGCGCATCGCATCTGAATTATATATTATACTATGCAACCCCCAGGGCCGCAAGACAGATTTTAGTCTTTTTCCCCGCTTTTTTATATGGCATTTCCCCTGCGGCTTTGCTATAATCATACTGTACCAATGTGCGCCGCCGGGGACGCCGGCGGCAGAGAACTGACAGGGAGGTGTTTTCCCCATGAAGATCGAATTGACGGAGCAGCAGTTCCGGTATCTGCTGGATCTGGTCTACATAGGCAACTGGGTGATGAACTCCACCCGCGAAAACGACCGCATCAAGGAGTACGACGAGGTGGAGAGCCTGGTCTTTTCCCATTGCCTTCAGCACAGGATGAGCAAGCTGGTGGAGCTGTACCGGGGAGAGCTGATCCCCTCCCGAGCCTTTGCCGACGGCGGCATCCACGAGGCCATCGAGCATTACGAGGACATCGTGTTTTATGAGATCCTGGCGGAGGAGCTGGCCCTGCGGGATATGGACGGTGAGCCCCTGACCCGGGAGAATTACAGCCAGCTGATGGACCGCATCGACGCCTACCTCTCGGAATTCGACGAGCACGGCACCGACAATATCACGGTGGACCTGCCCTGAGGGGCGGGGGCAGGCAGGCCCCCTTCGTCCGCCGGACCCCAGGCGTTTTCAAGGGAACAAGGAAAAAAGAGGAGAAGGAGTACCGCATATGGCAGAAAAAGCAAAGGTCTATTTCGCAGATTTCCGCTGCCCCAGTTGGCGTGAGAACCTGCCCCAGAAGCTGGCCCGGCTGATGATGACCGCCGGCTTCGGCGAGATCGACATGGAGGACAAATTCGTCGCCATCAAGATGCACTTCGGCGAGCCGGGGAACCTGGCATACCTGCGGCCCAACTGGGCCAAGGTGGTGGCGGACCTGGTGAAGAGCCAGGGGGGCAAGCCCTTCCTGACCGACTGCAACACCCTGTACGTGGGCGGCCGCAAAAATGCCCTGGACCACATCGAGTCCGCCTACGTCAACGGCTTCACCCCCTACTCCACCGGCTGCCATGTCATCATCGCCGACGGCCTCAAGGGCAACGACGAGGTGGAGGTGCCCGTGGAGGGCGGCGAGTACGTCAAGGCCGCCAAGATCGGCCGGGCCGTCATGGACGCCGACGTGTTCGTCTCCCTGACCCACTTCAAGGGCCACGAGCAGGCCGGCATGGGCGGCACCCTGAAAAACATCGGCATGGGTTGCGGCTCCCGGGCCGGCAAGATGGAGCAGCACAACTCCGGCAAGCCCTTCGTCAAGCAGAAAAAGTGCATCGGCTGCCGGGCCTGCGCCAAGATCTGCGCCCACGGCGCCCCGGAGTTCGGTCCCGACGGCAAGGCCACCATCAACACCGACAAGTGCGTGGGCTGCGCCCGGTGTCTGGCCGTGTGCCCCAAGGACGCCATCCAGTGCCTGTACGACGAGGCCCCGGCCATCCTCAACAAGAAGATCGCCGAGTACACCAAGGCTGTGGTGGACGGCCGCCCCTGCTTCCATGTGTCGCTGGTGGTGGACGTGTCCCCCAACTGCGACTGCCACGGGGAGAACGACGTGCCCATCGTCCCCAACGTGGGCATGTTCGCCTCCTTCGATCCCGTGGCCCTGGACCAGGCCTGCGCCGATGCGGTCCTGGCCCAGACGCCGGTCCGCAACTCCGCCGTCTTTGACCAGGACTGCGACTGCGCCGACAAGGACTTCTTCCACGCCGTCCACCCGGACACCGAGTGGCAGGTGTGCCTGGAGCACGCGGAGAAGCTGGGGCTGGGCACCCGGCAGTATGAACTGGTGAAGATCTGAGCAAAACAGCACACGGGACCCGCCGGCGGGCGGGTCCCGTGTTTCCTTTTCTGATTTCCGGCTGCTCAGGCGAACTGGGCGTTGAAGCTGTCCACCACGCCGTCGGCGTTCTCAAAGACCACCAGCATCACATAGTTGCCGTTGGAGACGATGCGGGCGTTGTTCTGCCACAGCTCCACGGAGGCCGGATACAGCAGGCCGCCGGGGTTCTCCCCGTCGCCCAGCTGATAGTCGATCCGGGACTGGAAGATGCCCTTGACGGTCTCCACATCGGCGCTGGAGGCCACCTCCACCAGGGCGATCTCCACGGCGGAGGCGGAGATCATGGCCATCTGTACCACGCACTGCTTGGGGGACAGGGCGGACAGGCCGGGATAGTAGGTGTCCAGCGCCTCGCCCTCCAGGGCCATCATGCCGGGCCAGTTGGTCTGGGAGGCGGCCAGGTCCGCGGCAAAGGCGGACAGGTCTGCGGAGGCCGCGGGCTTCTGCTCCTCAGCAGGCTTCTGCTCCTCAGCGGGCTTCTGCTCCTGGGCAGGCTTCTGCTCCGTGGAGGGCTTTTCCACCGGCTGGCTCTGGGGCTTCTCGTTGGTGTCGGCGGGACTGCTGCCGGTCTGGGGCTTTTCAGTGGTGTCGGCGGGCTGCTCTCCCAACTGGGGCTCCTGCGCCTGCTCGTCCTCCGCTTCCTCGGTGCCGGTCTCCGTCATATCCTCGCCGGTCTCCGTCTGGGCATCGTCCACCGTCTCCTCCACGCTCTCCTGCGCATCCTCTTCGCCGGAAGGCTGCTCTCCGCCGCAGGCAGTCAGAGCCAGGGTCATCGTCAGGGCCAGCAGAAGGGCCGTCCATCTCTTTTTCATTGGTTTCTCTCCTGTAACAAAAAATTTTCGGGCGGTATTCGCCCTGGTTTTCAACTTTTGGACGGCGGCTAAGCAAAAAAGTTCCCCTTTCCTCAAAAATTTTCTGCTGCCGGCGGATGGCCCCGGGAAAGCGTTTGCCCTTTTGGAAAAAATCGTATATAATAGATTCTGGCAATATCGGGCCGCCCGGCGGCGAATGGGACAAGGAGGTTTTTATGAAGCGTATCTGGAAGGACATTTTTGTAATCGGCTTCGCCCTGTTCTCCATGTTCTTCGGCGCCGGAAACGTGGTCTTTCCCCCCTATCTGGGACTGGAATCAGGACACCAGTGGTTCCTGGGCTTTCTCTGCTACTATCTGGCGGACATCGGCCTGGCGCTGCTGGCTCTGTTCGCCATCCTCCGCCAGGGCGGCAGCGACGGCATCACCCGCCCTCTGAGCCGCGTTCCCGCCACGGTGCTGATGAGCGCCATTGTGCTGTGCATCGGGCCCATGCTTGCCATCCCCCGGACGGCGGCCACCACCTATGAGATGGCCCTGTCGCCTCTGGTGTCCGGGTTCAGTCCGGTGCTGTTCTCCATTTTGTTCTTCGCGGTGATCTTCCTGCTGTGCGTGAAGGAATCCGCCGTGGTGGACATCGTGGGCAAGGTGCTCACCCCGGCGCTGCTGCTGGGACTGCTCATTCTGATCGTCAAGGGCGTTATCGACCCCATCGGCCCCGTGCCTGCCAGGACCCTGGTGGACAACGTCCCCGCCACCGGCATCGAGGCCGGCTACCAGACCATGGACGTACTGGCGGCCATGGTGTTCGGCATCATCGTGCTCAAAAGCGCCGAGGCCAAGGGCCACACCGCTCTGAAGGACAAGTTCACCGTGGTGGCGGGCGCCGGCGCCGTGGCCGGAGCGGCGCTGCTGGTGGTATACCTGGGCCTGACCTACCTGGGCGTCACCACCTCCCGGTTCTTCGATCTGACCGTGAACCGGACGTATCTGGTGGTATCCATCGTACGGAACCTCTTGGGCTTTGCGGGCGTGGTGCTGTTTTCCATCGTGGTGGCCCTGGCCTGTGTCACCACGGCGGTGGCGCTGGTCAGCTCCGCCGCCTCCTACTTTTCCGGCCTCACCGGCGGACGGCTGTCCTACCCGGTGACGGCGGCGGTAATCTGCGTGTTCAGCGCCGTGGTGTCCAACTTCGGCCTGGATCAGATCGTTGCCATCGCCGGACCCATTCTGGACGTGGTCTATCCCCCCACCCTGGCCCTGATCCTGCTGGCTCTGGCGGGCCGGCGGCTGCGGCGGGTGTGGGTATACCGGCTGGCGGCCCTGGGCGCCCTGGCGGTGAGCCTGCTGAAAACCCTCTCCACTTACGGCGGCGTGGAGCTGCCCTTCCTGGATGCGCTGCCCCTGGCCTCCATCGGCTTCGGCTGGCTGCTGCCGGCGGCGGTGTGCGGCGTCATCGGCGCGCTGATTCCCGGGGAGCTGCCGGAGAGCGCACCCCCATCCCACCCGTGAACTACCATGAAGGAGGATCCATATGAATATGAATGAACACTATCAGGGCCTGGGCCACATCGCCGTCCGCACGGCAGACATGGACGCGAGCATCGCCTTTTATGAGCGCATCGGCGGCAGGCTGCTCCAGCGTGCCCCCGCCTGTCCCCCGGCCCAGGCCAACGAGCTGGCACTGGTGGAGCTGGCGGGCTTCACCGTGGAGCTGATCGCCTCGGTCCCCGGCGGTGAGGGCGTTATCCCCCACATCGCCATTTACGTGGACGATGTGGACAAAGCCGCGGCGGACCTGAAGGCCCTGGGTGTGGACACCTTTATGACCGGGGAGAAAAACGTCCTGCCCAGCACCTTCGGCGGGCTGGAGAACTGGTTCTTCACCGGCCCCTCCGGCGAACAGCTGGAGCTGCTGAAAATGCTGTAAAAAGCCGTACATCAAAAGGGAGAGCGGACGGCCGTCCGCTCTCCCTTTTTGTCTTGTATTCATTTGGCGCCCCGGATTACCGCCCGGCGGACCAGCAGCCAGCTGAGGGCAAAGCTCACTGCCGCCACCGTCAGAAACACCAGAGCGGCGTTCCACACAGAGCCTATAAAGAACCGCCCCAGGGCCGCCAGCACCCGGACAATGGCCTCCCCCGCCGGAGTGTCGCCCACAGCGGTCAGCACCGCCGCAGGGCCGAAGATCAGCACCAGGGGAATGGCGATGGAGACGATCACCGTCCAGAACTTGCTCAGGCGCCAGTACAGCACCGACCAGAACTGGCCCACCCCCGCCAGGGAAAAGGCCATGGCGGCGGAGAACACCGCCGTCCGCAGATAGCCGGCGGGGCCCATGTCCGCCCCCTCGTAGAGCAGCTGGTACACATCCGACACCTCCACCCGAGCCATGAGGCCGGGGAGGGCACGATACACCGCCAGCACCGCCGTTGTCCCCAGGGCCACCAGCACCGCCACCACTGCCTGGCTGACAATCTCTGCCAGAAAGGCGGTGCGGCGGGAGACACCGTTCTGGTTTAACATCCGCAGGTTTTCCCGGATGCCCACCAAGCCCAGCACGAATCCGAATACCCCCACCGACAGGGAGTAGCCGTTGAAATTGCTGCCGCTGCCGCCCAGCATCGCCAGCATGACCCACAGGGCCAGGGGGATCAGCAGCATCACCAGCAGCAAAATACCCGCCGCCCGGAGGTAATTGCGGATCCCGTACCGGAGCGCCCGGTTCAACGCCACGCTCATTTCCGATCCTCCTCTTCCATCAAACTGATAAAGTACTCCTGGAGCCCCAGGCGGGTCCGCTCCAGCCCGGCGGGCAGCGGTCCGCCGTCGCCTCCGCGCAGGCACACGGTCTTGAGGCCGCCCAGACTCCGCGCCGTCAGGACATCCTTCCCCGCCGTATAATCGTCCACGGCGGCGGCCGGGCCGGAGATGGTGCAGGCCCCCGCCGTCAGCTGCTCCGTGGGGGCGTCCTGGAGGATACGGCCAGCCCGGATGATGACCGTGTGCTCCACGATCTGCGCCACCTCATCGATGAGGTGGGTGGAGAGCACGATGGTCCGGGGCTGCTCCGCGTAGGTCTCCAGCAGCAGCCGGTAAAAGAGGTCCCGGTGCTGGGCATCCAGCCCCAGCACCGGCTCGTCGAAGAGCACGTAGGGCGTGCCCACGCACAGGCCCAGAATGTTCCGGAAGATGGAGCCGTAGCCGGTGGAGAGGCGGTTGATCTTCTGTTTGACGGACAGGCCGAACTGCTCTGCCAGGTCCTCCGCTTTCGCCCGGTCAAAATTCGGGTAAAACAGCTCCGCTGCGGCGAAGGCACCCTTGACCCGCATATCGTCGGGATAGAGGTTCTGCTCCCCCACCAGGAAGAGCTTCCCCAGGGCCTCGTCGCCGGTGACCGGCGCGCCGTCCACGGTGACGGCGCCGCCATCCGGGCAGATCCGGCCTGTCAGGATATTCAGCAGGGTGGACTTGCCCGCGCCGTTGTTGCCCAGCAGCCCGTAAATTTTATCGCCGCCGAAGGTCACCGACACGTCCTCCAGCGCCGTGACGGCGCCGAAACGCTTGGTGACGTGTTGAAATTCAATCGCCATGTTCCTGTAAACCCCTTTCCAGCAAATCCAGCACTTCCCGGTCCGTCAGCCCCAGGTTCCGGGCCTCCCGCACCGTGCGCTGGATGTGATCGTGATAAAACCGCTCCCGCCGGGCCCCCAGGAGCTTCTCCCGGGCGCCGGGAGAGACGAACATCCCCACGCCCCGCCTCTTGTACAGCAGCCCCGCGTCCACCAGCAGATTGATGCCCTTGAGGGCTGTGGCGGGATTGATCTTGTAGGCCACGGAGTACTCGGTGATGGAGGGCACCTGGCTCTCCTCCGGGTACGACCCGGCCAGAATGGCCTCCTCCAGCTGCTCCGCCAGCTGCTGGAAGATGGGCCGGTCCTCTGTAAACTGCACAGGCCGCCTCCTTTCCTAGTCGGTTAATTAGTTTAGTAACTAACCGTAATGCAAATATAACACGACGGCGGCGCCCTGTCAAGAGGGCGCCGCCTGATTTTCTTCGTATCGGGGGGTCATTCGCTTTTAATCGCCTCCAGAGCGGGGATCTGGACCGCCTTGTTGGCCGGATAGTACCCGGAGCCCAGGCCGATCAGCACGGAGAACACCACCGCGAACAGCAGCAGCCACGGGGGGATCACCGACACCCGGGAGGTCTCGCCGCCGCCCAGGATGGCCGCCGGCAGATTCTCCGGCGACAGCCCCATGGATACCAGGTTGATGATCACCGAGATCACGAAGCTGATGACGCAGCCCACCAGTCCTCCGATGAGGCCGATGGCGCCCGCCTCCGCCAGAAACATCACCCGGATGTCCCGGACATAACAGCCCAGAGCCTTCATAATGCCGATCTCCCGGGTCCGCTCGGAGATGGACATGATCATGGTGTTGGTGATGCCCAGGGCCGCCACGAACAGGGAGATGGCGCCAAGGCCTCCCAGCATCATCTGCTTTTGCCGGGCCTCCTTTTCCATGGGCTCCCGGATGCTCTCCATGGACTCCGTGGAGTAGCCCATGGTCTTGATCTGGCTCTCCACCGGCTTCACCTGAGAGATGTTCTGCACCTTTACCAGGACAGAGTCGTAGGCCGGCATCTTCTTGCCGTTGCCCAGGGCCTTGGTCAGCAGCCCGCGCAGGTCCGAAAGGCTCATGATCACCCCCTCGGAGGTCTCCGCCCCCTTGGAGTAGTCCTCCTTCACCACGCCCACAGGACGCAGCTGGGCGGTGATTTTGCCGTTTGCCGTCTCCGCCTCCAGGGTGATTGGGCCGCTGAGGGGGTCAAAATAGGGTGGCGGCGGATCCTTATCCTTTCCGCTCTCGTCCCACATGCCGCTCCAGCGGTCCACCATGTTGCTGCCGTCAGGGCGCAGGGTGTCCCGGAAGCTGTACGCCAGATACTGTCCCACCAGCACGTCGCCGCTCTTCTGCGCCCGGTCGCCGGAGAGGACCTGATAGCCCATCTTCTCCATCTCGGCGGTGTCCAGACCCACCAGCGCCGACCAGTCGGCCACATAGCGGCCGCCGATCCCGGTCACCAGCCGGATGGACTCCACCTCCAGAGACTGCTTGGGCGTCACGGACTCCACCCCCTCCAGGGTCCGCAGGCGGCGCACCAGGGCGTCGTCCAGCTTCAGCTTGCCCCGGCCGCCCTGGGGGGCGTTGACGGTAACGATGGTCAGATCACCCATCTCCGCCAGCAGCTTTTCCTGGGACTGCTTCATGCCGATGCCCAGAGACACCATGATGACGATGGAGCAGCAGCCGATGAGCACGCCCAGCACCGTGAGGAAGGTGCGGGACTTGCGGCGCATGAGATTTTGCAGGCAAATACGCAGCAGATCATTTTGTTTCAACGCTCACGCCTCCTCACTGCCCGGTGCCTGGTCCCAGTCCTCCCAGCTGCCGTCGGTCACGGCCTCCGCCTTCTTTTTCCGCTTGCGCAGCCACAGCGCCCCACCGCCGGCTCCGGCTCCGGCGATCACCAGGACCACCGCCAGCCAGGGGAAGCCGCCGCTTTGCTCCGGCTCTTCAAAATCCGTCTCCTCCACCATGGGCGGCTCCTCGGCCTTGAGCGTGACGGGGAACTCCCGGGTCACCAGCTGCTGGTCCGCATTTTCATAGGAGATCTTCAGCGTCAGGGGGATCTCCCCCTCCTGGCTGGGCGTCAGGGCAAAGCCGATGTTGCCGCTGCTGCCGGCAATGATGTTGCCCAGGTACTGGGTCCGGGCGGGGGTGTCCACTCCGTCGCCCTCCACCACGGCCTCCACGTTGGAAATGTCGCCCCGGCCCTTGTTCACATAGGCCAGGGTGATGGCCGTCTCCTCACCCACCGTCACCGTCTCCGGCACGGCGGGGGCGTTGATCTGGAAGCGGTCGGGCTGATAGACCGGAACGGAGATCCGGATGTCCGTATTGGCCTGGGTTCGCTTGTCACCGGATATGTACTCATATTTGAAGCCCACCGTGATGCTCTGGGCACCGCTCTTGCCGGTGGGCACCACCCGCATGGGCACCTCCTGGGTCTGGCTGCCCCCGGCGGACAGCGCGGGGTAGTAGAAGGTGTTGGTGCTGTTGTCCATGGTAAAGCTCTCTCCGCCGTCCACGGTGACCACCACATTCTCAATGCCCATCTTGCCGGTGTTGACAAAGGTGAAGTTCAGGGGAAACGCGCTGCCCGTGGCCACGGAGCTCTCGCCGTAGGTGAAGCTGCGGATGACAATATTGGGCGTGGGGGCGTCCGCCTTGGAGGGGACGTCCACGGGGACGTTGATCTTGTCCGACACGGATGCCTGCGCCAGAGCGGTGCCGTTGTCATAGGCGAATTTCAGCTCTGTGCTGACAGATTGGTTGGCGGAGGTCACATCCTTTGCAGCTTGCAGCTTCAGCATCACAGTACCGGCGGCGCCGGGAGCGATATCCTCCATCAGGAAGGTGGAGACGTCGTTCTTCAGCACCAGCGCCTCTGAGGGCGTCACGGAGAGCACCGGCGAGACCAGCCGGGCCTCGCTGGTATTGGCAAAGGACAGGGTGATCTCCCGGATCTCCCCCGGCGCCATGGGCGTGTCCATGGCGGAGCGGGTCGTCACCACCACCGGCTGGGGCACGCTCTCCCGGGCCACGGCGGGAATGGAGATCTTGTCGTTGGCGGTGGCCTGGACCATGGAGACGTTGTTGTGATAGTTGTACTTCAGCTCCACCCCCAGGGACTGATTGGGCGAGGAGATGACACTGGCGGCCCTGACGCGCAGCTTGAGGCTGACGCTCTTTTTGCCGGAGATGTCGTCCAGGGGGAAGGAGGAGGCGCCGCCCACAATGCTCAGCCCCTCCGAGGGGGTAAAGGAGGCCACCGGGGAGCGCAGGCGGGGGCCGCTGAGGTTGCGGAAGTACACCGTCAGTTCCACCTCCTGGCCAGGGCGCAGGGGCTGCTCCAGCTCGCTGCGGGAGATCACCACCATGGGTGCCGGGGAGGGCTCCGGGGCCTCGGCCGGGGGCGGCGCCACCGGCTGGGGCGCCTCGTAGACCACCGCCTCGGTGATGGTGGTCTCCATGGTCTGATAGGTGTCCGGCTGACCGGCGCTGCCCACCTGGAACCGCAGGGCCTGGCCCACGCCCTTGTACTGGACGCCCGTCAGCAGCACCTCATAGACCAGGGGCATGCCGTCCGGGGAGGTTTTGCGGACGGTCACGGTGCCGCCGGTGAAGCTGTCGTCCAGCTTGGCGATGTCCAGGCTCTGGAGATTGCCCTGGCCGCTGCCGTTGCTGATGTCCTTGACGGACACAGCGATGTTCACCGTGGAGCCCTTGGTGATGGCGCCCACCGGCCTGCCGCCGGCATCGGTGACGGTGTAGCCTGTGATGTACAGGCTGCCGCCGGCGGCGGAGGCCATGGGGACCAGGGTGGCCGCCAGGACCACCAGCAGCAACAGCGCGCAGCCGCGGATAAGCAGATTACGTTTCATGGCGGGGATTCTCCTTTTGATTTCGTTGATTGCTGACGATCTCGCCGTCGATGAGGGTGACGATCCGGTCGGCGTAGGACGCCATCTCCGGATCGTGGGTCACCAGGATGATGGTCTGGTGATAGTTGCGGGCAAAGGTGCAGATCATCTCCATGATCTCCACGGTGGTCTTGGAGTCCAGGTTGCCGGTCGGCTCGTCGGCAAAGACCACGTCCGGCCGGGCGATGAAGGCCCGGGCGATGCCCGCCCGCTGCTGCTGGCCGCCGGACATCTGCCGGGGAAAATGGTCCAGCCGGTGACTCAGGCCCACCCGCTTCAAAAGGGCCCGGGCCGCCTCCTCCCGCTCCCGCCGGGGCACGCCCCGGAACAGCAGCGGCATGGCCACGTTCTCCGTGGCGGTGAGGTTGGGCAGCAGGTTGTAAGATTGGAACACGAAGCCCAGGTGCTTCTGGCGGAAGGATGCCAGCTGGTTCTCATCCAGCCGGGAGATAGGTACGCCGCCGATGCGCACCTCGCCCCGGGTGGGCTTCTCCATCCCGGCCAACTGGTTGAGCAGCGTGCTCTTTCCGGAGCCGGAGGTGCCGAAGATACAGCAGATCTCCCCCCGAAAAACCTGGAGATTGATGCGCTTGAGCGCCACCACCGTCTCGTCGCCGATGGGATATTCCTTGCGGACGTCCCGCACCTCGATGATGGGACGGCTCCGCGGATCAGGCTGGTTCATGGGTCAGCCCCCTTTCTGCGGTGTATCATACCGCCCCAGTCTTTACCGCCCCTTTGCGTTTTCTTAAGATTTGCAAAGAAAGCAAAAAATCCCCCGGACCTGTGCGGTCCGGGGGATCCCCATTTCCGATCTCTTATTCGGCTGTCTCTTCTCTCCGGGGCGGCGCCGGGGACGGGTCCAGGGGCAGGCGCAGCAAAAACTCCGTGCTGCGGCCGGGGCCCGGCCGGGGCGAGAGGACGATGGTGCCGCCGTGCTTTTCCACGATCCGCCGGGTGATGGACAGCCCCAGGCCGCTGCCCTTGCCGGAGCGGGCCTCGCTGCCCACCACGAAGGGCTCGAACAGCCGGGCGGCCTGCTCCGGGGGGATACCGGCGCCGTTGTCCGCCACCCGCACCAGGGCCTGGGTCCCCTCCCGCTCCACATCGAAGAACAGCACGGTCCCCAGGCGGTTGTGGCGCAGGGCGTTGGTGAGGAGGTTGTCCAGCACCCGGGTGAACTGGAGCCGGTCCAGCCGGCAAAAGAGGGGCCGCTCCGGGATGGCCACCTCCAGCGAGAAGCCCGCCAGGTCGATCTCGCCGTACTTTTTCGCCAGATACGCCCGCAGGAACTCGCACAGGTCCGTCCGCTCCCGGTGGAGCACGAAAGCCGGGTGCTCCACCTTGCTGTACTCGTGGAAGGCCTCCACCAGCTCCGTCAGGGTCTCCGCCCGGGCCCGGATGGCCCGGAGATACCGCTCCCGCTCCTGAGGCGGCGCCGTGCCGTCGCAGATGGCGTCCACATACCCGGCAATGACGGTGACGGGGGTCTTGATATCGTGGGAGATATCGGCGATGAGCTTCTGGCGGCCCTGGTCCAGGCGGCGCCGCTCCGCCTCGCTTTCGTCCAGGCGGTCGGCAAAGCGGTCGAAGCTCTCGGCGATGCGCCGGATCTCCCTGGTGCCGCCGCACTCGCCCACCCGGACCGACCGTCCCTCCGCCTGGGCCTCCACGGCGTCGTTGAGCCGCCGCAGGGGCCTGCCGATCTTGCGGCTCAGCCACCACAAAAAGGCCCCTGCCCCCAGCAGGTACAGCGGTACACACAAAAGCCAGATCCGCCAGGACTCCCGGTAGTGGCGCAGGTCCTCCTCCGGCGTCAAAAGCCGCTCCCGCAGCAGCAGCGTCTCCTCACCGCGGGCAGAGGAGATCTCCTGGCGCACCAAGCGGGTGCCGGGAAAGCGGGTGCCGGTGAGATACTGGTACTCCCGGCGGGTATAGCCTGTGCGGCCGTCGGAAAAGCCGCCGTAGGTCACTTGGTAGTCCCCATCCAGGGCCATGAGCTCCGCGGGCGCGGTCTCGCTGCCGTCATAGCGCTGGCGGATGAGCAGATAGCCCGACGCGCCGTCGGGGCTCTGCCGGGGGAACACCGTCGTGGACACGTCGTCGCCGTAAAGGGGCACGCAGTCCAGTTCTCCGGCGGTACAGATCGGATCGAAGCCGTCGCCGGAGGCGTAGCGCAGCCGCCCCGCCTGGTCATAGACGGCAAATTCCCCGCCGCCTTTGGCAAGGGACCGGGCCGCCCGGCCGTAGTCTCCGCTCTCCAGAGCCGGGTCCGTCAAAAGCCCGTCCCAGTCCACCGGGCGGTAGAGGTCCGTCAGCCACGCTTCCCACAGGCAGAACACCCCCGCCGCGATGGCCAGCAGCGTCAGCGTAAAGAGCAGATACGTCCGGGCCAGCAGCGCGAAGAGGCTGCCGGAGCGTCGTTTATTTTTCAATCTTATACCCCAATCCTCTCACCGTGATGATGTAGCGAGGATTTTTGGGATCCTCCTCGATCTTCTCCCGCAGCTTGGAGATGTGCACCATCATCGTGTTGTCGTCTCCCTCGAAATAGGGGCCCACCGCCCCTTCGTACAGCTGGACCTTGGTGAAGATCCGCCCCGGGGCCCGCATGAGCAGGGCCAGGACCTTGTACTCCATGGGCGTCAAGGGGATGGGCGTACCGCCCCGGGTCAGCTGGAACGAGGCGGTGTCCAGGGCCAGATCCCCCACCCGCAGCACGTCGCCCCCCGTCCGGGCGGCCCGGCGCAGCTGGGCCCGGACCCGGGCCACGATCTCCACCGGGTTGAAGGGCTTTGCGATGTAGTCGTCGGCGCCCAGGTTCAGACCCAGGATCTTGTCGTTGTCCTGGCTCTTGGCGGAGAGGATCAAAATGGGCACGTCGCTGTAAGCCCGCAGGGCCCGGGTCAGCTCAAAGCCGTTCATCACCGGCATCATCACATCCAAAATGGCCATGTCCGGCGGCTCGGCCCGGGCCAGGTCCAGAGCGGCGGCGCCGTCGGCGGCCTCTGCCACCCGGAAGCCCTCCCCCTCCAGATAGAGCCGAAGCAGGCTGCGGATGTCGGCGTCATCCTCCGCGATCAGGATCAACGGGGCCATGGCGGTATCCTCCTTTATCAGTGGTCCTTTGATTGTATCAGACTTTTTTCCGCCGGTAAACCACCATTGTCCACGGCAGGGAAAAACCGTGCGCCCGCAAGCGGGCGCACGGCAGATCACGGCAGATACCGCTGCAGCAGGCGCAGCAGCTCCCGCATGTCCAGGGGCTTTGCGATATGGGCGTCCATACCGCACTCCAGGCACCGGTGGATGTCCTCGGAGAAGGCGTCGGCGGTCATGGCGATGATGGGAATGGTCTGGGCGTCCGGCCGGTCAAGGGCACGGATGGCCCGGGTGGCGTCGTAGCCGTTCATCACCGGCATCCGCAGGTCCATCAGGATCAGGTCGTAGGTCCCGGCCTCAGCGGATTCGAACAGCTCCACGCACCGCTGACCGTTCTCTGCCCAGTCCAGCCGGAAGCCCTGAGCCGTGAGCAGCTCGCTCGCGATCTCCCAGTTGAGCTCGTTGTCCTCCGCCAGCAGGATGCGGACGCCGGAAAAGTCCCGGCCGGTTTCCTGGGGCTCCTCCGGCCGGGCCGCCTCGTCCCCGGCAAAGCGCAGCAGGCCGTGGTACAGGGTGGACCTGAACAGCGGCTTGGACAAAAAGCCGCTGATGCCGGCCTGACGGGCCTGGTCCTCAATGTCGCTCCAGTCGTAGGCGGAGATCAGCAGGATGGGCACATGGTCCCCGATGGCTGCCCGCAGGCGCCGGGCCGTCTCGATGCCGTCCATGCCCGGGATCTTCCAGTCCAGCAGGATCACCTGGTAATCCCGGCCCTGGCGGTGCCGCTCCCGGGCCATGTCGATGGCCTGCGGTCCGCTGAGCGCCCACTCCGCCCGGACGCCCATGTCCCGGAGGGAGTCGGCGGCGGAGCGGCACAACTGCTCGTCGTCGTCCACCACCAGCATCTCCCAGTCGGGCAGGCGCATGGTTTCGTCGTCCTCGGGAGCGGTCTCCAGATCCAGCGTCACATGGAACTCGCTGCCCTCGCCCCGCCGGCTGGCCACGGCGATGGTGCCCCGCATCTCATCCACAATGTATTTGGTGATAGCCATACCCAGGCCGGTGCCCTCGGTGCGCTGGACGCGGGTGCTGTCCTCCCGGGCAAAGGAGTCGAAGATCTTTTTCTGGAATTCCTCCGACATGCCGATGCCGGTGTCCCGGACGATGAAGTGGGTCCGGACGAAGCCCTCGCCCCGGGGGGAATCCTCCTGAGAGACCGTCACGGTGATGCTGCCCTCCTCGGGGGTGAACTTCATGGCGTTGGACAGCAGGTTCAGCAGCACCTGGTTCAGCCGCACGCTGTCGCAGTACAGGTTCTCCCGCCGGATGTTCTGGATAAACACGTCGAACAGCTGCCGCTTGGCCTTTACCTGGGGCTGGATGATGCTGACGATGCTCTCCATGATCTCCCGCAGGCAGATGACGTCCACGTTCAGCGTCAGCTTGCCGCTTTCGATCTTGGACATATCCAGAACGTCGTTGATCAGGCCCAGCAGGTGCTGGCTGGACAGGGAGATCTTCCGCAGACAGGAGGCCACCCGGTCGGGGTTGTCCATATTGGCCGCGGCGATGGCGGTCATGCCCACGATGGCGTTCATGGGAGTGCGGATGTCGTGGCTCATATTGGAGAGGAACTCGCTCTTGGCCCGGTTGGCCCGCTCGGCCTCCCGCTGGGCCTTTTCCACGGCCGCCAGCTGGCGCCGGGACATGCGCAGATACAGGAAGAACACCACCAGCGTGGCCGCCAGCAGGATCCCGCATCCGGCCAGCATGGTGGCCGCCCGGTCACTGCCCAGATCCGACACCGCCTCGTCCAGCGCGCCGTAGGGCATCACTGTGACCAGATACCACTCGGAGTTGGACAGCGGAGAGCAGTAGACATGCCGATGCCGGCCGTCCAGCGACATGGCCATGCTGAAAAATCCTCCCTGAGCCAGGCTCCCGCGCATCTCGGAGACCACCTGTTCCGGGCTCTTTCCGGCAAATTCTCCCCGCGCCAGCAGCCAGTCGTAATAGTTGTCCGTATCCAACCGGGAATTCTTCACCACAAAGCGGCCGCTTCTCTCAATGATGTGGGAGAACACCAGCGTCTCGTCCTCGTCCAGTGACAGCGCCAGGTTGACCAACTCCACGGGCACACCGGCCAGCAGGGCGGTGCACCGGCTGCCGTCCCGCATGGGATATCCCTCCGATACCGGATAGCCCACCGACACGCTCAGCAGCAGCACACCCTGACCGGCGGCGGTGTCGCCCAGGACGACTTTCGGCTCCGCCTGGTTCAGGGAATCCAGAAAGCGGTCCTCCTCCCGGATCGTCACCGGTTCCCCATACAGGATATCCGCCTGGCCGTCGGTGTTGTACAGGGCCAGGTAGGTAAAACCTCTGGCTCTCCCCTTTTCCGTCAAGGTCTGCACGGTGTCCTCATCCATCGTCCGCACCGTCTCGGGCGGCACAGCCAGGATGAGTCCCTCCACCTGGGACAGCTGCATTTCCACCAGCGAGTCAAAGTGCCGCCGCAGCTGGGTGTTGATCTCCTCCATATAGATATTTGCCACCCGGGTGATGGTCTCGTTGCTCTTTTGCACCATAGTCTGATTAAGCCACGCGAACACCGCCACGCACAGCGCGGCCAGGACCGCCAGACTGACCCACAAAAAGCGGATGGTCTTTCTCTTCATCACGCCATACCCTCCCGACAGGGACCTCCCCCTGATTTCGCTATTTTTTATTATACTCCCTTCCGGCAGGAAATGGTAGCCGTCATTGCTCCGGCAGATGTTAAAAAAACAGCCGCGCCTTTCCGGCACGGCTGTTTCGCGCCCTCCCCTTCACTGAAAGCGGAAGCTGCGTCTTTGCAGGGAGTACAGATAGCCCATAAAAAGGCGTGGTTCCAGAAGCGCCGGGGAAGATACCCCTTCACCGGATGAAAGGACGCGATTCGCGCCTCCTCACTGACCCAGACCACATGGGCCGTCCGCTCCGCTCCGGCGGTTTCCGCGGTATCTGCTGCTTTCCGCTCTCCCGTCGGCCGGTCTCACGGGTCATGGGGAACGGCCCCCGCCGCCTCCATAGCCTGCCGGTCCGTCTCCGCCGCCGACTGGGGATCGCTCAGGTCCGGCATCCCACTGATCTCCTCCGTCCCGGCGGGGATCCAGTAGCTCAGATGGCACTGGTATTCCTCGCTCCAGATGGAGCCATTCGCCCCCGGCAGCGTGGAACAGGTCACATCCTCCGCGGACAGACCGCCGGACAGGAGCCCCTTGCTCAGATACAGCAGCTGCTGAGCGGAGAGGTCCGTAGTCACGCTCTCAGCCGCCAAGGCTGTCAGGTCCGCGATCTGTTCCAGGGAGCATCCGCAGACCGCCTCCGCCAGGGCCCCGATGGCCTGCTGCTGGGTTCGGATCCGGTCCAGGTCCCCCTGGGGATAGCTCTCGCTGAGATCGTTCCCCAGCCGGTAGCGCAGAAGCCCCACGAACTGCTCTCCGTCCAGGTGCCGGGTGCCCTCCGTCAGGTGGATGGACAGCCCCTGGGCCGGGTCGTCGTAGTCCATATCCCGGGGAACGGCGCAGGTCACGCCGCCCACGGCTTCCACCAGGCCGGCCAGGGCCTCCGCGTCGACGATCACTGTGGCGTCCACACGGGTACCGGTCAGCTGGGAGACCAGCTCCGCCGCCGTCTCCAGAGGCGTGTCGGAGGAAAAGGCGCCTCTGCCGGGCGTCTTGGCCGTCCCCTCCGCCTGAGCGAAGTAGGTATCCCGCGGGATACTCAGGACATCCAGGGCAGGCCGGTCATAGTCGCATGTCACCAGCAGCACCGCGTCGCAGCTCAGCTGGGGCGTATTCTGCGCAGTGCCCAGGATCAGGATGTGTTGGATCTCCCGGTCTGTTCCGATGCTCTCCGCCGTGTCCGCGGGGACCTCTGCGCCGCCGAAGCAGCCGGTGAGCACCACCGCGCCGCAGACCGCCAGGCCCGCCAGCGCCGTCCAGACCCGGCCGCTGCGCCTGCCGGGGCGCAGGATGCTCTCCAGCCGGTCCCGCAGGGCCCTGGCGTCATTGGAGATGTACGTGGAGGCTGCCGGTCCCCGGATGGATCCGGCTGCATCCAGCAGCACCGCGCCGTAAGCCCGGCGCTCCGCGGCCCCCGCCGCGGCCACCACCCGCTCGTCGCACAGCCGCTCCAGATCCCGCTCCGCCTCCCGGCGCAGCAGCCACACGGCAGGGTTGAACCAGTGGACGGCATTTGCCGTCAGATACAGCAGCTTGCGCCAGATATCCCGGCTCTTCCGGTGGCACAGCTCATGGCGGAACAGGTAGCCCAGCGTCTCCGCCTCATACGTCCGCTCTGGCAGCAGGAGCCTGGGCCGCAGCGCCCCCGCCAGCACCGGGGTCTCCACGGCGGCGCAGCGCAGCAGCGGCGGATGGGGCACCTCGGGCAGCACCGACCGGTACAGCGCCAGTACCGCCTCGTCCTCCTCCGGAACGTCCCACCGGCGGACCCGGCGGCGGAAAAGGAACTCTCCCCCGGCCTGCCACAGCACAAAGGCGGCGGCCCCCACTCCCCAGATCCACTGGGCGGCTGTTTCCGGCGTCACGGACGGCAGCCGGGCGGAGCTTTCCCCCTCCTCCGGCGCAGCGGCCTGCAGGGCCGGTGCCGCAGCGGTCTGGGGGACGCTCTCCGCCGTCTCTCCCGCCGTCTCTCCCCCCGTCTCTCCCGCAGACTGCGGCGCGGCGGCCTGACCGCGGTAGGCCTCTTCCGCCGGAGCCGAAACGGCGGCGGGCAAGGCGATGCGGTAGGCCTGAGGCGGCCGCAGAAAGGGTCCCGCCAGCAGCAAAATCGACAGCAGCAGCCACAGCCGGTTCCTTCCCCCGGCGGAAAAGCGCCGGTACCACGGCCGGGCCGCGGCGGCCAGCGCACAGGCGGCCGCCCCCACCACCAGGGACGTCCGCAGCAGATCGATGACAAAGGACTCCATCATGTTCCGCCCTCCCATTCCTCCAAAAAGCGCTTGAGCTCCGCCATGTCCGCATCGTCAATGGACTTTCCTGCGTACAGCGACGCCACCAGACCGGTCACGGAGTTGCCGTAGAGCTTTTCCAGCACCGTGCGGCCCTCCTGCTGCTGATAGGTCTCCTCCGCGATCAGCGCCCGGTACAGATTGTTCCGCCCCTGCTTTTCGCACAGGAGAAACCCCTTGTCACAAAGGCGCTTCAGAACCGTCATCAGCGTGGCCAGCGCCCAGTCCCGCCGGCCCCGGAGGGCCGCGCGCACCTCGCTGGCGCTGACCGGTCCCTCCGCCCGCCACACTGCCTGCATGATCTCCAGTTCGGCATCTCCCAGCCGTTTGATCTCCTGCTCCATCAGCCTGCCTCCTTTTTATACACTCGTATAATTCGATTTTATTATACAGCCGTATAATTTCTTTGTCAAGTGTCTTTCCGCGCCGGCAGCAGGCGGTCATGACGGATCCTTTCAACTCTCCGCTGATTTTGAAAGAGCGGAACCCGAACACTTCGGAGCGCAAAAAGACGTTCTCCGCCTCCACCTTGCCGGAGCGGCATGCATGCGTTCGGCGATGGCACTCCCGCCCTGACAGAAAACCATCTCAAAATGGCCAGGCGCCCCCGCAAGCGGAATGGCCCGCATTTTTTCCGCCCAGGACTCCTCCAGTTCAAACTGGCAGATCCGTACGCCCGGCATACTGCCGCTCCAGCGGATCAAACCGTGTCCTCCGTTTGTCAAAAATTTACTCACCATATTGCTCTCCCAATCGTCAATATCAGAACTTACCTGCCTTTATGCTGGATCTGGTGGCATATAGTTAGCTAAAGCCAGCTATATGATGCTACGTTGTCCGGCAAATTGCAGGCCCGGAATCCGAAAAATTGGCCGGCACGGACCCGCACAGGATTTGCGCCGGTCACCCCTTGCATATTGCCGGACAGCGTGCTACAATCCGCATATGGTTAGTTTAAACTAACACCATTGCATACCATCCGCAGCCGCCCCGTGCTCCCGCTGGATGCCGGCCGGGACCCCTGCGGGGAACAGCGGAAGTTCAATCCACACAAACGAGGAGGGTCAAGCGATCATGCACAATTTCTTTGAACACACCCGAAATCCGCAGGGCCTGGGCGGAAAAATCATGGTGTCCATGATGAACCGGGGCCATGCCTCCGTGGCCCGCTGGGGCATGCAGCACCTGGAGTTAAAGGACGGCAGCCTGGTGCTGGATGCAGGCTGCGGAGGCGGCGCCAACATGGCCGCCATGCGGAAGCGTTTTTCCGGCGGGCTGGTCATTGGGCTGGACCACTCCCCTGTAAGCGCAGACAAAGCAGAAAAGGTCAACCGCCGGGCCGTGGCCGCTGGTCTTTGCCGGGTCATGGTGGGAGACGTGGCGTCTCTTCCCTTTCCCGACAGTGCCTTCGATCTGGTCACCGCCTTTGAGACCGTCTATTTCTGGCCGGATCCGGAGCAGAGCTTCCGCCAGATGCTTCGGGTCCTGAAACCGGGCGGCTGCTTTCTGATCTGCAATGAAGCCGACGGCTCCGATCCCGCTCAGGAAAAATGGTGTGCCATCATCAAAGGCATGAAGATTTACACCGCAGCGCAGCTGGAGCACTTTCTGCGATCCGCGGGGTTCTGCCAGGTACGCACAGACCGCGTCTCCCGGCGCAACTGGCTCTGCGTGACCGCGAAAAAGCCTTGGCAGACGCCTGGCTGACACATTCCTGCGCACAGCAGGTCAGGCGGCGCACATCCAACAGCAGCAAAAGGAAACAAGGAAGGCGCGAGAACTCTCGCGCCTTCCTTGTTTCGTATGCAGCGGAAACAGGCCCGGGCCGGCCCCTCCTGTTGCCGGTTCCGGAAGCTCGGCAGCGTTTCTGCCCCAGGAGACACGCTCCCCATGCCCCGGATGCCGCAGTGCCGGGCTTGATCTCCCTATGCGATCACAACCCGCACATTCATCTTCTCCGCCTCTTTTACATAGGATTCCTCAATTTCGTTATCCGTAATAATGCTGTAAATCTCATCCACCGAACAGACCATGAACAGGTCCTTGCTGCCGAACTTGCTGCTGTCCGCCAGCACAAAGGTGCGGTCCGCGCAGGCCAGCATCTCCCGCTTCACTTCCAGCTGCGGGGCGCCTGCCGCTGTAAGTCCCACCTTCAGGTTGATGCCGTTGATGCCGATAAACGCCTTGTTGACATGGTATCTGCGCACTTGGGCCGCCGTGATCCCGTCCAGCATGTTGGGAGACTCGGAGAACACCTTTCCCCCCAGCACAAAGAGCGTCACATGATCGCAGGAGACCAGCATGGCAGCCGCGCAAAGGGAGTTGGTGATGACAGACACCTGCTTTTCCGGACCCTTCTGGATACATTCCGCAAGGTACAGGCAGGTCGTGGAATCGCCCAGCATGATGGTGTCCCTGTCCTCGATATATGTGTATGCCTTCTGGGCGATGGCCCGCTTTTGCGCGGCTCGCTCATAGTAGAGGCCCGGCCGGAAGGAAACGGAGATCCCGGCGGATCTGCGGATGGCTCCGCCGTAAGTCCGCTTCAGCCGTCCCTCCTCATCAAGGCGCTTGATATCCCCCCGGATCGTCACTTCCGAGCACTGCAGCAGCCTGCTCAGATCCGTGACCCGAACTTCCCCCGTATTCTCCAGTTCTCTGAGAATCGTTCTCAATCTTTCTTCCTGTTTCATATCGATCTTTCCTGTTCCTGGTTGATGTCCCGCGCCAATCCCCGCCGGAGGCAGTCCGGCCCCATGCAGCCGCAGAATCACGCTGCCGGCGGCCGGCCTCAAACGCTCAGCTGGGCCTTCCTCACCGGAGCGGAGGCCCCGGTCCCGTTGGACGGGGATCCCGCCATCGCCCCGCACAGCGGCGCACGGAGTGCAGGCGTCTTTTCACCCGATCCTCCTGCCCGCTGCAGGGGCTCGGGCGCCGGACATGCACCTGCCGCAAATACCGGAAGCTGGGTCAATTTTATCAGGTTTCCCCGCTGTTTGCAAATGGTTTTCCCGAGCACGGTCCCTTTCCGGCCCCGCGGACCTCCCCTGCTTTCGGTGACTCAGGCGGCCCCGAATCAGGCGAAAGCCGTTCCCGCTTATACAAGGCGGCCTTTGTTCGAAACGCGCGGCCGGAAACAACGCAGATGGGCCGTTTTCCGCAGGTTCCGCCGCAGGACAAAGCGTACGGAAAGTCTGTTTGCGCAAATGCCGCTCCGAAACAAACACAGCCCATTTGCGCAAACGCACAAAAAACGTTACGAAGTTTTGGTAAATTTTAAGCCGCGGAAATCATTGAAGCTATTCGAATATTGTGCTATAAGTAAAATATCAAACAAAAGAAAAAATAAGTCAAAAGCTTTTGTTTTATATGATTAGTCATAATTTTAACTTACGACATCGAAAGGAGACGGAGTTGTGGGAACGAAACCGATTGTAGGCATATCAATGGGGGATCCCTTCGGGAACGGGCCGGAGATCTCGGTCAGGATCTTCAAGGATCCAAAGCTGTATGACATGTGCAGGCCGGTCATTATCGGCGATGCGAGCGCAATGGAGTACGCGGCAGCCGTCCAGAAAACGCTGTCCGGGTTCGACGTGAAGATCCGTCCGATCCACGCGATCTCCGAGGCCCAGTACGTTCCGGGCGTGATCGACGTGTATGACATGGGGCTGATCAAGCGGGAGGATATCCCGGGAGACCCCAAGGATCCCAAGCCCTTCGGCCTCGGGGCCACGGTGCTGGGCGGAGAGTCCAGCTTTCAGTATGTGGTCAAGCTCATCGACCTTGCCATGAAGGGTGAAGTCGACGCGACCGTCACCAATGCATTTTCCAAGGAGGCCATCAACATGGCCGGGCACCATTTTGTGGGCCACACCGAGGTCTATGCCCATTACACCCACGCGGAGAAGTGGTGCACCATGCTGGGACACAACGACCTGCGCGTCGCCCACGTCAGCACCCATTGCTCCTTGAGAGAGGCCTGCGACCGCGTCAAGAAGGACCGCGTGCTCGACGTGATCCGGCTGGCCAACGACGCCATGAAGAAGATCGGCATTGCCAACCCCAAGATCGGCGTGGCGGGCCTGAACCCCCACAGCGGCGAAAACGGCATGTTCGGCCGGGAGGAGATCGAGGAGATCCAGCCCGCCATCGACCAGGCGCTGGCGGAGGGCATCAACATCCCCGAGAAAAAGCCCACGCCGCCGGATACCATTTTCTCCAAGGCACTGGGCGGCTGGTACGACATCGTAATCGTCATGTATCACGACCAGGGACACATCCCCTGCAAAATCGAAGGCTTTGTCTACAACAAGGAAGCCGGCAAGTGGGATGCGGTCTCCGGCATCAATGTCAACCTGGGCTTTTCCATCATCCGCTCCTCCGTGGACCACGGAACCGGATACGGACACGCCGGCAACGGCGAGGCGAACGAGCTGAGTCTGCTGAACGCCATCGACTTTGCCGTGCAGCTGACAGGAGCGAAGGAGGGAGCGTAATGCTTCAGATCGGGGTAGTAGCGGACGACTTCACCGGCACAGCCAGCGCAGGAATGATGATGGCAAAGGCCCACGTGAAAACCGGGCTGTTTCTCAATGCGGAGACGATGGCCGGAAACGACGAGGCAAAAAAGCTGGAGGCCATTTACGTAAGCACCAGCAGCCGCGCGCTCCCTCCCCAGGCGGCATATGAGGCAGTGAAGAGCACCACACTGGCCCTGAAGGCGGCCGGGGTGCGGTACTTTTCCAAAAAGATCGACACCACCATGCGGGGCGGCATCGGATACGAGGCAGACGCCATGCTGGACGTCTTGGGCGGCGACACGGTCGCAGTCATGGTCACGTCCATGCCGCCGTCCAAACGGATCTGCGTGGGCGGCTACTCTGTCATCGACAGCGTCATTCTGAACGAAACCTCCGTCGCGCAGGATGTGAAAACTCCCGTCACGGAATGCTATGTGCCCGCCATCATCCAAAAGCAGACCAGGCGGAAGGTGGACCTGATCCCCATAACGGTGGTGCAGCAGGGCTGCGAGGCCATCCAGCAGGCGCTGCGGAAAAGCCGTGAAGCCGGAACGGAATTCTTCATCCTGGACGCGGTGAGCATGGCCCATGAGGCGGAGATCGCCAATGCCTGCGTGGAACTGAACTGGAACATCCTGGCGGTAGATCCGGGCGCTTTTACCATGAAGCTCGCAGTCGCGCGGGGGATCGCCAGCGAGGACAAGCCAGCGCAGAAGGACGCTGCGGAGCCGGCAAAGGGAAAGACCGCACTGATCATTGCAGGCTCCGCAAATCCGTACACGAAGAAACAGATGGAGCTTCTTCTCCAGGCGGAGCCGGCGTCTGTGCGCGTCAGCGTATCGCCAAACCGCCTCCTGGGAGACGAGGAGGAACACACGGCGGAGGTCACGCAGACCCTCGTCCAACTTCGCAGCGTTTTGCGCGCGCCCAATCCTCCGAAGGTGCTCCTGGTGGAGACGGCGCTCCACGACTCCCTGGTCAATCTCAGGGAGGAGGACGAACGGCATGGCTATGCGCAGGGTGAGAGCTCCGCACGCATCAACCGCGGCCTGGCGGAGATCACCGACAGCGTTTTGCGTGAATTTGGGCGCGATCGCATCGCGGGACTGCTCCTGACCGGAGGCGACACGATGGAAAGCGTCTGCAAAATGATCGGGACTGCCTATATCCGCGCCGTGGACAACATCGTTCCCCAGATCGATGTAGGTCGGCTGGCAGGCTCTTATGACGGCATGCCGGTGGTCGTCAAAGGCGGCTTCTGCGGCTATGACGAGGTGGGCATCGACATTGTAAACAGGATCTTGCTGGAAGCAAACAGATAACAGAGAAAAGCGAGAGAAAAAAGAAGGGGGAAGTATTTATGATTATGAAGTTCTTGAAAAAGGTTCCTGCCGGAATGATGGTAGTCCCGCTCCTTTTGGGCAGCATCATCACCACGATCTTCCCGAATATCTGGCAGATCGGCGGACTGACGCAGGCGGTGTTCTCCAGCGCAGGCACCAATACCCTGCTGGGCGCGCAGCTGTTCTGCATGGGCACCGCCCTGCAGGTCGGCGACATGGGCAAGGTGCTCAAGCGCGGCGGCGTGCTCCTGATCTCGAAGTTTATCATCGGTGCGGGCCTCGGCATTCTGGTGGGCAAGATCTTCGGCTCCGCCGGCTTCCTGGGCCTGTCCTCCCTGGCGATCATCAGCGCAGTCACCAACAGCAACGGCAGCGTATATCTGACACTGATGGGCAACTACGGCGACCGTGCGGACGCCGGCTGCTTCCCCCTGCTGGCGCTCAATGACGGCCCCTTCTTCACTCTGGTGGCGCTGGGCGCCTCCGGTCTGGCGGACATTCCCTTCCAGTCCCTGATCGCGGCGATCATTCCCGTGGCCGCCGGCATGATCATCGGGAATCTGGACCACGACATGCGGGACCTGTTCTCTCCCATGGGCTCCGCCATCATCCCCATCATCGGCTTTGCTCTGGGCACCGGCATCAATCTGGTCAATGTGGTCAAGGGCGGCATCTCCGGCATCGTCCTGGGCCTCACCACGGTGTTCATCGGCGGCGCGTTCATCTGCCTGTGCGACCGCTTTATCAGCCGCCGTCCCGGGTATGCGGCCTGGGGCGTGGCGACCACGGCCGGCAACGCCGTAGCCGTCCCGGCGGCCATCGCGGTGGTGGATCCCTCTCTGGCGGCTGTTGCCGAGACGGCGACGGTCCAGGTGGCCGCGTCTGTGGTGGTCAGCTGCATCCTGGCTCCCCTGATGACCAGCTGGTGGGCAAAGAAATTCGGCTGCCCGCAGTACCCGCTGGAAGGGCAGAAGTTTGACTGAGCCAGTCATCGGTATTCTCTAGAGAACAAGAGGGTTTCCAATGAAAATTGTAATGGCTTGCGACCCCAATGCCGCCGCATTCAAGCAGGAAATGATGGAATTCGTCAGGGAATTGGGCCATGAGGTGACGGATTTCGGCAGCGACGATCCCATCTATGCCAACGTCGCCATCCGGGCGGCGGAGGCTGTGGCGGCGAAGGAATTTGACCGTGGTATCCTGTTCTGCGGCACCGGCATCGGCGTCATGCTGGCGGCCAACAAGGTCAAGGGCGCCTATGCGGCAAACGTACTGAACGTCTATTCCGCCAAGCGGGCGTGCCTGTCCAACAACTGCAACATCATCACGCTGGGCAGTCAGGTCACGGGCAATATGCTGGCAAAGGAACTGATCGCCGCGTACCTGAGCTGCACGTACGAGTACAACGAGCGCTCCGGCAAAAAGGTGGACGCGATCGTGGATTACGAAAACCGCCACACCTGCTGAATACATCAAAAGAGGGGGGCATCCATACGGATGTCCTCCTCTTTTGCAAGGGGCGATTAAAATCGATATTTTCCATAATTGAGACAGCAGCAGGAGAACTGGCAAACCGGCCTTCTGGCCGGCGGCGCATTTGCGCCGTACGAGCGTTTTGCCGCAGGCAAAACCTCGGCGCAGGGCGAATTCACCGCGCAGCCGTTGGCGGCTTTGCCGCCTTACGGATGCGGTGTGCCCCTTGCGGGTGCTTCGCCCGAGCATTCCAATCACCGGAGGGTGGAGCCGCCCTTTGGGCGGCGGAACCCCAAAAAAGAAAGGCATCTGCTTTCAGCAGATGCCTTTCTTTTTTGGTGCGCCTGAAGGGACTCGAACCCACACGCATCGCTGCACGAGAACCTAAAGGTGATGTCACCTTAGTGATAGATCCTTATTCCGTTGTGATCGTACCGTTCTCCAATAGTTCCAGAAGTTTAAACATCAGCAGATCTCTCTGGATCTTGGGTAAAATTTTCTTATCAAACTGTGCATTGATAGATCTAACGGATGCCTTGTCCCCTGCCGCTTCAACGAGATTGCCTGCTTTTAACATGACTTTTGCTCCCCCTGTGCTAGCCATCTGAATGCCTCGTAGAACTGTCCCGCCGGCTTTTTTCCCAATGGCGATCGGAAGGCGTTTATCCTCCGTATGCATTCCCTTTTGCGCAACTCTCTTGACACTTTGAGCAGCCAAGTCCACCAATGCATTTGCTTTATATGCCAGATATTTCTCTTTTTCTTTTGACTTATGGTCCTCTTCCCATTGCAATATTTCTGGATCAAAGGCGCAGGTACTGTACTTTCCATAAAGCTCCACGATCCCTTCCCGCAGCGCGTCGCTCATATTTTCAGGCAGCGCATAATTCAAGAAGATACTACTGCCTTTGCAATAAATCTCGCAGCCATACTGCCTGTAGAGCGGCCTAACTGAAAAGTCATTTTTAAAGGCATCTCTGATGCTATCCGCATCCGGGCTCGTGGGATAGTACACGCAGAAGTCCACATCTACTGGTGCGTCACACCGGGGGTACCTATTGTTCTGCAGCTGCGCCTTCAGTCTTTTAGCGCTCTTGCTCTCCTCCTCAGTCTGAGGATCTTTCTTTTTTCCCATTTTGGGCATCTCAACATAGATCCGGAGCTTAGGAGCCTTTTCAGCCTCCGCCTCAGCGCTTTTGGCGGCTTTCAGATCCTGGTACTTCGCTGCCAATCCCTCCGGCCCCACGGCACGGAACTGCTCATCGATGCTCTCCTGGATCTCTTCCAGAAAATCAGGGGTCGCAACGGCGGCAAAATATCGGACCACCAGATCCTCGTCCATAAAAGCATAATTTCCATAGGTCAGATAGAGATACTCTGAGAGCACCTGCAGGATGGTTTTCTCTTCAGATTTCCTGTCGATATTTTCGATGGGTTCCTGCAGATCAGAGATCTCTTTCATGCTCTGAGGGCGAGTGATGCCCAGATAGTTTTCTACACCGTGCAGGAACTTCTGCCGCAGGCGGTTCCGTTCCGTGTCCGTGGCCTCGGTATGCCGCGCCACTGTATACAGAATGCAGACCAACAGCTCCTGTTCGCTTTCACCCATATTGGCGGGATCCAGTTTGGTTTGGATCCTATAGATACGCTGTTTTTCCTGATCCCCCAAATCGTCAAGAATTACATCCATCATCGAGCCGTATCGGTTGCGCCACTTTTCCATATCCTTACCGATCTTCCGTATGTCCGATGCTTGTTGGCTGAACTTTGTCTCAAAGGGCTTCGCTCCGGCTGCCATTCCAGCCTCAAAATCTCGTGTGCTCATTCTGTTTCTCCTCCCATCTGATCCATAACGGTTTCATACCAGTGATTTTCCAAAAATTCCTGTTTAATTCTTCGAATAAATATCCGATCTGAAATAAGGCGATGTGTTGTTACAATAAGTCCGCCAATATCTAGGTATTGGAGCCCTTGCTCAGCTAATTTAGAATTTTCTGTATAAAAGGCGACCGCCTCGGCTGCACCAACTCCCAGTAGATTGCTGGCGGAGGCAATCGTGTTGGAATACAGCAATATTTTACGGGTACGCGCCTCAAAAAAGTCGATATCTTGTTCGCTTTCCTCCGATAAAAGTAAGAGTCCGTGCAGCTTTGTGATCACGAAGTTGATAAAAGCTGATAGCCCCGCTTGTTTTGACACCTGAACGACGTTTCCAAAATCGATTCCATATTCCGCGAGCCGGCTTGCCACTTTGGGTGAAAAATGTGAAACGACCGGAAATGGCAAGCTTTTTGTGGAGCCAATATCGGATCGGAGATGTTCAATTTCTTTACACAGTGCAGCGCAGACAGCCTCTTTTCCCCCAATACCCTCATGCAGGGTTCTTTCGGAGGTATGATAAAAGACTTCTGCTGTATCTGCTTCCCCTGCAAAACAATCCCGAGGCCCCATATTTCTTCCAGTTTTTGTAATGAGGTCTCGAGTCTCGATATGATATGACTGGAAATCCCATGTCGTCAGAGTGGCAGTCGTGATATTTGCCGTTCCGACTACCAATCCTATGACAGGATCATGTCCGATCGCAGTAGCCCGGTGCCCAAGTGAACCTCCACCCGCAAGTGCGCCATTACTGCCGATGTTCGCATCGAACGGAACCGGACAAGATATGATCTCCTCTAAAGATGGGTGATATAGTGTCGTCCCACGGTTTGAATGCTCCTCTGTCGTTTTTACTTTTTGAGCGGCGGTCTGATCATCCAAACGCTCTGGAAATTTTGTGAGAAAATATTGCCTGACACATTGGAGGGCAATTGCCAAGAAGAGAACAGCCATGTCACTTTTTTGTAGCTGTGTGGCCTCTTCAAATTCCCGGTCGATGTTGGAAAGGGCCTCTTCCGCATGTCCGGCAATATAGCTCGCCCGAGAGGCCTCGACTTCGATCCGTTTGAGCTCCATGGAAATAGACCGCGCTTCTTCGTCGATTAGACGTTTCTCCCGTCTGAGTTCATCATATCTGCTCAATGCCGCCCCTCCATTTCTTCCTTTCTTCAGGTATTTATTCTGGCAACATACTCTCCCTGACTTCTCAGCCACATCTCGATGCCCTTGCCAAACACCTCTGCCTCCACAGTCCAGCCTTCCTTGTCCTGAGACATGATCTCCGCCGTGGGCAAGCGATCCAGCACCGCCTCGATGGACGGGCCGGTATACTTGAAGCGGATGCGTTCCAGCCTGCCGCCATACATGAACTGTACCCGCTTGCGAAACTCCCCCTCCTGAAAGCGGTCCTTGTAAGGGACCTGGAAGTGCTCACCCAGGATTTTGAAAGACCGGATCCTGTCAATGCGGTAGATGGTGGGGAACAGATCATCTGGGTTGTCAAAATCCGTTTTATCTTCCAGAAAAGCGGTCAAGTAGAAGTAGTACTCCGAAAACATGATCCCAACCGGAAGCACCCTGCGGCGTACCAATTTAGGTTCTTTCATGCGCTCGTACTCGATCTCCATCACCCGGTGCTCCTGTACCGCTTGTCCAATTTCCCACAGTCCAGGGAGAATGTGCTGACCATGGTGCGGCTCAATGTAGTGGTGCTTCTCGTTGGCCAGCAGTTCTGTCACCGCCCGTTTGCTCTGCTCCGGCACACAGCAGGAGATCAGCTTGTCCAGAATCGGCAGCATCTCATCCCGGCGCATGGAGCGGCTCTCCAACAGAATCTTGCATACCGCCAGGATCTCGCTGTTGTTCAGCAATGGCAGAGCAGGCTGTTCCAGTTTGTAGCCACGCTTTCCCTTGTCGTAGACGATATCCTGCCGCAGCCCCTGTTCAGCGAAAAAACAGCGCAGCGACTCCATGTCACGCTGGATGCTCCTCTCCGTGACGTGAAACTGCTGCGCCAGTTCCTTTTTCGGAAGAACATCCCCGCTGACCAGCCGGGAATAGATCTGCAGCAACCGCTCTGATTTCACTGCTGTGCCGTCCATACGACCCTCCATGAATCATCATGTGCTCACAAGCATATATTACTATTTACTAGATATGATAATATATTTGCAAACTCATGTCAATTTTTGTCGCGATTCGCTACCATAGTTGCATATGGAGGAATCGACTATGAAATCCGTCTATGCTGAACAATACCGCCAGATCGGGTTGAAGATCGCTTACTACCGAAAGCTCCGGGGGCTGACCCAGGAAGAGCTGGCAGAGCAGGTCGGTCTGACCCCTGCGTATATCGGTCACCTGGAGGCGCCGAACATTTCCAAGGCACTGTCCCTGGACACTTTGTTTGACATCGCCGCAGCACTGGATGTGGCGCCGCAAAAATTTCTGGCCTTTGAGGACTGATGTACACCCATTATAGCACGTATCGTGGACAACGGCTGTCACTCTTTTCCTTTTTCTGACTTTTTTATCGAAGAATTGACGCCGTTGTTTTGTGCAAGGCGATTCTTTGCTTTCCCCTGGATATTCTGGCGCCTCTGTGATATGGTGTCTTGCTGCAAGGAGGCGAGACACATGAACGACACCATGAAGCTACTGTATGATCGATTCTACACACCTCTGCCCATGGAGGAGGCCGAGCAGGAAATCGAGGCCTGCCACCACCAGCTGATTGAGCGGCTGGAAAAACCAGAGAGAAAATTAGTATTGCGGATCATTGATACCCAAAATCTGATTGCAGAGGAACGCTCCATAGACAGCTTTCTCTGCGGATTCAAATTGGCCTGGGAACTCTCAAATGAACTGAACCACTACGAAAGCGGACATCCGTCTCGGTGCGATAAGACCGAAATGGATGTCCGCTTTGATTGATTGTGCCAAAAATTTTATGTGAGGAGTAAAAACCAGCACAATATGCTACCTGACTATTTCCTTTTCTCACACGCAATTTAGGTTCGCTTTCAATTTCTCCAGGATCAGGTTTTTCTCCTCAAGTGTCTGTGATCTTTCATAGCTTCTCAGCGCCCGGTCTCTCAATCGCTCTGCGTCCCGGGCCCATTTTTCAAACTCCGGCTTGCTCATGGTACCCTTGCGTGTGCGAGCAAAGTACTTCTTATAGGCCCGTTGGTGCAGCTTCCAGATCTCGTTGTTGCGCACCTTATCCTGAAAACTGGCCGTTGCACCAATCTCCCGGCAGGTCTTATCTTCCTGACCGGGGGCCGGTCCATCACAGTAAGCATAGGTAGCTCCTGGATACTGGAGAAACCACCGGCCGCAATTGGCACAGCGCTTGGGGACAAAGCCCTTCTGCATCCCGCGCATCAGTTCCACATAGACGAAGTCCAACAGACGGTCAAAGTACATCTTTTCCACCAGTTCCGGTTGGCGGCCTTCCTGCTCCAGTACAGCGTACTGAATATTCACCTGAGGAGCATCAATCTGATTATCCTCCCCTAAGCTGACGCCGCTGACCAGAGCTTCCAAAAAATGATCTGTTAGCTGCTTGGCCAGAGGAATCTTCTTCTGGCCCTTTTTCTTTTCAAATGGCTGGCCCTCAAACAGGGACTCCAGAAACCAGCCGTAGCGCTCTTGAATATATAAAATGTCGTCTCTGGCCCGGATGTATTTCAACAGAAATGCGTCCGGGTCTTTTAGCATTTCAGCAATCAGATCCGGTGGTTGTCCTGCTTCGATCGATTTCCAAAACCAATCTGACTCTATAGCGTCCGGCTCAAGAATATACAGCCGATAGAGAGGAAGCTCCATAAAGGCACACATCAGTGCCTCCAGCTGTTCCGATAGCAGCTCCGGGTCATGAGCTGCGACGGCCTGCTCCACAGCGGATAGCCTGGCACTGTAATCTGTGATGCTGCAGTTAAGAATCTCAGTAAGGGTTGCTCCATAGGGCAGACAGTCAGTAACCCACTCTACCCAGTAGCCCTTATCTCCAAACTGAATTTTGGTGTGGGTGTGGGGGCGATACAGATCGAATACATCTTTCCCCAGAACAGCCATAGCAGTTCCCTCCGGTAGAGAATCTAGTTGCGGCAATATAGTGTATGTATTAAAACTATACATTACCTATTTTCAAAAGTCAAGAAGTGTGTTAACTTAAGATAGAAAATAAATTATATAAAAACAATATCTAAAGGAGGGGAGAATATGAAAACTCTGAAAACCGTGGATGGTGCCACCCTGATGTCTCAGCCTCTTCAGCCTGTCTGTTTTGTGGTGGACACCCTGCTTGCGCAGGGTCTGCACATCCTGGCAGGTTCCCCGAAGGTGGGCAAATCCTGGCTGGCTCTGTGGCTGGCGGTGACAGTAGCCAAAGGAGAACCGGTCTGGAATATGACCACCAAACAGGGTACCACCCTCTACCTCTGTCTAGAGGACTCCGTTCTCCGTATCCAGAACCGGCTCTTTGAGATCACCGAGGACGCACCGGACAGCGTCCACTTCTGCACAGAGTGCGCGCTCATCGGTCAGGGACTGGAGGAGCAGGTAGAAACATTCCTCACCGCATACCCCGACACCGTGCTGGTCATCATCGATACCCTGCAGATGGTTCGACCAGTCCACGACGCTACCTATGCCAACGACTACCGGGATCTGTCGGTGCTGAAGCACCTGGCGGATCGGCACGGCATCGCCATCCTGCTCATCCACCATCTGCGGAAAGAAGGTGCAGAGGATGTATTTCACCGGATCTCCGGCACCACGGCCATCAGCGGTGCGGTGGATTCCAGCTTCACTCTGGTGGAAGAACGGCGCGGCAGCGGCAAGGCCAGGCTAACCTGTGTCGGTCGTGACATCGAGTACCGGGAGCTGACGCTCCAGCGCAGCAGCGATAATGTGTGGGAGCTGGTCTCGGACAGCAGAGAAGAGCCTGTGCTGCGGGAGGAACGGATTGTCATTCTTCTCTCTGCATTTATGAGTGCCAGAACAACATTTATCGGCACTCCCACGGAGCTCTCTGCGAAAATTGACCCTGACAGAATGGAAGGAATCACACCTAAGAAAATCTCCAGAATGATCCTGCAAAGCACTGAAGCTCTAGGAAAAGTTGGAATTACGGCAGTGATTCGCCGCAGCAACGGAAGACGCGTGATCGAACTGCACCGTGCCGATAGTGTCGATTTGGAGGGTGCCGGAGAAATCGTCCCTATCGACCCTGTCTTCGATAATCGACCCGCTGAAGAGAGCACAGTAAGGGCCGGGGATGCGGATTCCTCCCATTTGGGAGGGCAAGCAGAGCCTTCGTCCGACTTTGTCGGACTGGGCGCCGCCGGAAACCGGCGGATTCCGGGCGGAAGCCCGGACCCACTTTGAGAACGGAGGTGCCGCATGAAACAGAAAAAGGAAGTGCGGATCACGCTTCGGCTCACGCAGGAGCAGTACGACAGCATCGCAGCAAAAGCGGAAACGGCCCAGATGCCGGTGGGTGCCTATGTGCGCGCGGCAGCTCTGCGGCACAGAGTGGTGGTGATCGATGGACTGAAAGAGATCACCCATGAACTCAAGGGCATCGGACGCAGCATCAATCAGCTGGTGGTGCTGTGCAACATGGGCAGGATCAAAGAGGTACATCTGGGGGATGCGTGGCAATCGCTCAGCCAGGTCTATCTGAAATTGCAGGAACTGACTGACCGGGAGGTGCGCTGATGGCAACTGTCACATTTATCAAATACCAGAAGCAATCCGTCGGAGCACTTCGCGGTGTGGCAGGTTATGTGTCCCAAAAGCAGAAAACAGAGCAGGAGGACGGCTGGCAACTGGTCAGCGGACAGAACTGCACACCCCAGCTGGCCGCCCAGGAGTTCCTTGCCACCCGGCAGATGCACCGAAAGAACAGCCCAATCTGGTTCTATCACTATGTTCAGTCCTTCTCCCCGAACGAGAACATCACCGGAGCTTTGGCGCACCAGGTGGCTCGGGAATTTGCGGAGCAGGCGTGGCCGGACAGTGAGGTGCTCATCGCCACTCATATCGATGCGGAACACATCCACTCCCATTTCATTGTGAACGCGGTTTGTTATAAGTCCGGGAAGATGCTCCGCCAGGGACCAAACACCTTGAGCGGTCTGCGCACACTCTCCGATGGACTCTGCCTGAAATACAGACTTTCCGTTTTGCCGAAGCAACAACAGAGAAAAGCAAAAGGTATGAGCGCCAGAGAATACCGCTCCGCTGCCAAGGGTGAGAGCTGGAAGTTCCGGCTGATAAATACCATCGACCAGTGCATGCGGTACGCTTCCACCAGGGAAGAATTCATCTCTCTGATGGAGAGTGAAGGGTATCAGGTGCGGTGGACGGACAGCCGGAAGAACATTACCTACACCACGCCTACAGGAATGAAGTGCCGGGACGACCGGCTCCACGATCGGAGGTACACCAAGGAGGTCATGGAATATGAGTTCCGAATCCGGGCAGCGCTTGCCAATGGAGGAATTGAAGCGGCGGAACGCGATACCAACCCAAACCTGTCCCAGCAAAGAGGAATGGCAGGAGCTGCTCTATCGGCTGGACGAGCTGGAGCGGCACACAGCGGCCCACACAGCCCTTCTGCGGGGGGGTTCCAGCCAGAGGGAGCCGTGCCCCGCCCAGGCGCAGATGGAGGCACTGACGCGAGGTATGGCGGAAGTACAGCGGCTACTGCAACAGGCTGGGAAGAAGAAAGAACTCTCTATCTCTCCGCCCAGTTTGAGAACAGCAATGTCGGTCGTGATATGGCTGGCCCTGATCCTGCTGGGCACCATGGTGGCTATGGTGGTCTTGCAGGTGATCTGGTCCGGCTTGGCCGCTCTTTGGAGTGTGATCAAGCTGCTGATCCCGTAAGGGACGCCACCGCCATGCGCCAGCATACAGACCGCAAGGTACTGCTCCAAGAGCGGGAATTAAAGATCGCCATGGGCCACAGAGAGGACGATCACGAAGACGAACTTACTTGGAAACAAAGCATGTAATCTCTGCATGTCAACACAGCCCGAATTGGGCGGAAAGGAGCCTATGGGAAAGAGAACGACAAAACCCGAACTATCCAGTGTCATGTATTCCTATGTGGGGAACGATACACAATTTGACGCATTTTTGAAAATGCTGATCCACGACTATCTTGTCGTGGACAATCCCTTCACAAAACCGCAGGCGCAGATTGTTGGTTTTGTAGAATCGAATCAGAACTGAGTTCTTTTCATGGCTATTCACAGATGCCTGTGATATGTTCTGCTTGCAAAATCAATTCCATTCGAGAGGAGGTGCCGTGAGTGAAAGTCTGGCTCTACTATCGTCTCTCCAGAGATGAGGACAAGGAACTCAATTCCCTCAGCAACCAGCGGAATATTATCTACCACTACGCCGTTACCAATGGACACGAAGTCGTGGGCGAATCCTTCGATGACAATGTCAGCGGAATGCATTTTAACCGGGCGGGAATCGATCAGATCTGTGAGGCGGTGGAAGCCGGGCGGATCGAGGCCATCGTAGTGAAAGACCTCTCCCGTCTGGGGCGGCACCGCACCCAGACTGCTCTGTTCATCGACTATCTGCGGGAGCACAATGTCCGGGTGCTCTCCGCCACGGAAAATATCGACACCTTCAATGAGGCGGATGATCTCATCATTGGATTCAAGGGACTGGTCAATGACTTCTACGCCCGGGACGGCAGCCGACGAGTCCGCACGGGATATCGTCAGAAGCAAAAAGAGGGCATCGTCATGACCCCGCCCTTTGGATACTTCAAGGATAAGAACACCAAACAGGTTGTCATTGTGGAGGAAGCCGCTGAAACAGTCCGGATGATCTTCACAGCCTACATTGGCGGTCATGGTCTCAAGACGATCGCCAAAATGCTCAATGAGCAAAAGCGGAAAACCCCGGCGCTGACGCAGCTGGGACTTCTGAACAAGCACACGCCCAATACCCAGGACGGCATCTTGAAAAGGTATCTCTGGGATGGGAGGATGGTGGGCCGCATTCTGCAAGATGAGAGTTACATCGGTACGCTGATCTGCCACAAAAGCGAGCGCAACAAGATCAACAAGACTTTCCGCTTCACGGAACCCGAGGAGCAGTTCCGGCACGAGAACTTCTTCCCGCCCATTGTATCCAGAGAGATCTGGGAGCAGGCTCAGGTGCTGCTGGCGGAACGAAAGGAACGAAATGTCCGGGCCGGCGCCAGTCAGAGTATCCTGCGGTATGGAGGCCTCCTGCGCTGTGACGACTGCGGCCGCTCCTTTGTGGGAAAACGGATCCATACGAAAAGCGGAGAGCGGGTGGAGTATCGCTGCGACACCTATCACAGGTACGGGAAGGAATACTGCTCCTCCCACACGGTGGATGAGCGCATCCTGGATGCGCTCATCACCAAGGAACTGATCCGAACCAAGAAAATGTATGAGGAAAATTTCCAGACTATGGAGCAGCTGATTGACCAATGGCAGCCAAAGGCCAGTGCCGCTACCGCTCAGATCAAAAAGCAGCAGGAGCGAATCACCCTGCTGGAGGAAGAAATGGAGGCCATCTTGATGGAACGGATTCGGGACAAAGCCAATGCCGAGCGCTATGACCGGATGATCCAGAAACGGGAAGCCGAGATTGCGGCGGCCCAAAAGCAGATCGAAGAACTGCAAAATATTGAGGAAACTCTGCGCAGCCGGCAGGCCAAGCTGAAGCGGGACATCACTATGATGGATGACATCCTGAAAGAGGGGCATCTGACCGAAGCCCATCTGCGTCTGCTGGTGGATAAAATCTATGTCCACGAGGAAGATGGAAAACTCTCGCTGACCATCTGCCTGAAGGCTCCCTTCCGGGATCATCTGGATATCTACGAAAATGGGGAGCAAACAGACTGTTATCTCTCTCAAAACTACGACTTCGAGCGGCTGGGCCGCATCATTATGAGTGACTTCTGGGAAAACGGGGGAGAAGAATGAGAGTGTGGATTTATTCCAGGTTATCCAATGACGACGACTGCGAGATGAATTCCCTGCTGAATCAGCAGGAGATCTGCCGAGCCTTTGCGGAGCGGCAGGGGCACCAAATCATAGGATTATCCTCTGATGATAATGTTAGCGGTATGAATTTCAGCCGCCGTGGGCTAAATGAGCTCACGGCGGCTGTGGATACTGGCAGGCTGGACGCTGTCCTCGTCAAGGATCTCTCCCGTCTGGGGCGGCACAGGACGCAGACGGCCCTTTTCATCGACTACCTGCGGGAACGCGGTGTTCGGGTGATCTCTGTCACGGAAGGGCTGGACACCACCTCAGATGAGGATGATCTGGTCATCGGCGTCCGTGGCCTGATGAATGACTACTACGCCAAGGATATTGGAAAGAAGATCCGCACTGGTTACCGACAGAAGCAGCGAGCAGGCATTGTGATTACTCCTCCCTTTGGCTACTGGAAAGATCGCAACACCAACATGGTTAATTTCCACCCAGAGGCAGCAGAAACCGTACGGATGATCTATTCTCTGTACTTACATGGCTTTGGACAGAAGGAGATCGCCCGCAGGCTCAATGATTTGGGACGAAAGACCCCGGCGCAGCTACGGGCTGAACAATGCGGACGAGAAGTGCGGGCTGCGTATAAAACCAGAGATAATCGCTATCTCTGGACATATGCCAGTGTAAAAAATGTGCTTACCGAAGAGGCCTATACTGGTGTTCTTATCAACCATCGGTCCGAGACCCATGGTGGCAAGGCGAAGCGATTGGAGCAGGCGGAATGGTACCGCCATGAAAACTTCTTCCCGGTCATCGTGGAGCCGGATATATGGAAACTGGTTCAGCAACAGCTGAAAGGCCGGGCCCGGCCAGCCAACGGAAACCGCTCCAAGCACCGCTATGCCGGGCTGCTCCGGTGCCAGGAGTGCGGCAATGTCTTCGTCCCAATGATTCGGTATTGGAACAGCAAGCGGCGTGTGGAGTATGTCTGTAAGGGCTACCACCGGAGTGGAAAAAGCTATTGCAGCTCCCACCGTATCCACGAGGAAACGCTGGACGACATGGTGTGGGAGTATCTCACGGCGGTTCGGGATAGTCGTATTAAAGAGTGGGAGAAACTTGTAAAACTGCAAAAAATGTGGGCGTTGAGGAAACCGGTCCTCGACGCCCACATTTTGTCATTACAGGAGAAAGTGACGGAACTGGAGCAGGAAATAGATGGGATTGTGATGGAGAAGATGTCTGCTTCTATGCCAGTCCGGCCTATTTCTCCTCGCTTTCCATCAGAGAAATAGACCTCTTGCTGACATAGCCTGTATAACAATTCCCAGAGGACTCATCATGTATCTCAACCTCATAGTAATAGGGAGCGTCTCCTATCACCACAACTCTTTCCTTTAGTTCAATATGATACACTACCTGAGAAGAAGAGTGTGGCTCTTCATATATATTAGCTGAGGATAAAGCTTGCCCTATTGCAGACGAGGCTATATTGGCAATAATACTAATTAAAATTGGGAGAAACACATACACAAGTACCCATACAATAGATGGATGGGTCTGAGAAAGAATCTTCATTCGTTCTGCGAAACGCTGATCCCAATTTTTCCCCGAATGAAGAATTTCTTCTACCTCTCCTGCCACAAGTTCTTGTTCACCTTCGGACAGGATACCAGACTCATCCCTAAAATCTCTGGTATATTCTTCTGCCAGTGACGACAGTCTGGTTAGTTCCGCTATTCTTGCCTCAGTTAAAGGCTCGATTTGACACGGAATAACTTTTGACACAACACGAGACCATTCTTCAAGCCGCATGCTGAGCTGCGTCTGAAAGTCTTTTGGCATAAAAGAGTCGATAGTAGCCTGGTACTGCCTAAGGGCAGCCACCATTCCAGAAGTGTCGATCTTTTCTATAATTTCCTGGGTACGGTATAGAGCTGACATGGACTGACTATCAAACGCCTTACACATTCTATTGATGTTTTGGATTGCAGGTGAATCTAACACGGCAGAGAGATTTCTTGTCAATGCCGCATAATTCTGTTGTATATTCAGTAAAGGCTGGGTCATCGAATCTATCTGCCGCTGAATACGATTCCATGCTTCTAAGTATGGAGGGTCTTCATAAAATGCTGCCATAGTTTTCGACATATCCTAATCGCTCCTTGTAACCTACTACAGTGATAAAGTATATCATAGATACAGCATATTTACAAGCAAAGAATTCAATATATAGTATATATTTTACGAATACATGCTATATATTGTGCGATTGCCCGCTGCACCTTATTGTTACAGGATATGCAAAGTTATAATTTTATTTCTAAAAAGCTTCAGAGCAAGAATTTCCCATAGGAAATCTTGCTCTAAAGTTATGTGTTAGGACGTCAAAATCGGATATCGTTACCCTCATTTTCGCGCTATATTATATATAGACACGCCTGCATCAGCTTTCAACTAATAGTGATACTGATAATTCAACTCACACCAATTGTTACCAATAACTTAAACAACATCAATTCTATAATACCTAATAAATGCCGATTAAAAGCCTTAAAAAGTGGTTATGGAGAAATATAGAGAATAACAGAGATAACAAAAAATGGGGGGTTCGTTCCCCTCTTTTCTTAAGTTTTACAAACTATTTTTTCACTTCCCTCATTCAGGACTCCAATCATATACCTCTGTTAATTGGAGATAGGGGATTCAAATCGCATAAGGTAGTTCACGGTTTGTCGCAGGTGGTAATCAATATGCTATAATGTAGAGGTATGGCAAGCAGAATATTAGACCCAGAAAGTGAACGATTGGAGTTCAAAAGTGCCAATCACGGACAATTGCCAGAGAATGCCTGGATGTCGATTAGCGCTTTTTCAAATACCGATGGCGGAAAGATTCTATTTGGTGTGAAAGATGACGGCGAAGAAACCGGCCTTTCAAGCAAAGAATTGGACTCTCTACAGAAGAATTTTGTTAGCTTGTGTAATACGGGCTTTAATCATAAAATTGTACCGATAATAAGTATTGAAGAGAATCATGTAGCTGTAATTATTGATCCACTTCCAGCCATTATGCGTCCACTTTATTCAAAGAGAAGAGGAGTCAGGGACGGTACCTATATTCGGGTAGGATCCACAAATATCAAGGCGACCGACGAAGATATTATGCGGTTTGCAGTAGCAGCACAAGGCGGAGCAGAAACTTTTACTTATGAAGTGGATTATCATGAGGTTTTGGACGATCGTAAAATCAAAGAATATATCGACTTACTGAATTCAAGAAATAATAACGTTTATCAACGTTTTTCTGAAGAAGAAATTTTACAGAAACAAAAGGTGGTCGTTGACGGAAAAGTTACGCTATTCGGGCTCTTGGCCTTCGGGAATAAATTGGCTCTAAAAGAAGTAGTCGCGCCGACAATGAATATTGCAGTAACTCAATATCCGGATATAGATAAAGTCGTTGGTGATGCCAGTCTCACCTATACAGATAGTCGAGAGTTTGACGGGTGTGTAATAGACCAGTTTGAAAGTGCCTTTTCGTTCATAAAGAGTAAGCTTCCGGTACGTGGAATGATTGGACCAGACGGTAAACGTCAGGATTATTTAGTTATCCCAGAGATCGCAATTCGTGAGGCGCTCGCCAACGCAATTGTCCATAGAGATTATGCTACGAATAGCTCACGCATACAAGTTGACATTTATGCGAATAGAATCGAGATAATCAATCCAGGCAGAAGTCTAATGCCAATAGACGAGCTTGAAAGTACCCAGTCAGTCACACGCAACCCATTAGTGATGAATTTCTTTAAGGAAAATGGATATACGGAGCAAAAGGCTCGCGGGATTAGGACTATCAAACAAACAATTCGCGAAGCTGGCCTTCAGGCTCCCATGTTCGAGAATATTTCTGGGCAATCCTTCAAAGCTACGCTTTTTACGTCTGCCTTTATTTCGGCGGACGACAAAGAGTGGCTCAAACGCTTCTGGGAATATAATCTAAAAGATCGTCAACTCAACTGTTTGGTTTACCTGCGGCATCATAATAAAGATGGCATTAACAATAGCACCTATCGTGAGCTGAACGGAATGAACTCTGTCGGTGATGATAAAATGGCAAATCGCGAATTGGTAGGTATGGTAAGCATGAAGATACTTAAAGCTGACGGCATTGGACGATATCGAAAATACTATCTATATTCCGCTGAATAATAGTTCTATCGGACAAAAATTCGATTCTATCGGACAAGCTTACGCTTACTTCACCCCTGTTAAAAAGTCTTTGACGAACGTTCTATCGGACATCCTATCGAATAGAACATAGCAACATAGAAAAATAATACCGCCCATTGGTGCAACCTCAACGAAACGGGATTATTATAGCAAAACGTTCCACCAGTTCTCGGTAGCGTCACAGTAAAATCGTACTAAAAGTAGGTCCAACCCCCTCCGGATGTACCAAAAAATAACCACACCGAAAGGTGTAGTTATTTTTTGATAATGGGGGAGGGAAAACCGGCTTGATGGGGCTGAATTCTCCCTGGGTTCCGAATTCTGATGTGGATTTATGAGAAGGAAACACCGCCTGGATTGGACAGGACAAAATCAACATCTCCGACGACGCGGAAATTTGGAATGTCCACCGGGAAAAACAGTTCTTTGGCTTGGCTGACTTCCATGGAGCCCCCGTCCCAAATCAGTGTGCCTTTGCCAGACTCTACAATCGCAATTTGGGGATATCCCGTGTGATAAAATGCTGCCTCACCGTGTACGGACAGCCTTGTGACGGAAAAATACTGTGTATGATCCGGCCCGATCAGAATGATTTCTTCACCCCATGGACCCTTGCGGAAACACGTTTTCTTGGAGGCCCATTTTTTCAGGTTGTCAGCATAGCTGCGCCCTTCGTAGATATATGCCCCGAGGAGGCGCCGATCAAACACGTCTTCCGGCACGTCGTCATCGCGAATGGTCTCTGCATAAAATGGCCGGGCCCCCAGGGTTAAATCGGACGGCTCCTGGACTTCGATCAATAGACAGCCTGCTCCGACTGCGTGCGGGCAGCCTCCTCCTACGAAGAAGGCGTCGCCTGGCTTGACATGGATTTTGTGGCAGAGGTTTTCCAGGGCTGCGGTATCATCCTTGCGATAGTATTTTTCCCAGAGTTCGGGAGTGATCCCCTCCTTGAACCCCAGCAAAATGTATGCGGGTTCCCGGGTGTCCTCACGTGTGCTGATGATGTACCAGCTCTCCTCTTTCCCGAAATCACTGTTCCACATCTTCTTGGCCCAAGGCCGGGTGGGGTGGCATTGAAGGCGGTATTGCACCTGCGCATCCAGGAATTTCACCAGAACGCCTAAGCCCGTTCCGTATTGTGCGATATGTTTTTCCCCCAGAACTTCTTGAGGCGCCATGGCGATTGCCTGGAATAAATAGAGGACTTGGCCATCCGGCAAAATCACCTGGCTGCATCCCTTGTATGGCTGATCAGCAGGAGGCGCTTGAACGGTGTTGACGGCCCCGACCCAGCACTCAGATCCATCCGCACAATCTACTGCGGCGGGGTCTCCGCGAAATCTTCCAATTTCGCGGCCTCCTTTTCCACGGACATGGCTGGGAATGAGTTCCCAGGGTTGATGAAACAGATCCATACGGCATGCCTCCTATATAACTTTTTATAACTGCATTATATACCAATATATAACACTTTTCAACTATAATTTAAAAAGATCAGGAGATTATCACGATTGCAAGAGACAGTACAGATATGTACATATTAAAAAGCAAAATTTCAAAATGAAATATTTTTCGCTGATTTTCAAAATTATATATGCAACAAAGCAGCGACCCTGACAGGAGCTCCCTGCGGGGAAAAAGAGTCTCATCTGTTTTCAGCACAACGGGCTTTCTAACAGATGAGACTCAAAAATTTAACATTCAATTGGTGCCGGAACGGGAATACCTCTTTTGCGTAGACAAAAATTCCTCCAGCCAGGCCCTTCGCTCCTGTTCCTCGTAACCATCTTTTGGAAAAAACACCTTTACGTGATGTTTCCCCATCTCTTCCATGACGTTTTGTGGAAGCTCTTCATCCGTAATCAAGACATCGATGTCGTTGGGACGGCCGAAAGTAAACGGCTGGACTTTTCCGATTTTGCCTTTATCCATCAGCATGATCACGCAGGAAGAGGCTTTTTCAATGACGCGTTTTTTCAAATGCGCTTCACTGAGATATCCGCTGGCGAATCCGTTTTCCAGGGAAAAACCAGATGTGGACAGCACCGCTACATCAACATTCATGCTGCCGAGCATGTCCTCTGCCTGAGGCCCTGAACAAGCCAGGGTCGTGCCGATCACCTGGCCGCCCAGTAAATTTACGTTGTATCCATTTCGCTGGGAGAGCTCTACCGCGATATTGGCTCCGCTGGTGATGATGGTAAAATGCCCGTCCGGCAGCCGTTTGGCCAACGAATACGTTGTGCTTCCGCCGTCCAGGTAGAGGGCGTGGTAGGAATTCAGCAATCCCACGGCAATCCTTGAAATCTCTTCTTTTTCGTAGACATTTTTTTTCAGCCGGTAGAAAAAGGACTGCTCCTGTTCTGTAAACTGGTTTCGGATTGCGGAAGCGCCTCCGCGGTAACGGCGGATGTAACCCAGTTCCTCTAATTTGGCCAAGTCACGCCATAGCGTCATGGGCGTATAGTCCGACACAAGCTCCTGCAGCTCCTTGATCTGCACGCTGCCCTTGCTCTCAATGAAATATAAAATTTTAGACTGTCTCTCATTCATACTCGTCTATCCCTTATTGCTTGGCCTTGATTAGAATTTTTAATCCGTTACATAATGAATTTCTGGCGGCTGGTTTTCCCGGATAAATGCCTGCAGCTGCGCGTAGGAACACATGCCCGTGTTGGCGCCCACGGCCTGTATCACCTGCGCTGACGCTGCTGTTGCGGTCAATACGCATTCCTCCGGAGAGCAGTTGCGCACAAGAGCGGTCAGGAACCCCGCGCAGAAGGCGTCTCCCGCGCCGGTGGTTTCTACCACGGGGACGTGATACGTTCCGCAGAAAAACGCCTTGTTCCCCGACTGGTAGAAGCTGCCCTCGGCGCCCAGCTTGATCGCCACGTGTTTAACGCCGCGGTCCAGGAAGAAAGCCGCGATATCCCTGGGGTCCTGGTATCCGCTGATGAGCTTGGCCTGGTCGATGCTGGGGAGGAAGTAGTCCAAATGGGGATAGCACGGGGAAATAATTTCATTCCACCGTCCGGTGAAATCATTTGTAACGTCCATAGACGTCAATACCCCGGCCTTTTGGGCGGCTTGAAACAATTCTGCGGCGCCCGCCCCGTCGAATGCCGGCAAGTGGAACGTGCCGCCCACCTGTAAAATTTTGCACGAGGACAACAGGGCAGGGTCCACATCAGATGCGGAAAATTCCCGGCTGGTTCCTCCGTAATAGAAAAAAGCCCGGTTGCCGTCAGGCTTGATTAAGAGATTCACTTTCGCATGGGGGCAATCGGTGCGCACTACGTGGGAGACATCTACGCCTGCGTTCTGGAGCGCTCCCAGAACAAACTCCCCGCCGGCGTCCAATCCGATTCGGCCAACATAACAAACCTGATTTCCCAGCTTGGCAAGGTCCACGGCGTTGTTTAAGGCATCTCCGCCCGACTGAATTGAAATGCTCTCCACCGGGCTGCAGACATTGGAAAAAAGACACTCGGACACCGGTTTGCAGATAATATCAACGGCTGTTTCTCCAATACATAAAATGTCAAACATACGTTACCCCTCTGCCTTGAGCAAACTCCTGAACATAACAAAAATGTTAACACAAAAGCCGCTCAACCGTCAAATGAAATTTTCACAATTTTGTAAATTTTAGCAGTTGTTTTTCTTGCAATGGTGAGCAAAGCCTCCGGCGTGGACCGGGGGCTTTGCTCTTTGGGCGATGATTACGGTTTGCTGATAAAGTCCTTTATCTTTGCTCCGGGACCCCAGGTGGCCTCCCAACCATTGAGGAAGTCTCTGGTGGTGGTCACGGACGGCTCGTTCTGCATCCACTCAGTGATGTTATCGGCATTGAGATTGATTGCCTGGCAGCCGCAGCCGGCGCAGTCGCTGAACTGCTGGTGGCTGCGGACACCGACGCCCATGAGTTTCCCGTGGCAGCCGCTCTCGCGAATATAGGCGGCAATGTCCTTCAGCGTCTTTGAGGCGTCATAGCCCGCGTTTACCATATAATTGTACAAAACCGCCACGTAATCCGCACCGGCCTGCAGCGCCATCATCGCCTGAATGGTGGTGAAGCAAAGCGTTCCCAAAGTGTGGTAGCCCTGTTCATGCAGGGTTTTCAGCGCTTTGATGCCCACTTCGTTTGCGGGGACCTTGATGTAGGTGTTCCGGCCTGCGATGGAGCAGATGTATTCCGCCTCAAGCAGAATGTCCTCATACGTCTCGGCGGTGACCTGCGTGAACAGCTTCTTGCCGCCCACGACCTTCCGCAGGTTCCGCAGGGTTTCCTCGTAGGGAACTTTTCCCAGGCTTCCGATCATTTTGGGATTGGTGGTGATTCCGTCGATGGGGTAGAGATCCAGGTATTTTGCAATGACGTCTGCCCGTTCTTCATTTAAGTACAGTTCCATAGTGCGCTCCTTTGAGTGAGAGTAGTAGTTTTTATAGCCCCTCTCCAAGGGCTGCATTGCCTGTGAAAGACTGCATACCTTGACGGATGCGGCTCAGAGCGCGGAAAGCGATCCGCCCTCCGCTTGCCGCAAGGCTTCCTTCCCGCGGACGAGACCGGCCGCTGGGCGGTTAGATGCCCAGACGGTTCTCCCGGATCTGCTCCAGTTCCGTGAAGTTGCGGGTGCAGACATGGCCGGGCAGCGGCAGAATCCGCTGGTGGATCGCATCGACAATCCACTCGGGCTGGGGGAAGAACGCCTTTTCCAGTTCGTGGGCCGGCGTAATCCAGTTTTTGGAGCCGACCACCACGGGCGGCGCGTCCAGATCATCAAAGGCCAGTTCCGCGATGTTGGAGGCCAAGTTCCGCATGAAGGAATTCCGCTCGCAGGCGTCTCCCGTAATTACGATTCGGCCGGTCTTATGGATGGAGGCGATGACGGGATCATAGTCAAAGGGAACCAGGGAGCGGGCGTCGATGACCTCGGCGGAGACCCCGTACTGCTCCTGGAGGATTTTGGCGGCGTCCATGGCCCGGTAGAGGGTGGCGCCGATGGAGAGGATCGTGACATCAGAGCCGACCCGCTTCACGTCCGGCTCGCCCAGGGGGATCTCGTACTCCTCCTCAGGCACGCCCTCCGGATGGAACTGCTCCCCAATGTCGTAAATCCGCTGGCTCTCCAGGAAGATGACCGGGTCGGTGCCGTTCAGGGCGGATTGCATCATGCCCTTGGCATCATACGGTGTTGCCGGGAACACCACCTTCAGCCCCGGGATGTGGGCGCACAGCGCGGACCAGTCCTGGGAGTGCTGGGCGCCGTATTTGGACCCCACGCTCATGCGCACGATGACGGGCATTTTCAGTTCTCCCGCGCTCATGCTCTGCCATTTGGAGAGCTGATTGAACAGCTCATCGCCGGCCCGCCCCAGGAAGTCGCAGTACATGATCTCGGCAACGGCCCGGCCGCCGCTCATGGCGTAGCCGATAGCGGCGCCCACAATGCCCGCTTCCGCGATGGCGGTGTTGAAGAAGCGGTGGTAGGGGATGGCCTCCGTGAAGCCGCGGGTCACGGCATAGGAACCGCCCCAGTCCCGCACATCCTCTCCGAAGAGGACCATGGTGGGGTCCTCGTAGAATTTCTTGAGCATGGGCTCGGCAATGGCGTCGCGCATCTGAAAGACCTTGTTCTTGGAGACGGGCTTGCCGTCCGCGTCCAGGCCCTTCCGCTCTTTTTTGGCAAAGGCAATGGCCCGGGGGCCCTCTTCATAGGGGAGGGTGACGTCAGCGGGACGGGTGGTGTCCATGCTGCGGATGTGCTGGTTGGAGAACATCAGATCGCCAATGGCGTTGCGCTCCGTTCCAAATACATCCAGCCTGGGAGAGATGGTCTCGTCGATACCCAGTTTCATATTGCGCAGCATGTCGGCCCGCACCATCTCCCAAATGGCATCCAGGTCTTTCTGCGCGCAGATACCGGCGTCGATCAGCTGCCGGCCGTATTCCTTGATGGAGTCCTCGGCCTCCCAGAGGGCGATTTCCTCTTTGGTGCGGTAGCTGCTGGAGTCGGAGGGGGAGTGGCCGGAGATGCGGTAGGTGACCACCTCCAGGAGGACGGGGCCGTCCTTCTTGGCGACTTCCTTTTTGCGGCGGTACGCGTCGATGACGGCCAGGGGATTGTAGCCGTCCACCCGCTCAGCGTGCATCTGCAGGGGATTGAGCGCCGCGCCGATCCGGGCGGGCATTTGATAGCCCATGGTTTCGCCGTTGGTCTGGCCGCCCATGCCGTAGCTGTTGTTCCAGATGTTGAAGATGATGGGCATGCCGCCGCCGTCCTTGCCCCACAGGGTGCGGTACTGGTCCATGCTGCTGAATACCATGCCCTCCCAGACGGGGCCGCAGGCCGTGGCCGCGTCGCCGATGTTGCAGACCACGATGCCGGGCTTTTTGTTGCTCAGCTTGTACAGGGCCGCGCCCGGGGCAATGGAGCCGGAGCCGCCCACGATGGCGTTGTTGGGGTAGATGCCGAAGGGGGTGAAGAAGGCGTGCATGCTGCCGCCCAGGCCGCTGTTGAAGCCGTTTTTACGGCCGAAGGTCTCACAGATCATGCCGTAGAGCAGGAAGTCCCGGCCCAAAGTGCGCAGGTCCTTCTTTCCGTCATCCACCACGTTGCGGATTCTTCCGCCGGCGAAGGTGGTCATGATTTTGTCCAGTTTGCCCGCGTCCATGGTCTCTACCGCGTGGAGTCCTCTGGCGAGAATTTCGCCGTGGCTGCGGTGAGAGCCGAAGCTGAAGTCATCTTCATTGAGGCAGAAAGCCTGGCCGACGTAGGCGGCTTCCTGACCGATTCCCAGGTGCGCGGGGCCCGGGTGCGTATAGGCGACACCCTGATACTCGCTGGTGGTCTTGATCAGGTTGAGCATGGTTTCGAACTCCCGGATGTAGCACATGTCCCGGTAGATGTTCATAAACTGGCTCTTGGTAAAATTCCCAACTTCGTCCTTTACTTCTTTTTTGTACTGGTTGACTGGAATATCGTCAAAATGAATTGTCCCGGAAGCGCGCAGAACGCGAGGATCAATCAGAATTTGCTTGGACATGGCCGTATTTTCCTTTCCCTTTCTTCAAACTTAATTAAACTGACAAGCGGCTTCTCGGATGATCTCTGCTACAGTGGGATGCGGGAAAACCTGCTTTTTCACCAAGTCTATTGGAACAGCCAACTCAATAAACACGCCGATGATTGCGATGAATTCGGAGGAATAATTGGCGAAAGCCTGCGCGCCTACGATTGTACGCAGTTTCCGGTCAATTACCAGCTTAAAAATGCCGTCTCCCTTTTCGTTCTCCGCCACATAGCGGCCGCTGTATGCCATGGGGATTTTGACAACCGCCACATCCAGGCCCTGCGCCTTTGCTTCTTCTTCGGTCAGACCCACGCTGGAGAGCTCGGGGACTGTGTAGAGAACGCTGGGGATGGCCCGGTAACTCATGGTGTCCTTTTCGCCCAAGATGGTGTGGACGGCGACTTCTGCTTCCCGATAGGCGGTGTGGGCAAGCATATATTTTCCGTTTACATCGCCCACGGCATAGACGCCCGGGAGATTGGTGCGCATTTGGTTGTCCGTCCGCACGGCACCGTGTTCCACAAAGACGCCGATATTTTCCAGCCCGATACCGGAGCTGTTTGGCCGCCGTCCCAGAGCCACCAAAACCAAGTCGGTCTCCAATTCAAAGGTCTCTTCCCCGCGCTGACATACGACTTTTCCATCTTTGATGGCGTTGACGCGGGCATTCAGCTCGAATTTCATGCCGTCCCGGACGTAGTTCTTCTGCAGCAGCTGGACCAGATCCTTGTCGCAGGGACCGGCAATATGATCCAGCATTTCCACCACCGTGACGTCGCTGCCTGTCATCTGGTAGTAGGAGGCCATCTCCAGGCCGATGACGCCTCCGCCTACCACCACCAGCCGCTTCGGCGCTTGCTTGGTCGAGAGCAGTTCCCGGTTCGTAACGGCAAATCCGGACGCCAAAGACTCCTGCAGCCCTTCGATGGGGGGAGATACGCTGACAGAGCCTGTGGCAATGATCAAGTTCTTGGCGGTGAACCGGCTCTGATCGACTTGAACTTCGTACCCTTCCGGAACGGCGCCTGTAATTACGCCGCGACCGGACACCACTTCCACTTTGCAGGCTTTCATCGCGGAGCGCACTCCGCTGACCAGGGTCTGGATCACCCGCTCCTTGCGCTCAATGACGGCGCTGTGGTCCACCTGAACGTGTTCGGCGGAGACGCCGTAACAGGCGCTGCCCACCGCGTGGGCATATAACTTTGCGCTGTGCAGCATGGCCTTGGTGGGAATGCAGCCCTCGTTGAGGCAGGTGCCGCCCATGTGCTGATCCTCGATGCAAAGGGTTTTTAACCCGGCTTGCCCGGCTCTCTCCGCCGCCAAATATCCGCCTGGGCCGCCGCCCAGCACGATTAGATCGTAATACACGTCTATCCTCCCCTTTTATTTTGCCAGCAGCTCTGTGAACTGCTCCAGGACCGTCTTCAGCTCCTTGAGGAAACGAGACGCAGGAGCGCCGTCCAGAGCACGGTGGTCATATGTCAGAGACAATCCCATGGCCGGATACGCGGTAATCTGGCCGTCCACAACCCGGACGCGGTCTGTGATGCAGTCCACGCCCAAAATCCCCGTTTGCGGCGGGTTGATGATCGGCGTGAACATCTCGATATCCAGGGTCCCCAAATTGGACACCGTGAAGCTGGCGCCTGTGAGGAGGTCGGGATTGATGGAGCCGCTCTGCGCTGCCGCGGCCAGCTCCTTGCTCTCTTTTGCGATTTCGCTGAGAGATTTGCAGTCGGCATTAAAAATCGTGGGCACGATCAGGCCGCGGGGCGTGTCCACCGCCATGCCCAGGTGCACGTGGTCGAAATACCGGATTTTGTCCCCCAGGAAGTGGGCGTTGAGCGCGGGATGATTTTTCAGAACCCGGGAAACCGCAAAAAGGACCATATCATTGTATGTAATAGACGGCAGGCCCAGCGTTTCCTGCGCACCCTTGAGCTTCTTGCGGTACGCAATGATCTCACTGGCATCAAAAGATGTGTGATGCGTCAGCTGAGCCGATGTGCTAAGCGATTTCTGCATGGATGAGGCAATCAGCTTGCGGATGTTGGGCAGGGGCTCATCGCGGTAACCTGCGGAAGGAACTTCCGCGGCCGTTTGGACGGGCTCCGGCTCACAGGAGCCAGTGCGGGGCGCCATCAGGATATCGCGCTCCAAAATCCTTCCGTGGGGCCCGGTGGGTACGGCCGCGGCGGGATCTACGTGAATCCTCTCTGCGGTTGCCCGCGCGCGGGGAGAAATACCGGTTATGGAAGAGGCGGCCGATTGGCGTTCGGGCGTGGCTGCGGAGGCAGGCGTTGCCGGCGGGGGGGCAGGGGAATTTTGCGCTTGCGAAGAATCCGCTTCTTTTTTGTTTAAAAATGCGGAGATATCTTCCCCCTGCTCGCCGATTACCGCGACGGTATCCAAGCAGGGAATATCATCTCCGGGTTCGCACAGCGTTGCCAGGAGAATGCCCGCTGTTTTTGCTTCTTCCTCAAAGGTGGCCTTGTCCGTCTCGTAAGAGAACAATACGTCCCCGATTTCGACGGGATCACCAACTGCCTTTTTCCATTCGCCAAACAGACAGCTCTCTACGGACTGCCCTTGCCTTGGCATAATGACTGCTGTCGCCATGTTTTAGCCTCCATTTACCACAGTGATTAACATTATAACTATTACGTGTTATAAATGTTATATAAAACGTTATCATTTAAGAAATGAAAAGTCAAGCGTTTTTAAAGAAGTTTTTTCAATGTTACTACTTTTTGCATAATATTTGGCGTTTTTTACAAAAAATTTTTTAAAAATTTATCAGAGAAAGCAGAACGCAAGAAGGATATTTTCCTTGACCTTTTTTATGTTCTATGATATCAATATTATAACGAACGTTATGATTGTTTTCATTTATAACATCTAAATGTTATAGATATGTGTTTGAAATCCAATCAATAGGAAAGAGGGATTGCTGACATGATTGGTTGCTTACCTGAAAGCCCCACGGAACGTGTCAAACAGTTAAAGGATGAATTTCTCTCTTTAACTCCGGAGATGTGCTGTGAGCGCGCGGTCATTTATACAAAGGTCTATCAAGAAAATGAGTCTTTACCCACCGTTTTGAAACGGGCCAAGGCCCTGCGGAAGACCCTGGAGGAAATGAGCATCTTCATTCAGGACGGAGAGGTGATTGTAGGACATCCCGCCTCCCAGCCACGGTCTGCGGAAGTGTTTCCGGAAGTGAACATCGAGTTCATGAAGGAAATCGATTTGTTTGAAACGCGGGAATATAACCGTTTGAAGGTTTCCCCTGAGGTAAAGGCGACGCTCCTGGAGCTGGAGCCCTATTGGCAGGGGAAGTGCCCGCACGATTATCTGATGCAGCGGCGCAGCGAAGCCATCCGGCAGGGTTTTGCCATGGGGCTGCTCTCAGACCCCCACGAGTGGAGCGGATTTGCCCATGTCGCTATGGATTACCGCAAGCTTCTGACGTGCGGCGTGGAAGGAATGCAGGCCCAAATCGCGGCTGCGAAGGGTTCTCTGAAGCCGGAAGACCCGATGTATGAAGACAAGCTGGCCTTTTACCAGGCGGAGGAAGAGATCTGCCAGGGGATGCTGGCCATCGCCAGAAGATATGCCGCTTTGTCCAGAGAGAAGGCCCTGCAGGAGAGGAATCCGGAGCGCCGTCAGGAATTGCTGACGATGGCAGAGGTTCTGGATCATGTCCCTGCGAAACCTGCCGCCACTTACCAGGAGGCACTCCAGACCGTTTGGCTGATGCAGGTAATCCCCCAGATTGAATCCAATGGTTTTTCCATTACACCGGGCAGATTTGATCAATACTGCAATTCTTACCTGGAAAAGGATCTCCAAGCGGGGACCATCTCCCTGGAGTACGCACAGGAGCTGACGGACCTGTTTTTCCTGAAGTTCTGCGAAATTCTGCGGGTTGACAGCAAGGGAGCCGCGGAGGTAAATGCCGGTTATGCCTCCGGACAGAATTTGGTGGTAGGCGGCGTAGACGCCGACGGCAATGACGCCACCAATCTCCTGTCCTATGTATGCCTGATGGCCAATCGCCATATTCGTCTGAATCAGCCGAATTTTACAGTCCGGCTGCATGAAAACACACCGGAAGAGTTTCTGGCCAAAGTGGTTGAGAGCATCGGAAGCGGCAACGGAATGCCGCAGGTTTTGAATGACAACTGCATCATTCCCTCTTTGGTGGAACACGGCATCCCGCTGCGGGAGGCGCGGGATTACATACCGGTGGGCTGCGATGAAATCAGTGTGCACCGGCACTGGGCCAGGTGCAACGGCGGGTATATCAACCTTGCCAAGCTGCTGGAAATCGCCATGAATCACGGAACGGATATTAAATACGGAATTTCTCTTCTGGAGCTGGATAAGGAACAGCCCGCCACCTTTGAGGATTTCTATCAGCGCTATCTGCATTGCCTCAAAGTGGGGGAGCAGCTTCAGATTGAAGAGTCCCTCCTAAGCGACCAGATCCACCGGGAGATTCTGCCGCTTCCCTTTGTCAGCCTCTTCTTGGATGACTGCGTCGCCAGAGGTTTGGATTGTACCAACGGAGGCGCCGTGTACAACACCACCGGCCTTGTGGCTGTGGGAACCGCCACGGTTGCGGATTCTTTGTATGCCATCAAGCGGCTCGTTTACGATGAAAAGAAGATGACGTTGGATTCACTGACCGAGATTTTGCGCAGCAATTTCGCGGGTCAGGAATATCTGCGGCAGTTCATTATGAACCGCTTCCCCAAATTCGGAAATGACGAAGACTGCGTGGATCGTCTGGCTGTCGGGATCACGGATGCATTTGCGGATGAATTGGAGAAACACCGCAACGGCCGGGGCGGGGCGTTCTGGGGAGCGCTGTACTCCGTAAGCGCGCAGGTGGGCCTTGGCAATGTCTGCAGCGCTACCCCGGATGGCCGGCTGGAGGGGTTGCCGCTGTCTGACGGCCTCACCCCCATGTATGGAATGGACCGCAGCGGACCGACGGCTGTCCTGGCGACGCTTGCCAAGATCCATCAAAAGCGGTTCCCCAATGGCATCATTGTCAACCAGCGGATGAACGGCACCCTGTTTAAGACGCCGGAAGGGCGGCGGAAAATGGCACAGCTGCTGCGGGCGTTTGTGGCCTCCGGGTCTTTCCACTGGCAGTTCAATATTGTAGACAACCGCGTTTTGCTGGCCGCGCAGGAAAATCCCGATGAATATCGGAGCTTGGTCGTCCGGGTTGCTGGATACAGCGCCATTTTTGTGGAACTGTCCCTCAAAGCCCAAAATTCGATTATCGAGCGTTACGAAGCGGATCTGGCATAATGTGAGGTATCTATGGGGGTTATTTTTGATATCCAGCGTTTCTGTATTCACGACGGCCCGGGTATTCGGACAACGGTATTCCTGAAGGGATGCCCTCTGCACTGTATCTGGTGCTCAAACCCGGAATCCCAGCAGGCGGGTCCGCAGCTGATGTTCAGCAAGGACCGCTGCATGGCCTGCGGCGCATGCGTCAGTGTTTGCCCGCAGCATCAGCCGCCCTCCTGCGAAACCTACCAGCCGGATCTGTGCTGCCTTTGCGGAAAGTGTGAAGCGGTCTGTCCCAAAACCGCCATTGTGCAAAAGGGCCGCAGCCTTTCTGCGGCAGAATTGGTGGAAGAGGTCCTCAAGGACCGCACGGTTTTCCAATCCACCTGCGGCGGCGTCACATTCTCCGGGGGAGAGCCCTTCGCGCAGCCGGAGTTTTTGCATGAGTGCCTCACCCTATGCAAGCAGGCGGGGTTGGATACCTGCATTGAGACCACGTGCTATGCGCCCTGGAAAGCCATTGCTGCTTGTGCCCCGTACATCGATCACTTTTTGTGCGATGTAAAAAATCCGCGCAGCGACCGGCATCAGGAATTCACTGGGGTTCCCTGTGAAATGATTTTGGAAAATGTGTCGCGCCTGATTGCGACACAGGCGGATGTCACAGTCCGGATTCCCGTGATTCCCGGCTTCAATACGGATCAGGAGAGCATATCCGCATTTATTACGTTTTTCCGCGCCTGCCAGCCCCAACAGATTGAGCTGCTTCCCTACCATTCCTTTGGAGAGAAAAAGTATGAACTGCTCCGGCGCTCATACCCAGGAGCTGCGATTCCGGGCGAACAGGCCCAGGATTGCGCGCAAGAACTCCAACAGGCACTGCAAGCGGCAGGATTCTCTGTTTGCATCAGCGGATGATCTCTGCTTTTGGCAGATGTCCGTCTGCAACGATTTTCTTAAAAACCCAAAAAAGGAAAGGTGATTTGCTATGAAATTCTTTTTGGACACCGCGAATCTGGACGAGATTCAACAGGCTTTTGAGCTGGGCATTATGGATGGTGTGACGACCAATCCGGCGCTGCTGTCCAAGCAGTCTGGCTCTTACAAGGAAGGCGTTCAAAATATCGTCTCTCTGACGGGCGGGGCCATTGTTTTTGCGGAGGTGCTGGCCACGCAGCCCGCTGAGATGATCCGGGAAGCGAAGGAGATTTCCTCCTGGGGCCCCCAGATGATTGTCAAGCTGCCGATGACGCCCGCGGGCATTCAGGCTTGCGCCGCCTTGTCCAAAGACGGCATCAACTGCGCCATTACTCTGGTTTATTCCGAGCCCCAGGCCATTGTTGCCGCTAAGGCCGGCGCCAAGTACATTGCGCCCTTCATCGCCCGCGCCAACGAGGTGGGTATGGACGGAACCAAAACGATTTCCAAGATTGCCCAATCGTATAATTCCCACAATATTCCAACGGAAATTCTGGCGGCTTCTGTGCGGAACGGGTACGATGCAGCCAAGGCGCTTCGCTGCGGCGCCACTTCCGTGACACTTCCGTACGGCGTCCTGATGGGCATGATGAAGAACCCTGTTACCGATATGACCCTCAACAGCTTTTTGGACCTTTGGAGCAATAAGAACGCCGGGGGCGTCTTTTAACAAGCAGATACAGTCCATTTCGTAAATAAGCCGCTTTGGTTTATTTAAATAAAAAAGGAGAAAGGAACCTTATCATGAAAAGAAAGCTCTTCGCATTGATGTTGGCTCTGGCTATGATCTTCACCATGTCCGCTTGCGGCGATTCCTCCACATCTTCGGACACTTCCACTGATACGGATTCGTCTGAAGAGACTGCTGCGTGGACCCCGACTGAAAATATCACGGTTGTCGTTCCCTATGGAGCAGGCGGTACGACAGACCTGAGCACCCGCGCACTCTTGGATATCGCGGGCAAGTCCCTTCCCAGCGGAGTGAACTTCGTCGTGGAAAACGTCGCCGGCAGCGGCGGTATGGTTGGCTGCGAGCAGGTGGCAACCGCCAAGGCTGACGGGTATACGCTGGTTGCAATGTCCTGCGACCTCCCGCTGAACCGTGCGCTGGGTGTTACCGACATGGTGGCCGAAGAGGCCTTCATTCCCCTCTGCCGCACGCAGAACGAGCCGTATGCCATCATTGTCCGCAGCGATTCTGAGATCCAGTCCCTGGAGGATATGGTGGAAGTAGCGCAGTCCGGCCCTGAGGCGCTGAGCATCGGCATTACTGGAATCGGAACCGGCAACGGCCTTGCCTGCCTGACCTTCCAGGATTACTTTGACTGCACCCTGAAGCTGGTTCCCTTTGACTCTGCCGCCGACGCCATGGTGGCTGTTGTCAACGGCCAGGTGGATATGACCATTAACTCCGCCGTTTCCGCCGCTGGCCAGGTTGAGGCCGGTGAGCTGAAGATCATCGGCGTGACCGCCAACGAGAAGTCTCCCACGATGCCTGAAGTGCCTGCTTTGGGCGAGGTGTTTGACGAGGCCGCTGAAATGGCCGTGTACTCTTGGATCACCATTGCTGCTCCTGCCGGGACTCCCGATGAGGTTGTGACCTATTTGAATGAGCTGCTGAACACCGCCTGCAAATCCGATGAGTATGCCGCCGCGGTGGAAGGGTTCTATATGACTCCCCAGCCTCTGGATACCATTGACGAGATGATCGATTACTGGAAGACCCAGTATGAATACTATGTGTATGCCCTGGGCGATCAGGCCGCGGGCTAAGCGATAGTCGGCTGATACCCTGCATCCAGCATTTCTTATGTGAGAGGAGAAAGGGCAGACGCTCTTTCTCCTCTCCAAGAAACGGAGGCTTCAAGTGAAAAAATATAATACCATTACGGGAATTATTTTCTTAATTATTTCCATTGGCGCCTACGCCATTGGCACGTCATTTGTGGCAAAACTTCCCACTGACCCTTTAGGACCCGCTTGGTGGCCTGAATGCCTTTCCATTGCTATGGGCATTTTCTCTGTACTTTTGATTTTGCAAGGAATCCTTACGCCCAAGGAGAAGGAAAAACCCGCTCCCATTCAATTCAAATCAGAAGGCTTTCACCGTGTCATGAAGCTCAGCGGTGTTTTGATTATATTCGCCGTCATCACCTATGTGGTGGGTATCTACATCGGCCTGCTGCTGATGGTACCTACGGTCATGTATCTGTTGGGAGAACGTAAGAAACCGGTTATGGCCATCTTTTCGGTGGGTACGTGCGTGTTTGTGTATGTAGTTTTCAAGCTGCTGCTGATGGTACCTCTGCCCACGGGCCTGGTATTTAACTGAGAAAGGAGACTGACGTATGGAATATATCCTGCCTGCTTTGCAAATTGTCTGCACGCCGCACGGGCTGGCCGTCATTTTCCTGGGAGCGCTGTTTGGCATCCTCTGCGGCGCAATGCCGGGCTTGTCCTCCATTATGGCCATGACCATTTTGATGCCGTTTACTTTCTCCCTGGATGGCCTGTATGGAATTTTGATGCTGTTGGGCGTGTTTTGCGGTTCCGTGTATGGCGGATCGATTACCGCCATCCTCATCAATACGCCCGGCACGGCCAACGCGGCCGCCACTTGTTTGGACGGATATCCCATGGCGCAGAAGGGACAGCCGGACCGGGCCATTTCCATTTCCACCAGCGCTTCCTGCTTCGGCGGCCTGTTTGGCTCTTTCTGCCTCCTTTTCACTGCGCCGCTGCTGGCCTCCGTATCCATTAAATTCGGCGTCACGGAGTACTTTGCCCTGGGAATTTTCGGCCTGAGCATTGTCACCGGCGTCTCCTCCAAATCCGTCATCAAAGGCGTTTTGGGGGCGATTCTGGGCCTGCTTCTGGGCACCGTGGGAATTGATACCCTGTCCGCCACGTTCCGTTATACCTTTGATATTACATACCTGGTGGCGGGCGTCGCCTTTGTCCCTCTGCTGATCGGCCTGTATGCCCTGGCCCAGTGCTTCACCACTTCTGAGGGTGACCTGGATGAAATGACCCGGGGCAGAAACGTGAAGCTCAAGCAGATCCTGCCCAGCCGCCATGATATTAAGCGCTGCACCCCGGTGGTCCTGGGCTGCTCCGTTCTGGGCACCATCATTGGAGCAATCCCCGGCACAGGCGGTGATATCGCCTCCTGGGTGGGATATAACGAGGCCAAGCGCTGGGTGAAGAAGAACGAGGTCCCCTTTGGTGAAGGAACTCCGGAGGGCATTGCCGCTCCGGAATCCGCCAACAACGCCATTGTGGGCGGCGCGCTGATCCCGCTGCTCACTCTGGGCATTCCCGGAGATGCCGGCACTGCTTTGCTGCTGGGCGCCCTGATGCTGCAGGGAATCACCCCCGGACCGCTGCTGTTCACCAACCAGGGAGAAAAAGTCTACACCATTATTGTGGGCCTGTTTATGGCGAACATCGCCTTCGCAATTTTGGGATTCTGCGGAATTCGTATTTTCGCGAAGATCGGAAATTTGCCGCAAAAGTGGCTGACGCCCCTGATTTTCACCTTCTGCACAGTGGGTACGTTTGCCCTGAACAACAACTTTGGCGACGTTATTTTCATGCTGATTGCCGGCATTCTCGGCTATTTCCTGCTGAAGTTGGATTTCTCCATGCCGCCGATTATTTTGGGCCTGCTGCTGGGAGAGACCGTGGAGAGCAATCTCCGGCGAGCGATGACGCTTTCCGGAGGAGATTTGGGATATTTTTTGACTCGTCCCATCGCTATGGTACTGCTGGTTATTTCCGCGATTTCCCTGTTCTACCCCATCATCGTCCCTGCGATTTCACGGCATAACGCGAAGAGGGCCGCTCAAAAGCAAAACGCTCAGGCCGATCGGTAAGTGTCATGCATGAAAGTGGACAAGTGAACCGCTGAGCGATCACTTGTCCACTTCTTTTTGAACGATTATGGATTTATTTTGGCGTCCAATTAGCCTTTTTTCGATTATCCTCTTAACTAGTTATTTTAAGCGGCACGGCATTTTCCCGGAGGAGAGCGGCACCGTGATTACAAAGGTTGCGTTGAATTTTACAATTCCCGCAACCATTCTCTGTTCCTTTCAGGATTACTCCTCCAATATGCACTTTGCGTCGACGGCCCTGCTGTTTTTGACATTCACCCTGTTGTCTCTGGGGCTGTTTTCTCTGCTGTACCTGAAATCCGGAGAAGACCTGCGCATGTTTGCCATGATGAACACCACCGGCTACAACATCGGCAGCTTTGCGCTGCCCCTTATCCGCTGTTTTTACGGGGACAGCGGTGTAATTGTTGCATGCATGGCCGATTTGGGGAATTCTGTCATGGTAAACGGCGGGACGTATGCGTTAACTTGCTCGCTGCTGAATCGAAAGTCGGATTCCCGGGGCTTTTTAAGGGATCTCATCAAACACCTGATTTGCTCGCCGCCCTTTGTGGCGTACTTGATTCTCCTCCCTTTTTTGGCGTTCAAGTGGCATTTGCCAGCCATTGTGAACACCTTTTTGTCCCCGGTCGCGGATGCAAACAGCTTTGTTTGCATGGCGATGGTGGGCTTTTCCATGGAAGGGCGGCTTGATTGGGCTGAGATTCGAAAGATTGCACCTTTGCTGGTGCAGCGCTTTTGCTTCGGCGCGATCACAGCGGTCTGCACGTATTGTTTTTTGCCATTTGACCAGATGACCCGGCAGGTCTTGGCGCTGTTGTGTATTTCCCCGATCTCTGGACTGGTAATTGTCAATACCCGCCGTTATGGAGGAGATATCGCGCGGTCCGGACTTTTGGTAACCGCATCCATTTTCGCGGGTATGGTCGGGATGCTTATCCTGGCAAGTCTGTTTCATTTTTTTTGATTTGGAGGTCAGAAAACAATGATCATCGCTCCCAAAACACTTCTGCAGGACGCGCAGGAAAAAAACTATGCGGTTCCAGCATTCAATTTTTATAATTTGGACGGCCTCTTTGCGGTGTTGGAAGCTGCGGAAGAGGAAAAGGCTCCAGTCATCGTAGAACTCTATCATATGTACTATCCTTTCCTGCATCAGAAGGTCCTCTCCAGCGCTGTCCAGGAGGCCCTGCGCGCCGCTAAAATTCACGCTTATCTGCATCTGGACCATGCCACGGATCAGCAGGTGCTGACGGATGCCATCCAGGACGGATTTCAATCCGTTATGGTGGACGGTTCCCTGGCTCCGTTGGAGGAGAATATCGCCTTTACCCGGCAGATTGTGGATCTGGCGCATGCCCACGGGGTTTATACGGAAGCGGAAGTGGGGCATGTGGCGAAAGCGGGGGAGGCAGATGCCACAGGAGCGCTTGCGGCTGTGGATGACTGCGTGCGGTTGGTATCGGAGACGGGCGTAGACTCTTTGGCGGCGGCCGTTGGAACTACCCACGGGATGTATCGGACACTGCCGCACATCGATTTTCGCCGGATTCAGGAAATTAAGGCGGCCGTGAAGATTCCCCTTGTCCTGCATGGAGGTTCGGGGACCCCTGATGAAGCCATCCAAGAGGCGATCCGCTGCGGGATCACAAAGATAAACATCGGCACGGAGTTAAAGTACGCTTGGTCCGCCGCCATGCTGAAGGGACTCTCGGAGGGAGAGAAAGAGCCCCGCATCCTTTCCGCCTACGCAAGGGAACAGGTCAAAGAAGTGGCCCGCCAGAAGATCCGGCTTTTGGGAGCCGCGGGGAAAGATGCGCTGCTGTGAGGATTCTCCGGTGAACCTGTGACTCCCCGCAAAAGCCTTCGCGTTTGCGGTCAGTGCGCGGAGGGGCGCAGGCATGGGCGCATAATAAGGGGTGCGCTCCCTAAAACTTCCCTGAGAAAGCTGCAAAGGAGCTGACGGCCCTTGAAAGGGCGCCAGCTCCTTTTTTACGCGGCAGATTGCAGGGCGCTTCCCCTGGAGCAGGAGCCGCAAACCCGCTGGGAACCGGCTCTCCCGCTTTTTCAGCGCTTACCCGGGTGCCTGTTCCGCGGTTACCGGTGGAGGGAAAAGCATGGGCGGATCTTGCCCACGGGAATGCCGTGATCGTTGAGGTTGTCCGGCTCAGAGAAGGCCTGCAGGGCAGTTCGTTCCTTCTCATCCAGCAGCTTCAGCTGGATCAAAACACTCATCACAGCCGGGTAGAGCGCGCGATAATTCCCGTCCTCGATTTTCACTGCGATCCCCAAGTCCTGCCCTGCCGCGCCGATGCAGTAAACCGCCTCGGCTCCCAGCTTGCCGCAGAATCGCCCGTGCGTATGCCGGAGAAACTCCGTGCAGAACCCGCCGGTTCCGGCAATCATTTCTGGATAGGCGGCCATGGCCGCGGTGATTCTCTTGGCGGCACTGCGATAGGGTTCTTCCAACTGTGCCGGAGCGGTGAGGCGGGCGTAGCCCATGGCCATGTTACGCAGCGGCATCGCGTGGACCGGAACGCCGCAGCCGTCAATTCCGATGGCAATCTCTGCCTCTGGAATGCTGCACATAGTGGAGACAATGTGCAGAAGTTCCTTCTGCATGGGGTGCTGCGGAGAGGTATAGTTCTCAATGGGATAGCCTTTCTTCCTGCAGACGGCGAGAAAGCCGCAGTGCTTTCCGGAACAGTCCGAATTAGTCTCATCAATGGGCAGATGCTCCCATAGCTGGCGGTCCCTGTATGCCGGGTTGATGGACAGCGGAGCTCCGCATAACAGGTCCTGGTGGGACAATCCCAGCTTCTTTAAAATTCCTTGGATGGTTTCCCGGTGAAAATCTTCTCCATAGTGGGAAGAGCACATAATGGCCAGCTCTTTCTCCGTAAAGCCAAACGCCTCCCATGCGCCGGAGAAGAGGATGTTCATCGCCTGAAAGGGCTTTGCCGCGGAGCGGATATAGGTGACAAAATCCGGGTTCCCCGCATAGGCAATCAGATCTCCCCTCCCATTTGTGACGGCGACAGATCCCCTGTGGCAGGATTCTACAATGCTCCCTCTGGTGACCTGTACGATAGCTTCGGACATAACCATGCCTCCTTGTGTAATATAAATTACGATTGTACTTAATAATATATATTTGTAATTTATATCTGTCAAGTGTATAATATATTAAACTGTATGAAACAGGGGAGGAGACTGCGTGAATCCGAATGAGATCTTGGGAATGAATCTAAAACGACTGCGAATGGCGCGGCAGCTCAGCCTGGGGCAATTATCCGCACTTTGCGGTGTCAGCAAGATCGTTTTATCCCAGATGGAGCGGGGCGAATCCAATCCCACCATGAATACCATTTGGAAAATCGCCGCTGGGCTGAATGTGCGCTATACGGAATTGATAGATCCGCACGAGCCGAATTTTAAAGTGGTCCGGAAAGAAAATGTGGTGGTCCAGGCGGAAAACCAGGGCAGCTATAAAAGCTACAGCTATTACAGCGCCTCTCCGGAGCGGTCCTTCGACCTCTTTGGGATTGAATTGGCGCCTCTGTCGTCCTATTCCTCATCCGGCCACCCCTCCGGCACGGAAGAATACATCTTGCTGACCAGCGGGTGTCTGGAAATAGAAATCGGGGGGATTACGTATCGATTGGAAGAGGGGGACGCCTTTCGCTTCGATGGGGAAAAGCCGCATATTTACCGCAATCCGGAGGCCGGACTGACCAAGGCGGTTTCTTTAATCCAATACTGATGCGGACCGTCAGAAGGGGCGCGGGGTGCCCCCTAGCAGGCCGGGCGCTATACTGCGCCCGGCCTGGGGCGGAAAACGCCGGACAGACGCTTCAGAAAAGAGCCCGGAGTATCCGTATGAAGCGGATACTCCGGGCTCTTCGTGTCTGTCAGGGAGCGGTTGGGATTTCGGCTGCGGTATGGCAGCTCTCATGCGGCGGGGATACGCGGTGCATTCCCCTGCCCCGCGGCCCCGTGTATAGCCAGCGGGACTGCGCAGGGCGCTGAGGACTCTGGGGGATTAGTCCAGGGCAGGCACTTTCGGCAGTTGGGAGAAGCTCTTTTCCAACTCCTCATCGGAGGGGATATAGTCGGTCATCTGGCCGTTGTGGAACTTCTCATAGGCCACCATGTCGAAGTAGCCGGTGCCGGTGAGGCCGAAGAGAATGGTCTTTTCCTCGCCGGTCTCCTTGCACTTCATGGCCTCGTCAATGGCCACCCGGATGGCGTGGCTGGACTCCGGGGCGGGCAGGATGCCCTCCACCCGGGCGAACTGTTCCGCGGCCTCAAAGACCTTGGTCTGTTCCACGGACACGGCCTCCATGTAGCCGTCGTGATAGAGCTGGGAGAGAACGGGGCTCATGCCGTGGTACCGCAGGCCGCCGGCGTGATTGGCGGAGGGGATGAAGTTGCTGCCCAGGGTGTACATCTTGGCCAGGGGGCAGACCATGCCGGTGTCGCAGAAGTCATAGGCGAACCTGCCCCGGGTGAGGCTGGGGCAGGAGGCGGGCTCCACGGCGATGAAGCGATAGTCCTTCTCACCCCGGAGCTTCTCGCCCATAAAGGGGGAGATCAATCCGCCCAGATTGCTGCCGCCGCCGGCACAGCCGATGATGATATCGGGGGTCACGTTGTACTTGTCCAGGGCTGCTTTGGCCTCCAGGCCGATGATGGACTGGTGCAGCAGCACCTGGTTCAAAACGCTGCCCAGCACGTAGCGGTAGCCTGGCTGGCTGGCGGCGGCCTCCACGGCCTCGGAAATGGCGCAGCCCAGAGAGCCGGTGGTGCCGGGATGGGCCTTCAAAATGGCCCGGCCCACGTTGGTGGTCTCGGAGGGGGAGGGGGTGACGGCGGCGCCGTAGGTCCGCATGACCTCCCGGCGGAAGGGCTTTTGCTCGTAGCTGACCTTCACCATGTACACCTGGCAGTCCAGGCCCAGATAGGAACAGGCCATGGAGAGGGCCGTGCCCCACTGGCCGGCGCCGGTCTCAGTGGTGACGCCCTTGAGGCCCTGGTTCTTGGCGTAGTAGGCCTGGGCAATGGCGGAGTTGAGCTTGTGGGAGCCGGAGGTGTTGTTGCCCTCGAACTTGTAGTAGATCTTGGCGGGAGTCTGGAGCTTTTCCTCCAGGCAGTAGGCGCGGATCAGGGGCGCGGGCCGGTACATCTTGTAGAAGTCCCGGATCTCCTGGGGAATGGGGATCTCCCGGTCATCGTTGTTGAGCTCCTGGCGGATCAGCTCGTCGCAGAACACGGGGCGCAGGTCCTCGTAGCCCATGGGGGCGCCGGTGGCGGGATTCAGCAGGGGAGCGGGCTTATTCTTCATATCGGCCCGCACATTGTACCAATTCCGGGGCAGCTCGTCTTCAGACAGGTAGATCTTGTAGGGGATTTTTTCGAATGTCATGGGGATTCTCCTTTCGATTCCGGGGCCCCTGGGGGAAAGAAAAAAGACCTTCGTCCCGCAAGGACCCATCCAATGGTTCCTTGGGACAAAAGTCTGAAAACTTCTGCGGTGCCACCCAATTTGGCGAAGATCTCGCCCGCTCGGCGACGTGCCGTCACACGTCTTTCCCTGGTAACGGGGGAAAAGCCCGTCGTCCTTACTGGCCTTCCGGCGTTCAGTCCGCCCTCGGCGGTCCATTCGGCGGGGCCTCCTCTGCTGCCATCCCACCGCCGGCAGCTCTCTTGGAAAGGCGGTATCCCGTGTACTCGTCCGCGTCATCGGTTTGTTGCTGTGAATTTGGGGTGAGTGTAACGCGGAACAGACCGATTTGTCAAGGACCAAAATTTTTTTCGTGGCGCTTTCACAAAAATACAAAGAAAAATTTATCACATTTTGCCAGGAAAATGGTGAAAAACCGGTCCGGCGCCATCGGCGCCGGACCGGTTGCGTTACCGCTGATATTCGAATTCGAAGTCGTACATGGACACGGTGTCCCCGTCCTGGATGCCCATGTCCTCCAGCTGCTGGAACAGGCCCGACTGGCGCAGGGTCTTATCGAACCACATGCGGCTTTCGTAGTCGGCGAAGTTGACGTTGGCCATGAGCCGCTGGAGCCAGGGACCCTCCACCAGCCAGGTGCCGTCGTCCGCCCGCTGGATGTCCAGCGGGGCGGAGGCGTCGATGACCGGGGGCTTGGGCACGTACTCCGGCTCGTATACCGTGACGGGCGGCAGGACGGAGAGCATCTCCGCTACCTTCTTCACCAGCTCCGCCGTGCCCTGATGGGCCGCCGCGGAGATCTCCAGCAGGGTGTAGCCCTGGGCCTCCACATGGGAGCGCAGGCGGGTCAGGTTGTCGCTGTCGGGATCCAGGATGTCGGACTTGTTGGCGCAGACGATCTGGGGCCGCTTTGCAAGGTCCGGGCTGTACTGGGCCAGCTCTGCGTTGATGGCGTCGAAGTCCGCCACCGGGTCCCGGCCCTCGCTGCCGGACACGTCCACCAGATGGACCAGCAGGCGGCAGCGGTCGATGTGCCGCAGGAAGTCGTGGCCCAGGCCCGCGCCCTCGCTGGCGCCCTCGATGATGCCGGGGATGTCGGCCATGACGAAGGAGACGCCCTCCTCCACCCACACCACGCCCAGGTTGGGGTACAGGGTGGTGAAGTGGTAGTTGGCGATCTTGGGCTGCGCCTTGGACACCACGGACAGCAGGGTGGATTTACCCACGTTGGGGAAACCGATCAGGCCCACGTCCGCCAGGAGCTTCAGCTCCAGCAGCACGTCGTGGCTCTCACCGGGCAGTCCCGCCTTGGCGAAGCGGGGCACCTGCCGGGTGGGGGTGGCGAAGTGCATATTGCCCCAGCCGCCCCGGCCGCCCCTGCACAGGACGTAGGGCTCGCTGTCGGACATATCCTTGATGATCTCGCCGGACTCGGCGTCCCGGACCAGGGTGCCCCGGGGAACCCTGATGGTAAGGCTGGCGCCGTCCTTGCCGGACTTGCGGCCGCCCATGCCGTCGGCACCGTTGGGGGCCACATATTTGCGCTTGTAGCGGAAGTCCATCAGGGTGGACATGTTGTCGTCCACCCTGCAAAATGATGGAGCCGCCCTTGCCGCCGTCGCCGCCGTCGGGGCCGCCGGCGGCCACGTATTTCTCCCGGTGGAAGGCCACCGCGCCGTTGCCGCCGTTGCCTGCCCGGACGGTGATCCGGGCCTTGTCAATAAAGGATGTCGCCATATTGGCATCTCAACTCCTCTTATATTGTATCAATAGGATTTCTAATTCCGCCTATTTTACCCGAAATCCCTGAGTCCGTCAAGGGCAGCCGTATTAGCCGCTGCTTCCGGAAACCTTGCTGAAAGAGAGGGGGAAAGCGGCCAGACAAAAAACATGGTACGGGTAGTGGGACTCGAACCCACAAGCCTTGCGGCACTGGAACCTAAATCCAGCATGTTTACCAATTTCATCATACCCGCATATATGAGCAGCAGGAACATCCTGCCGCTATTTTTACGCAAATTTCTTCACTGAGGTGACAGCACCTAAATCTCGCATGTCTACCAATTCCATCACAGGCGCGGATCACGGCGGCGGTCTCCGGCAGAACGGCTCGTCCGCGGATGGGCCGGGCGCCGGGATATGTGCAGTATAACACATTCCCTACTCTTGAACAATAGGCAAAACTGCGTTAAAATAGGACCCGTTACGAAGTTTTCTGCTGAAAAGAGGAAATCCGCCATGATGACACCCCGCGTCGCCGCCATCCACGATATGTCCGGCTTCGGCCGCTGCTCATTGACCGTGGCCATCCCCATCCTCTCCGCCATGGGCGTCCAGTGCTGCCCCCTGCCCACTGCTTTTCTCTCCACCCATACCGGCGGGTTCGAGGGCTTCACCTTCCTGGACATGACCGACGAGATGCCCAAGGTGGCCGCCCACTGGAAGCAGCTGGATCTGGGCTTCCGGGCCCTGTACAGCGGCTTTCTGGGCAGCGAGCGGCAGATCGGCATTGTGGAGGACTTTATCCAAAACTTCCGCGCCGACGGCACCATCGTGGTGGTGGACCCGGTCATGGGCGACCATGGGAAGGTCTACCAGACCTACACCCCTGCCATGTGCGCCGGCACCGCCCACCTGGCCGCCCAGGCCGACGTCATCACCCCCAACCTCACCGAGGCAGCCCTGCTGCTGGGCATCCCCTACGAGGACCTGCCCGCCGGAGAGGCCGGCTGCCGGGAGATCGTGGAAAAGCTGAGCCTGGAGGGCCGGCGCTCCGTGGTGCTGACCGGTGCCGCCGCCGGAGAGGACGCCACCGGCGCCGTGTGCTTTGACGCCGCCGACGGCCGCGTCCACACCGTCCAGACGGAGCGGGTGCCCCGGGAATTCCACGGCACTGGAGACGTGTTCGCCAGTGTCCTCACCGGCGCCCTGGTTCAGGGCGCCAGCCTGACCGAGGCCGCCCGGGCCGCCGTGGATTTCGTGAAGCTCTGCGCGGAGCGGACGGCAGCGGAGGGCCTGCCCATGCGGGAGGGCGTGGACTTCGAGCCCCTGCTGGGGGCGCTGACCGCCTGGGGGGCACGGACGTGAGCGCGTTTCCCTCCCTGCGGCGGCTCAACGGGCTGTACATCCTGCTGCACCTGGTCTACTGGGCCATGTTCGCAGCCTTTGCCGGATACCAGACCGCCCTGGTGCTGAACCGCGGCTTTTCCAGCGCGGACGCCGGGGTCTTTGTGGCCATCCGGTGTCTGGCGGGGATCTTTGCCCAGCCCCTGATCGGCAGCTGGGCCGACCGGCACCGGACGGTGCCTCTGAAACGGATTCTGGTGGTGTGCCTGCTGGCAGCCCTGGCCGTCAACGGCGTGCTGATCGCCGCCCGTCCCGGCTTCTGGGGCATGGCGGCCATCTTCCTGGCCCTGGGCGTGCTGGAACTCAACGCCTATCCCCTGCTGGACTCCATGGCGGTGCAGTTTATCAGCGTGGGGCTGGAGATACGGTACAGTCTGTGCCGGGGTCTCGGGTCTTTGTCCTATGCCGTGTCCTGCGTGCTGCTGGGACGGCAGGCGGCGGCCCTGGGGGTGGAGACGCTGCTGTGGACCCACCTGGGCCTGCTGATACTGATGATCCTGGTCTCCGCCGCCTTTCCGGCCTTCCCCCAGGAGGCGCTGCCGCCGCTGGCCGAGGGGGAGCGGCCCCACTCCGTGTGGTATCTGATCCGCTCCAGCCGCTCCTTTGCCTGGATGCTGGCGGCGGTGTTTTTCGCCCTGGCGGCGGTCATGCCCATCGTCAGCTTCATGGTCTCCCTGGTAGGCGAGCAGGGCGGCGACGAGAGCCATCTGGGCCTGGCCCTGTTTTTGATGGCCGCCTCGGAGCTGCCGGCAGCCCTGCTGTTCCCGGCCCTGCACCGGAGGCTGGGCAGCGGCGGAACTCTGGCGCTGTCCGTGGTGTTCATGGGGCTCAAGCCGCTCTTCTTCCTGCTGGCGCCGGACCTGTGGTGGCTGCTGGCGGTCCAGCCGGTCCAGATGCTGGGCTACGGCCTGTTCACCCCCGCCTCGGTATACTACGCCAACGAAAACGTGTCCCAGGCGGACCGGATCCAGGGCCAGTCGGTGATGATGATGGCCTCCAACGGCCTGGGGGCCATGTTCGGCAACCTCCTGGCGGGCTATGCCGTGGACTGGGGCGGCTGCGGCGCCATGCTGGGGCTGTGCCTTGGCCTGGGCGTCGTGGGTATGGTCTGCTGCGCCGTGTCATTGCGGACCGGACGGAGAAGATAAGCAGAACGCCCTCCGGCGCGAAGAATCGCGCCGGAGGGCGTCTTTCTATCGGTTCGTCTCCCGGACGTCCGTCCGACCCAGCAGATCATCCACGCTGACGCCGTAGAAGTCTGCCAGGGCACAGAGCACCTGGGGCGGGAGCATCCGCTGTCCGCTCTCATAATAGGCATAGGTCCGCTGGGGCACATTGATGGCCCGCCCCACCGCCGCATGGGTCAGGTCCGCGTCCTCCCGGAGGGCCCGAATCCGCTCAAATCGCCGTGTCTCCATCTCCATCACCGCTGTCAGTATAGTCAAGTACAGATTGTTCTATTGACCTTTTGAATAAGTTGTTTTAAACTGTCGGCAGTTCCGGTCTCCGTGAGGACCGGGGGCGATCCGGACCGTCCCGGTGAAAACTTTTACTTGACCTTCCCCCTGGGGGAGGGTATATCCTAGAAAGCAGAAACAGGCCGGCTGCCGGCCATACGCCCTGCGGGGCAGGAAAGGAAGAACACATATGAAGCAGCGAACCCGTTGGAGCGCCCTGCTGTTGGCGCTGACCCTGGCCCTGAGCCTGACGGTCTCCGCCGCCGCGGAGGAGACCACCGCGGATCCGGTGGAGGAGGCCATCGCCGCCGCGGCCACCTTCGGCGGTGCCGTCAGCATCCAGTATGCCCTGTGGCAGGACGGCGCCGTCACCGACACCGGCGCCAGCGGCGTCTACTCCAAGACGGAAAACCGGGCTCTGACCGAGGACAACCTCTACGGCATCGGCTCCGTCAGCAAGATCTACACCACCGTGGCGGTGATGCAGCTGGCGGAACAGGGCAAAGTGTCCCTGGACGCCCCGGTGACCCGCTACCTCAAGGACTTCCGGATGGCCGACAGCCGCTACAAGGACATCACCGTCCGGATGCTGCTGAACCACTCCTCCGGCATCATGGGCACGGGCCTGGCCGGCGCCATCCTCTTTGACGACGCCGACCCCTCCGCCACCGACGGTCTGCTGGAGGCCCTGTCCACCCAGCGGCTCATCGCCGATCCCGGCGCGTACAGCGTCTACTGCAACGACGGCTTCACCCTGGCGGAGCTGGTGGTGGAGGCCGTCAGCGGCATGGACTTCATGGATTACGTGGACCGGTACATCCTGGACCCCATCGGTCTGGACGACACCTACGCCCCCGGCGGCGACTTCGACACCGCCCGACTGGCCAAGACCTACTCCGGCAGCAGCACCGAGGCCCTGCCGGTGGACTCCCTGAACGCCATAGGCGCCGGCGGCCTGTACGCCACCGCCTCGGATCTGGCATCCTTCGGCGGCGCCCTGACCGGCACCAAGCTGCTCAAGGAGTCCTCCCTGGAGGCCATGGCCTATCCCGAGTACAGCCGCGGCATCTGGCCCGACGACACCCTGGATACCCTGGCCTACGGCCTGGGCTGGGACAACGTGGAGGGGTTCCCCTTCTGCCAGAGCGATATCACCGCCCTGACCAAGGGCGGCGACACCCTGCGCTATCACGCCGCCCTGGTGGTGCTGCCGGAGTACGGCATGGCGGCGGCGGTGGTCACCTCCGGCGGCACCTCCACCTATAACCAGCTGGCCGCCACGCAGATCCTGGCCGCCGCCCTGGCGGAGGAGGGCGTGAGCGTGGACCAGACCATCCCCGCCCTGCCGGAGGCGGAGCCCGCTCCCCTGCCGGCGGAGCTGAAGCAGTACGCCGGGTACTACGGCTCCACCTCCCTCCAGTACCACATCGAGCTGGCCGACGACGGCACGCTCACCATGACCTGCCCCACCTATCCCACCATGGTCCCGGCCCAGACCTTCACCTACTGCGCCGACGGCACCTTCCGGGATGCCACCGGCACCGCCGCGCTGTCCTTCGTGAAGGAGGACAACGGGGAGATCTACCTCTATCAGAAGGCCGTCTCCGCCCTGCCGGGCCTGGGGGCGCTGCCGGTGTCCAACTACGCGGCGGTGAAGCTGCCGGACAACGCAGTGACGGAGGAGGTCCAGGCCCTGTGGGACCAGGTCCTCACCATGAGCATCCTGCCCATGACTGAGAAATACAGCTCCCAGGTCTACCTGTCCCTCAGCGAGACCGCCGCCGAGGCCTCTGCGCCCATTCCGGGCTATCTGGGACCGGACCGGATCGCGGATGAGACCAGCGCCCTCTTTGCCGTGGCCCTGCCCGGCGTGGGCGGCCGGGACGGCATGGACTACACCCGTCAGGTCCGGGACGGCGTCACCTGGCTCACCGTCCGGGGCAGCGTCTACATGGAGGCCTCCGGCGCGCCGCAGCTCTTCACCGGCTCCGGCTGGGCCTACTCCACCATCCAGCCCGACGGCTACGCCCGCTGGTATCAGGTGGGCTCCGCCGCCGGAAAGACCATGACGGTCCAGGCGCCGGAGGACGCCGGCTTCTGGGTCTACGACGCCTCCGGCAAGGTGGCCGCCTCCTCCGTGCTGGGTGACACCGGCGCCGTGACGCTGCCGGAGGGCGGCATGGTGGTCTTTGCCGGCGAGGCCGGCGCCCGGTTCCACCTGCGCTTTGCCGCCTGAGCGGTCCAAATGCATCAAACGCCCCCGCTGCGAAAGCAGCGGGGGCGTCTTTCCTCTCTCAGCGCTCCGAGTGGGTCCAGGAGCGGGTCTGGTTATAGGGCTTGTAGGCGGAGGTCAGCACCTTTTCAAAGATAGGAGCATCCGGCTCCTCCACCCGGCGGAGGATCTGCTCCCCGGCGGCCTCGCCCAACTCCTCCACCGGCTGGATGATGGTGTCCATCTGGTCGGCATAGAGCGCGTAGACGTCGGAGTCGTAGTCCACAAAGCTGACTAGGTCGATGTCCTGGGCCAGCTGGATGCCCTTCTGGTGCAGGTAGATAATGGTCTCCGAGGCCATGAGGCCCTGGCAGACGATGATGGCGTCGCACTGGCGGTCCAGCAGCTCCTCCAGGCAGCCGGCGGCGCTCTTTTCCATGGAGTCGCCGTAGCGGATCAGATCCGGATCCTCCGGCAGTCCGCAGTCGGCCATGGCCTGCTGATAGGCGGAGATGCGCTCCGTGGTGGTGGACAGGCGGGGCAGGCCGCCGATGATGCCGATGCGGCGGTCGCCCTTTCCCGCCAGGCGGCAGACACTGCGGTAAATGGGCTGGAAGTTGGACACGCAGATGGAGGAGTACTTCTTCGCCGGGAAGGTCCGGTCCACCAGCACCACCGGGAAGCCGGCGGGGATCAGCGCGTCAAAGCGCTGGAAATCATCCATGGTGCTGGCGATCAGCAGTCCGTCCACCAGCCCGGCGGTCAGCAGGCGGATGTTGGTCTCTTCCCGCTCCATATTCTCCTTGGTGTTGGCGATGATCAGCTGATAGCCGTGGGCGGAGAGATAATTTTCCACCGCCTCGATCATGGTGGCGAAGAATTTATTGGCGATATCGGGCACAATAAAGCCGATGGTCCGCTTCTTTCCGGTGCGGAAGCTGCGGGCGGAGGCGTCCGGCGTGTAGCCCAGCTCCGCAATGGCCTTGTAGACCTTCTCCTTGGTCTCATTGGAGACGTAACGGGTGTTGTTGATGGTGTGGGAGACCGTGGCGGTGGAGACCCCCGCCAGCTTGGCCACATCCGAAATCGTAACTTTCATGGACCTCTTCCTTCTTTGCGCAAAGATGTGTTACCTTGCGTAAACAATTAGCTACTCCAGTATAGGACAGCTTTTCTCCGCCGTCAAGGCCTTTTTCCCCTTCAGTCCGGGATTTTTTTGGTTTTTCGTGGTTTTATTATTAAATATTCACAACCAACCTTCAAAAATGTTATCAGAAATGACGATTGTCAAATATCAAACAGTATGCTAGTATACCAATATAAACGATTACATGAAACGTTTGCGCAATCGTTTCAAATGGACGCCGAGGAGGCGTACCCGTATTTGTGAAAGGAGTCTTTCCATTATGAACACCAAAATCGGCATCAATGGCTTTGGCCGCATCGGCCGTCTGGTCTTCCGCGCTGCCCTGAACCGGGACGACGTGGAGGTCGTCGGCCTGAACGATCCCTTCATGAACCCCGAGTATATGGCCTATATGCTCAAGTACGACAGCGTGCACGGCAAGTTCCCCGGCGAGGTCTCTTCCGAGGACGGCGCTCTGATCGTCAACGGCAAGAAGTATCCCGTGTTCACCGCCATGGACGTCAAGGACATTCCCTGGGCCTCTGTGGGCGCTGAGTATATCTGCGAGTGCACCGGCAAGCACCTGAGCAAGGACCTGTGCCAGGGCCACATCGACGCCGGCGCCAAGCACGTCGTCATGGGTGCCCCCTCCAAGGACGACACCCCGATGTTCGTCATGGGCGTCAACCACACCAAGTACACCTCCGACATGACCTTCGTGTCCAACGCCTCCTGCACCACCAACTGCCTGGCTCCCATCGCCAAGGTCCTGCATGAGAACTTCGGCATCGTGGAAGGCCTGATGACCACCGTGCACTCCGTCACTCCCACCCAGAAGCTGCTGGACGGCGCTTCCCTGAAGGACTGGCGCGGCGGCCGTGCCGCTACCGGCAACATCATCCCCTCCTCCACCGGCGCCGCCAAGGCCGTGGGCAAGGTTATCCCCGAGCTCAACGGCAAGCTGACCGGTATGTCCATGCGCGTTCCCACCCTGGACGTGTCCGTCGTGGACCTGACCGCCAAGCTGGCTAAGCCCGCCACCTATGAGCAGATCTGCGAGGCCATGAAGGCCGCCTCCGAGGGCGAGCTGAAGGGCGTTCTGGGTTACACCGACGAGGACGTTGTCTCCTCCGACTTCCTGGGCGATCCCCGCACCTCCATCTTCGACAAGAAGGCCGGCATCGCTCTGACCGACACCTTCGTGAAGGTCGTCTCCTGGTACGACAACGAGTGCGGCTACTCCAACAAGATGGTGGACCTGATCCGCTACATGTCCTCTGTGGATCACAAGTAAGAAACGCCTTCGCGTTTTGTATAGTGCCGCGGCGGCCCGGACCGAATGGTCCGGACCGCTGTGTTTTTTGTAAAATACTTGCTGACGAAGATCTCTGGATCCCGACGGAGAGAGGGCAGAGTACTTCCGCGGCCAACAAGCCTATAGGGTAGTCCTTCCCGTAATCGCCCACCCCATGCAAAGCCGCAGCGCCCAACCGGTGATCCGGTCGGGTGCTGTTTTGTTCTTTCATATCCTCGGGCTGCTCTCTGTCAGCGAAAAACCGCGGCATATGCAGGAAAAGCGGAACCTAGCCAAGGCAGGCGCCTGCTTATCGCCGCAGGCGGGAACGCCCTCCTCTGCTCAGCAGCTTTGCCCCCATTCATCTCACCTTCCGCCTTTTCCCCTTATAAAAAACAAACCTCCGGCAGGCCGTGTCAAACAGACGGCCACCGCAGGCACTGATCGGTCCCCCATTCATAACACAACCCCCCGCTCGCTCCAACGACGAACGGGGGGTCTACTCCTGGATCGGATTTTCCAATACTGCTTACCTCTTGCTTTCTTCGGTTACCGTTCGGAAGCTTGGGAACAATGCTGGGGTAATGGGAAACTCAGGTTTGCCAATCCATAAAACATCAGGTACACGCAGACGTCTGCTCTGGTTCTTACCAAAACGCTTGTTCTCGTGTTGCTCATCAGAGTGAGGTGTGTTTCGTCTTTGGGTCTTCCGGAGTCTGCTGAGAATTTGCTGGGTTTTGAGGAATTCCTCTGTTCCGAACGGCGCTGGGATTCAGGATCATTTTGGGACCTCTGAGCTAGCTAGCCCATTGGACTCACTCCTTTCCTGTGTCTATAATGTACAATACTTTCTCTCTTTTGTCAATCCCTATTGTGAGATTTTACAATTTTCACAAAGGAATCACCTTTGGAAAAGCAAAACGCACAAATCTGCGGCCGGGGGTCTCACGCCTCCCGCAGGGTCCGGAGAAAGGCCGCCGGAGACAGCCCCCCGTCCTCCAGAAAGGCCTGCTGCAAAACCTCCAGGTTCTCCTCGCTGTGCTCGATCTCGCTGCACAGCCGCCGCACCGCCTCGGAGAGGCCGCACACGGCCGCCAGACGCCGGGCCAGGAGCACCATCAAAACGCACAGCTGCACCCGGCCCAGCAGGTCGCCGTCGTTGACCGCCTTGAGGGGATACCGGAACAGGAAGTATGTTCCCACCCGCTCCAACAGCCGCTCCGGCACGGGCACCGCCTCTGCCGTCTCCGCCCGGCGCAGCAGCTCCCGCCAGTCACCGTCCAGCGCCTCCAGTCCGGAGAGGACTTCCAGGACCCGTGGAAAGATCCCAGGGCCCTCCGGGAGTTCCACCGGGGGCGCCTCCCACACCTCCGCCAGGGCCGCCAGCTCCGCCGCCCGGTCCTCCTCCAGCAGGTCCTGGGCCTCCAGCGCCAGCAGCAAGACCCCCTCCAGCCGCTCTCGGAGGGGCCGGGAGCGGTCCGTCAGCTCCCGGAGCATCCGGTCCCGCAGGGGCACCAGACCCGTGAGCCACGGGTCCCCCGGCTCCTCCGGCTCCGCCGTCTCCGTCTCCCGGAAGGTCAGGGGCGCGTCAGACCCCAGCAGCAGCGCCAGCGCCGCCGGGCAGGAGGCGCACAGCGTCACCTCCCGGAAGGGGCCGTAGTCCTCCGTGAAGCGGGGATGGCTGCGGCAGGTGACGGAGGTGGACTCCGGACCCAGCTGCCGGTGGATCTCGCAGAGGTTTTCTCCATCCAGAAAGGGACACCGCCCGCCGGAGAGGGGAAAGCAGACATCCCCCTCCGCGTCCGTCTCCATGGCGGCGCGGAGCTTCTCCCCCAGATCCCCCGGGACGGCATCATAGAGGCGAGCCGTCTCCTCGTCGATGACCACCTCCCACTTCTCGCAGCAGGTGTGGGGGCACTCCCCCGCCAGACAGTGAAACTGCTCATAGTAGTCCGGTACGCGGATGCGCATGGTGTCCTCCTCTCACTCCGGCAGCTGCTCCGGGCGGAGCAAGCGGAAGTGGTTTTTGTGGAATTCCAGGACCCCCTCGTCCCGGAGACGGCTCAGCACCGCCGACAGGGCGCTGCGGTCCACCGCCAGATAGTCCGCCAGCTGTTGGCGGTCCAGGGGGATGTCGAAGGCCGGTCCCCCGGCCCGGAGGGCCTGGGCGGAGAGGAAGCTGAGCACCTTGTCCCGGGTGGTGCGGCGGGCCATGTGGCCCATCTTCCGCGTCAGGGCCAGGTTCCGCCCGGCCAGCAATGCCAGCAGGTTCCGGGACAGCTGCGCGTGGGCGGCGCAGCCCCGGCCGCAGCCGGCCACCGCCCGGCCGGCGTCCAGAAACAGCACCTCCGTCTCTACCGCCGCCAGGGCGGAGACCTCCAGCGGCTCCGAGCCCAGGCAGGCGTAGGACTCGGCGAACACCTCCCCGCTCTCCGCCAGACCCACGATGGTCCGGTTGCCCCAGAAGTCCTCCCGGACGATGTGGACGGCGCCGGAGAGCACCAGGCCAAGCCGCTGCGCCAGGTCCCCCCGGCGCAGGATCAGCTCCCCCCGCCGGTATCGGCGCCGGGCGGCGCCCATGCAATCCAGGAGCGCGTTCAGCTCCTCCGAGGGAATGCCCCGGAACAGGGGCGAGACGGCCATGGCCGGGGTGATCTCCATATGCGTTTCCCTTTCTTTCGTTGGAAATCCAACAGACTATTCCCTTCTATTGTAGGATACTGTGTCCAGAAAGGCAAGGGGAAACCCGTTTGAAATGAAAAAAAGGAGAAACACTATGGTACGCAGGATCATTGAGATCGATCAGGAAAAATGCAACGGCTGCGGCGCCTGCGCCGCGGCCTGTCACGAGGGCGCCATCGGCATGGTGGACGGCAAGGCCAAGCTGCTGCGGGACGACTACTGCGACGGCCTGGGCGACTGCCTGCCCACCTGTCCCACCGGGGCCATCACCTTTGTGGAGCGGGAGGCCGCCCCCTATGACGAGGCAGCGGTCCAGGCCAAAAAGGCCGCCGGAGACACGCTGCCCTGCGGCTGCCCCGGCTCCATGACGCAGACCCTGTACCCGGCGGAGGAGGCTCCTCACGGCTGTCCCGGCTCCCGGACACAGGACCTGACTTCCGACGGCACCCATCACCCGGTCCCCCCGGCGGCGGAGGGTCCCGTGTCCTGCCTGCGGCAGTGGCCGGTACAGATCAAGCTGCTGCCGGTGGAGGCGCCCTTCTATCAGGGGGCAAAGCTCCTGATCGCCGCCGACTGCACCGCCTTTTCCCGGGCGGACTTCCACCAGCGCTTCATGCGGGGCCGGATCACCCTGATCGGCTGCCCCAAGCTGGACGAGGGCGACTACGCCGAAAAGCTCACGGAGATCATTCGCCGCAACGACATCCGGGAGGTCACGGTGGTGCGGATGGAAGTTCCCTGCTGCGGCGGCATCCAGCGGGCCGTGGAGACGGCCCTGCGCAACAGCGGCAAGTTCATTCCTTGGCAGGTGGTGACACTGGGCCGGGATGGAAATATTCTGGATTAAAGGAGATATGGATATGAACGCGATCGTCAGCGACGCCTGCATCGGCTGCGGCCTGTGCGAGGGCACCTGCCCGGATGTGTTCCACATGGGAGACGACGGGCTGGCCCACGGCAGCGGCGTGCCTGCGGGCCAGGAGGATCTGGCCCGGGAGGCCCGGGACAACTGCCCCGTGTCCGCCATCACCATTGAGGAATAAGAACAGCGGGGCCCGCGCCGGATCGGCGCGGGCCCCGCTGTATCGTCATCATAGTCATCGTCTCATCTGTCGCCGGGCCGCCTCAGGGGGCGCGGCGTTTTTCCTGGTACATCCGGCGGTCCGCCTGGTCCAGCAGCTCCCGCAGCATTTCCACTGAGGGGGAGAACTGGTCCGTGTAGGCATAGCCAAAGTCCGCCTCCGCCACCGGCACCAGAGCCGCCCGCAGCTCCTCGATCTTCCGGCAGACAATATCCTCCCCGCAGTCCAGCAGGATGACCACGAACTCGTCGCCGCCCAGACGGATCACCGAGTCCTGGCCCCGGACATGCTCACCCAGCACCCGGGCCACCTGCTCCAGCGTCCGGTCTCCGGCCAGGTGGCCGAAGGTGTCATTGACCTCCTTGAAGCGGCGCAGGTCCATCATGATGACACCCACCCGGGTCAGCCGGTCCATCTGGCGGCGCAAAAACACAAAATCGTTGAGATAACGGCGGTTGAACACCTGGGTCAGCTCGTCCCGGTACAGCTCTTCACGGGCGGCAGACGCCTTTTCCAGGGAGAAGTGCCCGCGCCGCCGCTCCACCAAATGGGAAGGCGCCCAGCCGGCCAGCTCCAGAACCAGGGGCACTTCCCGGCCGTTTTCCGTCAAAAACAGCGGGCGGGACAGGGCGTGGACCGGACGGCGATGGTCCGGGCTCTCGCCGCTGACTCCACCAGGAGTGTCCAACAGTACGTACAATTCATCCCAGGGCCCCCGCTCCAGCCTGTCCTCAGATATGGGTGTCAGCCGCTCTTCCGCCGCCGGATCCAGCAGGCGCACCACCTCAAACAGACGTTCCATCTCCCGAACCAACAGGCACAGCTCTCTTGTTGTGTAGCGGTCTCCGCTCTTCATGGGACCTCCTTCTGGCGCAGGGGCGTCCATCTTTTCTTTGCTCGTACCATTATACAGGCAGCGCGCAGAAAAGGCAAGCATGTACATTGGCAGATCCTTACAAATATATTACCCGCTTTCTAGGGATTATGTCAAATTTGTGTGCATATGTAACCAAATCGCTCGAAAAAAACCTTGTTTTTTGTCAAAAATATGCAAGGAAAAATGTTCACCTTCAGTGAACACCCCCCGTCCTGCAGGACGGGGGGTGCTGCAGACCAAGAGGCGCTCACTCCTCCCGCCGGAACACAGGCATGGACCAGCCCCGATGATCCGTGTGGAGCAGATGATGGGACTTCTCTCCCAGGGGCGCCCCCAAAAACTCCCGGTACAGCGCCTGTACGTCGGGGTTTTCGTGGGAGAAGCGGACGGGCGCGTCGGCATCCAGCTGCCACAGGCGCGCGCCTCGCTCGGCGGCCAGCTCCTCGCCCTCGTGGATGGGCTGACCGCCGCCGCCGGCACAGCCGCCGGGACAGGCCATGACCTCCACAAAATCGTACTCCGCGCGGCCCTTCTCCAGGGCCTCCATCAGATGGCGGGTATTGCCCAGGCCGCTGACCACGGCCACCTTCACCTCCCCGGCGCCGGGGATCGTATAGGTCGCCTCCTTCCAGGGCTTGTCTCCCCGGACCTCTGCGAAGGCGTCCGGATCCGGGTTCCGGCCGGTCACCAGGAAGTAGGCGCTGCGCAGGGCCGCGTCCATGACGCCGCCGGTGGCGCCGAAGATCACCGCCGCGCCGGTGCCGGAGCCCAGGGGCGAGTCGAAGCTCTCCTCCGGAAGGTCGGCGGGCACGATGTGCTCGCTGCGCAGCAGCCGCCCCAGCTCCCGGGTGGTCAGCACAACGTCCACGTCCGGATCGCCGCAGGCATCGGCCATGGTGGGCAGGCGGCACTCGCTTTTTTTGGAGATGCAGGGCATCACCGACACCACGAACATCCTGTGGGGATCGATGCCCTTGCGCTGGGCGAAATAGCTCTTGGCCATGGCGCCGAACATCTGCTGGGGGGACTTGGCGGTGGAGAGATTGTCCGTGTAGGCGGGGAACTGCCCCTTCACGAACCGTACCCAGCCGGGGCAGCAGGAGGTGAACATGGGCCAGGCGTACTGATCCCGGTGAGTGAAGCGGTGGAGGAACTCGCTGCCCTCCTCCATGATGGTCAGGTCTGCGGTGAAGTTGGTGTCAAACACGTAGTCAAAGCCCACCCGCCGCAATGCCGCCACCATGCGGCCGGTGGTGGCGAAGGCCGGGTCCAGCCCAAAGCTCTCCGCCCAGGCCACCCGCACCGCCGGGGCCACCTGGATGACGGTGGTGATATTGGGGTCCTCCAGGGCCCGGAACACGGCGTTGGTGTCGTCCCGGGCCGTCAGGGCGCCGGTGGGGCAGTGGGTGACGCACTGGCCGCAGTAAGTGCAGTCGGTGTTTTTCAGCAGGCGGTTGAAGCTGACGTCCACGGTGGTCCGGGAGCCGGTGCCCGCCACATCCCAGATGTGCATACCCTGTACCTTGTCGCAGATCTGAACGCAGCGCATGCACTTGATGCACTTGCCCGCCTCCCGGATCAGGGGGGCGTCCAGGTCGATCCGGGACCGCTCAGGCTTGACGGCATAAGGCTGGTAGTGGATATTCAGCTCCTGGGAGAGGGTCTGGAGCTCACAGTTGCCGCTGCGGATACAGGTGGTGCAGCTGGTGTCGTGCTGGCTGAGCAGCAGACGCAGGTTGGTCCGCCGGGCCCGGCGGACCCGGGGGCTGTTGGTGGAAATCACCATACCCTCCAGCACCACATTGTCGCAGGCAGTGACCAGCCGCTCGATGCCCTCCACCTCCACCACGCACATGCGGCAGGCGGCGATCTCGTTGATGCCCTTCAGATAGCACAGGTGGGGGATGGGGATGCCGGCGGAGCGGGCGGCGTCCAGGATGGTGGTGCCCGCCTGCACGGAGACGGCGCGGCCGTCGATGATCGCATTTACCATTTTTCCACACGTCCTCCCTTGAAAACTCCATATCCGAAGTGGTCGCACCGCAGGCAGCGGGAGGACTCCTGCTCCGCCTCCTCCGCGGTCAGGCCGCACTCGATACAGGTGAAGTCATGCTTGCGCTCGCAGGCGTCCCGCTCGGTGGTGTTGACCCGGCCCCGGGGCTTGAGGTCGGAGAACCGGGGCGCCGGCACCTGGACGGGCGAGGCGATCTCGTGGTGGAAGCCCAGGTACTCGTCGATGTTGGCGGCCGCCGCCTTGCCGGCGGCGATGGCCCGGATGACCGTGGCGGGGCCGGTGACGCAGTCGCCTCCGGCGAACACACCCTCCAGATCCGGCAGCTTGGTGTCGGACCCGGCCAGCAGCGTGCCGCCCCGCTGGATCACCACGCCGGACTGCTCAAAGCCCAGGGACTCCACGCCCTGTCCGATGGCCACGATGATGACGTCCGCCTCAATGCGGCGCTCCGCCGCCCGGGCGGTGCCGGGCTTGGGACGGCCCTGGCGGTCCATCTCGCCGATGATCTGGGGCTGAGTCCAGAGGGCCACGGCGTTGCCGCTATCGTCGCTCTCGATCCGCACCGGGGCGTGGAGGGTCAGCAACTCGGCCCCCTCGGCCTCGGCGCCCTCCACCTCCTCGGGCAGGGCGGTCATGTCCTCCTTCCGGCGGCGGTAGACGCAGGTGACCTTCTCGGCTCCCAGACGGATGGCGCTGCGGGTCACGTCCATGGCCACGTTGCCGCCGCCGATGACCACCACCCGCTTGCCGGTGAAATCCGGCTTTTCGCCGTCACCGATGCCCCGCAGCAGCTCCACCGCAGAGACGACGCCGCGGCTGTTCTCGCCCTCGATGCCGGTCTTTTTGTCCGTGTGGGCGCCGATGGCCAGGTACAGGCAGTCGTACTCCTGCTTCAGCTGATCCAGCGTCACGTCGGTGCCCACGTTGATGTCGGTATGTACCTCAATGCCCAGGGACAGGATCGAGGCGATCTCGGCGTCCAGCAGCGTCCGGGGGAAGCGGTAGTCGGGGATGCCGTAGCGCAGCATGCCGCCCAGGGCCTTCCGCTTTTCGTAGACGGTGACGCTGTGGCCCATGAGGGCCAGATAGTATGCGGCGGAGAGGCCGCCGGGGCCGCCGCCGATGACGGCCACCTTCTTCCCCGTGGCCGGGGCGCAGGGGGGCTGGGGCACCTGGCCGGCCTGGTCCACGGCGTAGCGCTTCAGGGCCCGGATATTCACCGCGTCGTCCACCATGCGGCGGCGGCAGCGGGCCTCGCAGGGGTGCTCGCAGATGTAGGCACAGGCCACCGGGAAGGGGTTGTCCTTGCGGATCAATCGCACGGCGTCGGCATAGCGTCCGGCGTGGACCAGGGCGATGTAGCCGGGGATATCCACGCCCGCGGGACACAGCGCCACGCAGGGCACCGGGTTTTTCAGGCTCCCCAGGCACCGGTGGCGGAGGATGTGCTCCTCATAGTCGTCCCGGAAGCCCTGGAGGCCCATGAGCACCAGCTGGGCGGCATTGATGCCGATGGCGCAGTCAGCGGTGTCCACGATGGTCTGGGCGGTCTGCTCAATGCGGCGGAGGATCTGAATGTCCGGCTGGCCGTCCAGTACCTCCCGCAGCATCTGGGCCAGCTGCCCAAGACCGATCCGGCAGGGCACGCACTTGCCGCAGGTCTGGGCGTGGCACAGCTCCAGGAAGTTCAGAGCCATGTCGATGGGACACAGGCCCGGGGGGCTGGAGGCGATCCGGTGCTCTACATTCCGGTAGAGCTGATCCACCACCGCCTGGGCCTGGCTGGGGGTCTTGATATCCAGTCTGCTCATGGGGCGTTCACTCCTTTTTCCTCAACCTGTGCCGTCCGGCAAAGCCGGGCGGCGTTCCTCCTTGTTTAAGCATACCGGATTTTTGTGGAATGTGCAATAAAGCGGCAGAAAAATGGCGGCAAAATTCCGTAAAACTTTTACCATCTTCTTTATCCAAAAACACGACGGCGGCGTTTCTTTCTTGCGCCGGTCCCGGGAGACTGATATACTGGGGAAAATCATCGAAAGCGGGGGGACTGGCTATGGACAAAGCGGAGACATACCGATATCTGGACAGCCGGGGCATCGCCTATGAGGTCACGGAGCACCCGGCTGTGTACAGCATGGCCCAGCTGGACCAGGTGGCGCTGCCCTACCCGGCGGACGACGCCAAAAACCTCTTCGTCCGGGACGACAAAAAACGGGCGTACTACCTCATCACTGTCCGTGGGGACAAGCGGGTGGATCTGAAGGCGTTCCGCCGCCGCCATGGCACCCGGCCGCTGACCTTTGCCTCGGCGGAGGATCTGGCGGCGCTGCTGAAGCTGACCCCCGGGTCCGTGACGCCCCTGGGCCTGCTGAACGACACGGAGCGCCGGGTGACATGGTTCCTGGACCGGGACTTTACCGGCCGCATCGGCGTCCACCCCAACGACAACACCGCCACCGTCTGGATGCAGGCGGCGGACCTGGCGGATCTCATCCGGGACCACGGCAATCCGGTCCATCCGGCGGACATGGAATAACATGGAATAAGAGGAAGGCGCGGGGCCCCACCTGTCCGGGGCTCCGCGCCGTGTCGTTTTGTCCTCAGGTATTGTCCCGGCTGATGGGCTCCCGGATCAGCAGCCGCCGCAGAGCGGTGGCGTTGAAGGGGATCAGGGGGTAGAGATAGGCCTTGCCCACCAGGGGCTTGGTGGTGGCCAGCAATATCAGAATCCCCAGGGAGCCCAGGAAGAAGCCCCATGCGTCGAACACCGCCGTGACCAGCAGCAGCGTCACCCGCAGCAGCTTGAAGGCGTAGCCCAGCTCATAGCTGGGCTGGGCAAAGCCCGCCACCGACACGAAGGCCATATACACCAGCACCTCCGGCCCCAGCCACCCGGCCTGGACGGCGAAGTCGCCCAGGATCAGCGCCCCCAGCATGGAGAAGGAGCTGGAGAGGGAATCCGGCGTGTTGAGGGACGCCAGCTTCAGCACGTCGATCAGAAACTCCACCACCAGCAGCTGCCACAAAAGGTCCAGGGACGCCGGCTCCGGGGAGGACAGGAAGTCCAGCCATCCCGGCAGCCGCCCCGGCTCGTTGACCATCATATACCAGGCGGGCGTGATGAACAGCGAGATCAAAAACACGATGATCCTCAGCACCCGCAGGTAGGTGCCCACCAGGGGCGGGAAGTAGAACTCGTTGGCCTCCTGGGTAAAGTCGAAAAAGGAGGTGGGCAGAATCATCACCGACGGGGAGTTGTCCACCATGACGATGATATACCCCTCCATGACGCAGGCGGCGGCAGTGTCCGGCCGCTCGGTGTAGCGGACCTTGGGAAAGGGGTTGTACCACTGCTTGGGCCGGATGCTCTCCGACACGCTCTCCTGCCCCATGCTGAGGGATCGCATCTTGATCCCCCGCAGCTTCTCCCGGACCTGCTCTAAAAGCTCCTGGTCCACCCGGTCGTCCAGATAGCACAGCACCACGTCGTTGTGGCTGCGGGTGCCCACCTTCATGCCCTCCATGGTCAGGTGGGGGTCCCGGATGCGGCGGCGCAGCAGGGCCATGTTGGGCACCACCGCCTCGATGAAGCCGTCGTGGGCACCCCGGAGGACCTTGCCGTCCAGCGGCTCCGCCACCCCCCGGCTGGGGTACTCCTTGGCGTCGATCAGCGCCGCGCCCCGGGCTCCCTCCAGCAGCAGCAGGCTTTTGCCCAGCAGCACCGAGGTGACGATGTCGTCCCGGTCGAAGCTGACCTCCACCTCCATGAATGTGACGAACCGGTCGGTGAACTCCTGCATCTTTGTGATGGTCCCCACCTGCTCCGGCTTCAGGGACAGCCAGAAGGCCCCCATCCGCTCCAGGATGGCGTCGCCGCCGAAGCCGTCGATGACCCAGATCCGCCCCCGTCGGCCGCCGATCTGCAAATCCCGGCAAACCATGTCGCAGCTGCGGCCGGCGCCCAGGGTCTCATCGAACCAGCGGACGTTATCTGCATAGTGTTCTGAAATCTGTTCCATGCGGCACCTCCATTGCTCAAGCAAAACCCGCCGGACCGCGGGCCTCCGCGGTCCGTATCAGGGGTAGTATGTGCCGCCGGAGCGTGCCGTATCCCATTCCTTTCAGTTATATTCACATCTGTTTCTACAATTTGTTATGGATCTTGACAAAAAGAGACCGCCCGCAGGCGGTCTCTTTCACAGATATGCAGGAAAGCGCCGGCGGGGCAGGCACTCTCACGCCGTCTGCCGGACCGGCTCCAGATGCTCCCGGGCAAAGTCCCGGAAGGCATCGCCGATGAGCGCCTGGCCGGCGGAGTTGGGGTGGGTGCCGTCCTCGCACAGAAGCTGACCAAGGTGGCCGTGGGCCAGGAAGGCCCCCCGGATGTCCACCAGCGGGGTCTCCGTCTGCCGGGCCAGCTGCTCCACCGCCCGGGAGTAGTTCTCCTGATGGGCGTAGATGTTGGTGAGGCTGCCCAGCCAGCGGCGCACCGCCGCCTGGTCCAGCTTGCCGCACCACCAATGGAAAAACCGCTCCGGCTCCAGCGGCGGCAGGGTGGTCAGCACCGGCGTGATGCCGTGGAGCCGCAGCTGGGCGATCATCTCCCGATACCGCTGCAAAAACTCCTCCAGGGGCACGTTGGGCCGGTGGTCCCCCTCCGGGTCCGCCGCCACCTGGTCCCAGCGGAAGTCGCAGTCGTTGCCGCCGAAATCCATCACCACCGCGTCGCAGGGCGTCTCCCGCTCCAGCAGCCGCTCCAGCAGCCGCTCCCCCTTCACCACCGTGGCGCCGAAGTGGGAGCCGTTTTTCACCGTCAGTCCGAAGTCCCGCTCCAGGCCGGGAATGCCGATCTCGTTCCGGGTGACGTACCGCCCGGTGGCGGGCTCCACCTGGATGCCCTTGAGGATGGAGTCCCCTAGCAGCTGGATCTGCGATACACGTTTCATAGCAAGACCTCCAAACCGTGTAATCTAGTTTCTAAAACTATATTATGCGGTTTTATCAAATTTGTCAAGTCGTCCGCGCCGACTTTTTGCGCCGCAGCCAAAAAAAGCGGCCGCCCGGAGGCAGCCGCTTTGCTGTATGGTCCGTCACCGGTCAGGATGCCCGGTTTTCCGGCGGTCCATTCCCCTTGTCCCTCTTTTTCCGCAGCAGGCGCCACAGCACCGTGCCGCCCACGGCCAGCAGCACCAGCACCGGCACCCAGGCGTAGGCCAGGATCATCACGATGGCCTCCAGGAAGTCCACGAATCCGTTCCAGCCGGCGGCAAAGGCCCGGCCCAGGCGGCTTGCAAACGTGGTGGGCGGCTCCTCCGCGTTGGAGAGCTTGTAGACCTCCTCCAGGGAGATGGTGACGGTGGAGTAGTCCACCAGGCTGTCGTACTGGCGTAATGTCCCGGTCAGCTGCTCGATGGCCAGCTCCGTCTCGGAGATGGCGGACTCGATGGTGATGATGTCCTCCATGGTCTCCGCCTGGCTCAGCAGGGTCTGGAGCCGCTCCAGCTTGGTCTGCTGGGTCACCAGGCGGCTCTCCACGTCGTAGTACTGCTCACTGATATTGTCGCTGCCCTCCTCCTGGCGGACCACGTGGCACAGCTCCCCCACCTGCTCCAGCAGATCCCGGAAGTTCTCCGCCGGCACCCGGATGGTGTAGGAGGCGCTGCGGTAATTGCCGCCGTGGTTGTAGACCGAGGCGGACTCGAAGTAGCCGCCCAGGTCCTCCACCATCTGCCGCAGGCTGGCCGCGGCGTCGTCAAAGGCGGTGGTCTCCACGCTCAGGTCCGCGGTGTAGATCATCTTGGCGTTGCGGAGCCGGTCCTCCCCGCTCCCGTCCTCCGCCGGGGATTCCGGCATCTGAGCCGCCATGTTCCCGCCGTAGCTGCCGTTGTCAGCCGACTCCTCCGTCGCCACCATGTCTGAGGCAGTGGCGCCGGACGTGTCGCTGCCGCCGCAGCCGCTCATGAGACCCAGCAGCAGCAACAGCACCGTCAGCATTGCAAGTCCTCGCTTCATGTCGTTACCTCCTTTTTTTCTCCATCCGTTCTTCCATCATGGTCATTTGTCTGTATAGACGAGATTTTTTGCAGAAGGTTCCGCCGAAGGCAAAATTTTTCCCTGGTTTTGGGAGGGACGGTTGCCTTTTTCCCCCACGGGAGGTAAAATGTCGATGTATAAATGCCCGCTCGGCGGGCCGCAAATCGATTCGGAGGGGAAAACCATATGACTTATCAGGAAGCTTTGGAAAACGCCCGGGGCAGCATCGGCCCCTACTGCAAGTCCTGCCCGGTCTGCAACGGCCTGGCCTGCAAGAACACCATCCCCGGCCCCGGCGCCAAGGGCATCGGCACCGGCTTCATCCGCAACTACCAGAAGTGGCAGGAGCTGTGCGTCAACATGGACACCATCTGCGAGAACAAGCCGGTGGACACCTCCGTGGAGCTGTTTGGCCGGACCTTTGACCTGCCGGTGTTCGCCGCTCCCGTGGGCGCCATGCAGCTGCACTACGGCGACAAGTACGACGATTTACAGTACAACGAGATCCTGGTGCCCGCCTGCGCCCAGGCCGGCATCGCCGCCTTCACCGGCGACGGCACCAACCCCGCCGTGGTGGAGGGCGCCGTGAAGGCCATCTCCGCCTGCGGCGGCCACGGCGTGCCCACCATCAAGCCCTGGGACGTGAACACCCTGAAAACCAAGCTGACCCTGGCCCGGGAGGCGGATCCCTTCGCCATCGCCATGGACATCGACGCCGCGGGCCTGCCCTTCCTGAAGAACCTGACCCCGCCCGCCGGCAGCAAGACCGTGGAGGAGCTGCGGGATGTGGTGGAGATGGCCGGAAAGCCCTTCATCCTCAAGGGCATCATGACCGTCCGGGGCGCCCAGAAGGCCCTGGAGGCCGGCGCCAAGGGCATCGTGGTGTCCAACCACGGCGGCCGGGTGCTGGACCAGTGCCCCTCCACTGCCGAGGTCCTGCCCGGCATCGTGGACGCGGTGGGCGGCAAGCTGACCATTCTGGTGGACGGCGGCATCCGCTCCGGCATGGACGTGTTCAAGGCCCTGGCTCTGGGCGCCGACGGCGTTCTGATCGGCCGGCCCTTCGTCAATATGGTCTACGGCGGCGGCGCCGAGGGCGTCAAGGCCTACGTGGACAAGCTCAAGGCGGAGCTCAGCGACACCATGGCCATGTGCGGCGCCCACAGCATCGCGGACATCAACCGCTCCATGCTCTACGGTTTCTGAGCCCAAATGCATCCAAAAACAGCGCCCCCGGCGAAAGCCGGGGGCGCTGTTTTGCTGTTTGGATTTCTTCCGGGGAAACGGGGATCACTCCTCGTCCCGCTTCTTGCGGCCCAGGAAGGTCACACCGGCAAGGCCCGTGCCGGACAGGGCGGTCATGGCCAGCCACAGGGCGGACATGTCGCCGGTCTCGGGCACTTCCGCCAGGGGAGTCTCCTCATCGGGGAGCTCCGTAGGCTCCTCAGGCAGCTCCGTCGTGGGAGTCTCCTGATCGGGCAGGTCCGTGGTGGGCGTGTTGCCGTCGGGGATGTCGGTGCCGCCGTCGCCGCCGGGAGGCGTGGGATCAGTGCCGCCGGGAGGCGTGGGATCGGTGCCGGGACCCTCGGGACCGGTGCCGCCGCCGACCGTGTAATCCACCTTGGGCTTCTCGAAGTCCTCAGGATCGCCGGAAGTACCGTCGGAGTTCACCGGGTGGAGGGTGGCGATCTGGTTGGTATCCAGCTTGTAGTCGCCGGGCTCGGTGGGAGGCGTGACCAGCTTGACGGTGTAGGTCAGCTGGACGGGAGCAAAGTTGCTGACAGCCTCTCCGATGTGCCAGGTGAAGTGCTCCTCATTCAGGCCGTTGCCTCTCTCATATTCGAGGGTGAAGGCACAGGTGCCGTCGCTCGCCGGCTTGAAGCCGTAGCGGTTATCGGCCAGTTTCACGGCGGGATAGGTCGTATCGCCCACCTTCAGGCTCATGGCGGAGACATCGTTCACGAAGTCGAAGTCGTAGCTGCCGGCCACATAGCCGATGTAGTCCACGACATAGGAGCCCTTGTCCACCGCGTAGAGGATGTCGTTCTGGATGTCGTCGAAGTCCAGGGTCTCGCCGTTGCTGAGGGTGGACATGAAGCTGCTGCCCAATTCGGAGGAACCCGTGTAGATAGCGTAACAGTGGTACGCCGTGCTCAGGTCCAGATACGCCTGATACGCGTCATAGAACGCGCGGTCGATCGCCTGTGCGTGATCCTGCACTTCATCAAGAGGAATGTACTTCTCAGGCACAGTATCAGTCATGATACTGGCGCCGTCAAAGTCCATCACATAGGTATCGCCGTCGGCTTCCACCTGGGGTTTGATCACCGTGGTGTAATAGGTGAGCCAATCGACCCCACCGGGCACCTTGTACTCGCCGTCCCCGAGGCCGTTGCTCAGGCACCAGGTCGTATACTCGCCGAAGTACCGGGTGCCGTCGGCCTCCAGCTGGTTGAAGATGATCTGCACCGTCTCACCGTCCGGGCCAGTGAACAGGCGGGTGAGGCCGTCGCTGACCAGGATCACGTACTTACGGTTGTTGGCCACGCTGGTATGCTCCTCCAGCATCGCCTGCGCCGCCAGCAGGCCCGCCTCGATGTTGGTGCCGCTGGTATCCTCTTCCAGAGGGATCTCGGCGCTCATTTTTTCCGCCACATCGGCAGCGTCATAGGGAGAGAGCTCCCGCATCACATGATAGGTACCGTCAAAGACAACGATGCCGACATTGATGACCGCCTTGGTGGACTCCAGGGAGCTGTTCAGCGCTTCCAGCATCGCCAGACCACCCTCGGTAGATTCATCTCGGCTGCTGGTGGACTTATCCACGACAAACACGATGTCGCTCTCCAGCGCCTCCTCCGCGGAGGGCAGGGACAGCGTCACCTGGGACTTCAGATCCTCGTCCAGAGGAGTGGCCGTCTTGGACTTGGAGGTATCCCACTCAAAGGTGGGCTCCTCCACTTCGACCGTGCGGTCATACCGCAGGACGATCACGTTGTCCGCCGCGTTGGGGGTCAGGGTCAGGGTCTCGTCGGGGGTGGTGCTGGTATACTTGTAGTCGTTGCCATCAAAGCTGGGCACCTGCTCAATGTCGGCCACGCTCACGGGACTGCCCACCAGAAGGCCGGAGACCGGATCGCTCTCGATGAAGCCGGTCAGCTTGCCGTTGGTGTAGTACTCATGCCGGACGGTGTAGGAGGTGTCCAGCTGCTCCAGCTCGATGACGTTGTAAAAAGAAAAATAATATCTCTGATAGGGATTGGTCATGTTGGGTCCGTTGAGGCCAAAAGCCATATTGAAACTCACAGACTCGCCATTCTTCAATCCGCCTTCGGGAAGGGCAGCGGCCATGAACGCATTGGCCTCCTGGTAGGTAGCCTCGTCCCGGTAATTGGCCAGGGCGTGGGTGTCGTTGAACAGATTTTCTCCAACTCTGTCTGACATATCCAACTGGTCAATCGCATCATCGCCATAAGCGAAATAGAAAATGCACTCATAGAAATAGTCATAGCTGAGGCTGGCCAGCTGAGATTCCGGCCATTTGATCTGGACCTTGAGGTTGCTGCCGCTCTGCTCAACAAACAGGAAGGGGTCGATCCAGGGGTATTTCGCAATCATCTCCAGCAGATAATCCTCTGTCATGGTGTAGATGCCGTTATTGGTAGTACCCTCTGCGAACATCTTCTTTGCAATCGTTATGGGATCCTGCTCATACATCTCTCTGAGAGAGCTGTACTGACCAGCAGGATCCATCTGGTGCAGCACATACCGGGACATGGCGTCCTCGCCGGTGTATCCGGCTCTTTCCAGGTACTCATAAATCTGGCACATCATCTCAAATGTCACATTGCCAGAGGTTTCCACGTTGAAGAGATCCCGATAGAAGTACTCAGGGATCATGGACCCGGTGTTGTAAATAAAGATATACTGCCCATCAGAACCCAGTACAGGCAGGAGCCCATTTCCCAAGCTGCCGAATTCAGAACTATCGGCGGTGGAGAGTACAAAGCTGTTGTCCTTATATCCGAAAGTATGTCCGGAATTGTTCTGGATCGTGACTTCAAACTTCTGCTTAACGCCGGGCATATACGTAATGCCACTCGCTTCATTGATCACCTTGCTCAGATCCAGCACCAAGTCCCCAGATGCCTCTTCGCCGATGACAAGATTCAGCTTGATGACACTGCCGTCCTTCTCCGTTGTGAAGGTGACCCCATCGGACATCTGCTTATACTCCACATCGCAGGTCTCCTCGGGGATCTCGGGGGTCTCCTGCTCGGGGGCAGTCACCTCAAAGGTCCAGGTCTCCGAATATGCAGGCACAGTACCGGGATCCAGGGGATCGTTAAAGACAAGAGCCGCCTCGGTCGTCTGGGTAGTGGTATCACCGGAGGTGGTATCGCCGGAGGTGGTATCGCCGGAGGTGGTATCGCCGGAGGTGGTATCGCCGGGGGTGGTGTCACCGGGGGTGGTATCACCGGAGGTGGTGTCGCCGGGGGTGGTATCCGAAGGCTGCTGCTCCTCCTCATTCACCGGAGGCTCCGGAGCGGGCGCAACCAACACGTCATAGCGGTGGGTGATGGTAACCTGGCCCGCACCCACGCCGGTGACGGTCACAGCGCCGGTCTCTTCATCCCAATCCACAGTCGCCACACTAGGATTACTGGTCTCCCACTGGTGGTTCACGACCTCCTCAGTCTCAGAGGCGGACACGCCTTTGTAATCGCTGATCGTCGTGGTCTGGCCGACTTCCAGGAGGTACACATCGTCCTCGTCCTCCGCGAACGCCGTGACGCCCAGCAGGCTCATGGTCATGCTGAAGGTCAGCAGCAGTGCGAAGAGTTTTTGCAACTTCTTTCTTGCCATCTTTCGTTCTCCTTTCGTTATCGTGAGATCGAATATATGGCGGCCGGGCCGGCGTGGCGGCGATGCCGCTTTAGCCCCCTTGCTTTGCGTCCCGCCGTTTCCGGCGGTTTGCCTTTGCATCTATTCTTGCGCGGCTCCCCGCGCTGGGTTTACAAAGTCCCTTCGGCTTTGCACAGCAAAGCCGGAGATCCGGTACCGGATCTCCCCGACACCGAGCGGTTTTTCGGTCCACTCGCGGCCCCTGCGGCTCCGCGCGCCGCAGGAAAAACCACCTCCCAATTTCTGTCTACGATGTCAGTATACCACAGACCGGTTACAAAACCGGTTACAAATCCACCTTTTTCCTTCAAAATTTGTTTGTCAGTTTTAATAAAAATCTCTTCTATTTTTGTGCATCTTTTGCATTTTGTCCTTGAAAACATGAAAACCGCCGTTTTCCGGCGGTTTTCGACGTTTTATTTGCTGAATTCGCAGCGGCAGGTGAAGCAGGTGCCGCCCGGGCCCACGCCCTCCATGAGGTAGGCGGCTTCCCCGTCCCGGATGCCCAGCAGCCGCAGCTCCTGGTCCAGGGTGGCCTCCCGGCTGTAATTGATGTAGAAGGCCGAGGGGGTCCGCTCCCGCAGGTCCGCGGGGAGGAAGTCCCAGACGATATCGCCGTAGTTGCCGCTGTACAAGTGGCCGTTGCCGTCCAGGTCGGACCAGTAGACAGGGCGGGTGCCCAGCTCCTCCAGTCCCGTCCGGGGCAGGAGCACCTTCCGGGTGGGCGGGCAGTCGATGTCCACCGGGCAGGTGGTGATGGCCTTGGCGGTGAAGCTCTCCGGCCGCAGGATGCGCCGGGTCCGCGGATCCACCAGCACCCAGTCGCTGCGGATGGCGCAGCGCAGCGCCCCCGCCTGGTCCCGCAGCTCATAGACCCGCTGCATGTGGGCGCCCTTGGTACCGTCCTCCCAGGTGGTCACGTCCAGCACGTCCCGGACCCGGGGACAGTCCTGGATCTTCAGGGCGATCCGGGACAGGAGGAACACCTCTCCCCTGTCCCAGAGCACGTCGTGGGTCAGGCCCCGGGCGTCGTAGTCGTACCCGGCCATGGCCGCCGCCAGGCTCAGCAGCGTGCTCACCCGGGCGCGCTGATGCCGGTCGCAGCGGGCAAAGTTCATCTCCTCCTGACGGGTGCAGCTGTTCTCCGTCAGGCTCTGCCGAAAGCAGTCCATACATCCTCCTCCGGCCCGGCGGACCGGGCCTGTGGTCGTTTTTTCCCCTTTATCATAGCACAATTCGCCCCGGCGCTCAAGGGACGGCGATTGACTTTTCTCCTCCATATGGTATGATAGGTGTACCTATTACAAATAAAGGAGGACGATTCCCATGAATAAGACCGTCATTTCCACCACCGCCGCCCCCGGCGCCATCGGCCCCTATTCCCAGGGCTGGACTGTGGGCGAGTTCGTGTTCACCTCCGGCCAGATCCCCGTGGACCCCGCCACCGGCGCCGTTCCCGAGGGCATCGCCGCCCAGGCTGAGCAGAGCTGCAAGAACGTGGGCGCCATCCTGGAGGCCGCCGGCGTGAATTATGAGTCCGTGGTCAAGACCACCTGCTTCCTGGCCGACATGGGCGATTTCGCCGCCTTCAACGAGGTGTATGCCAAGTACTTCACCTCCAAGCCCGCCCGCTCCTGCGTGGCGGTGAAGGAGCTGCCCAAGGGCGTGCTGTGCGAGATCGAGGCCATCGCCGTCAAGTAAAGACGCCTGACAAAAAAGACAGAGGGCAAGTGCCCTCTGTCTTTTTTTGCTCATTTCCGCAGGAACACCAGACCCAGGGTGTCCGGCCCGCAGTGGCAGAAGATGGTGCAGCCGGCCTTGCCGCAGATGATCTGGCCGAAGCGGCCGTCCTCCTCCAGAATGGCCCGGACGCTCTCCGTCAGACCCGGCGTGCGGCAGGTGTCCACCAGGAAGATGCGGCGGGTGTCGATGTCCGTGCGGCCCGCCAGCCGCTCCCGCACATACTCGCCCAGGACCTTTTCCATGGAGCCCCGGTACTTCTTGGTGACGGACATCCGGCCGTCGATGACCTCCACGCAGGGGTGGAGCTTCAAAAGGTTGGCGCCCAGGGCCGTGACGGCGGAGCAGCGGCCGCCCTTTTTCATATAGTCCAGCCGGTCCAGCACGAAGCTGGTCTCGATCCGGGGGATCATCTCCTCCAGCAGCGCCAGGATCTCCCCCACGCTCTTTCCGGCCTCGGCGGCCTCTGCCGCCGCCAGCACCAGCATCCCATGGCCCATGGTCAGGTTGCCGGAGTCCACCACATAGACCTCCGGCACCTCCTCCGCCGCCAGCTTGGCGTTCTGGTGGCAGCAGGAGAAGCCCATGCCGATGTTGATGTGGATGACGGCGTCGTACCGCTCCGTCTCCCGGCGGAACACCGCCTCGTAGTCCGCCACGTTGACGGCGTTGGTGGTGGTGATCTCGCCGCCGGCGTCCACATGGGCGGCGATGTCGGCAGTACGGATGTTGATGCCGTCCTGATACAGCTTGCCCGCTTTCACAATACCCAGGGGCAGGACGGTGATATGGTGCTGTTCCAGCAGCTCCTCCGGCAGGTCGCAGGTGGAGTCGGTGGTAATTTTGATCATAAGGATCTCCTTCCGGTATGCCGGCGCCCTCTTCCCCGCGGGACGGGCGGCACGGACGATATACCCTGCGATTTTATCACAGTCTCCCCCGGATTGCCACCCCTAATCGGAACTTTTTTTCAAAAAATCCGGCGCCATCCCCGAAAAAAGTCGAAGATGGCGCCAAAATCGCTGTGCAAAGGTTTTCAATGTCCGCCCAGGGTCACGATCCGGGCCCCCAGGGCCGCGGCGTCGCCGCCGCTGTGGCTGGCCAGGATCAGCAGCCGCCCCGCCGCAAGACGGTCCACCGCCGCAAGACAGCAGTCCCGGGATGCCTCGTCCAAACCCGTGAAGGGCTCGTCCAGAGCCAGGGCGTCGGCGGGCGAGAGCAGCGCCCGGGCCAGGGCCAGGCGGCGCTTCATGCCGCCGGAGTAGTCCCGGACTGGCTTGTCCCCCACGTCCCCCAGGCCCAGCTCCGCCAGCAGCGCGGCAGCCCGCTCCGCCTCCAGGGCGGCCCCCAGGGCAAAGCGCAGGTTGCTCCGGGCGTCCAGATGCTCCAGCAGCCGGTCCTCCTGGAACACGGCGGCCCACCGCAGGCCCGGCGGCGCCGTAATGCGGCCCAGGTCCGGCCGCTCCAGGCCCATCAGCAGCCGCAGCAGCGTGGTCTTGCCGGTGCCGGAAGGAGCCATGAGGCACACCGGCTCCCCGACCGTCACAGCAAGGGACACGTCCCGCAGGACCTCCGCGCCGCCGTAAGACTTCCACAGATGTTCCGCGCGCAGCTCCATCAGCACCCCGCCTTTCCCGCCAGGGCGTCCACCGCCCGCAAAAACAGCTTCTCAAAGCCAACAGACACCGCCACGATCACGGCGGTCCAGGCAAAGAGGTCCCCGGTCTCGAAGTACACCTTGGCGGTGTAGAGCCGCTCGCCGATGGTCCCGGCGGGCAATCCGATGACCTCCGCCGCGGCGCCGGCCTTCCAGCAAAGCCCCAGGGACACCGATACCGCCGCGCGGAAAGAGGGCAGCACTGCCGGCAGGTAGATCCCCGCCGCCCGCCGCCCCCAGGGCACGCGGAACACCTTCGCCATCTCCAGCAGCTGCCGGTCCGCCCGGCCGATGCCCTCCAGCACGCTGAGGTATACCGGCGGGAACACCATCAGCGCCGAGATAAAGAGGGGCAGCGCCGCCGTATTCAGCCAGAACAGCGCCAGGATGATGAAGGACACCACCGGCACCGCCTTCACCACCGCCACCAGCGGCCCCAGCAGCTCCCGCACCGCCCGGCACCGGGCGGCCAGGGCGGCGCAGGCCACGGCCAGGGCGCAGGAGAGGAGAAAGCCCCCCAGGATGGCGGCGGCGGAGCGGCCCACGGCGGTCCAGAAGGCGGCGGTGACCGCCAGCTCTCCCAGCCGCCCCAGGGCCGTCAGAGGCGAGGCCAGCAGCAGGCCGCCGTGGCGGTAGGCCGCGGCCATGGCCATGGCCGCCAGCTGCCACATCGCCAGCCAGAAGGCCACCGCCCACAGCCGCAGGGGCGTTTTTCCCTTGTGCATGACCGGTCGCCTCCCTACATTTTGTATACTTTCCTGTCGAAATTACGCGCCGTAATAGAAATTGTCCCCCGGCAGGGCGCCGCCCACGGAGCTGGCGTCGGCGTCAAAGAGCACCTGGAGGTAGCCGGAGAGCTTGTCCTTCATCTCCGCGCCGGTGATGCAGACGATGTTGCAGTGGGGCAGGGCCTTCTCCGCCACCGCCGCCTCCACGATGCCGTAGGAGCCGATCAGCTCCGCCGCGTCGGCAGGGTTGGCGTTGACCCACTCCACGCTCCCGGCGTAGTCCTTGAGGAAGGCGTCCACGGCGGCGGGGTTTTGTTCCACCACCTCCCGCCGGGCCACGATCACACCGGTGAGCAGGGCGGAGCCGTTGTCCAGGGCGTCCCACTGCTCCGTCAGGTCCAGGGCGGTCCGCAGGCCGGAGATCTTGTTCTCCGCCACGGTGACGAAGGGCTGGGGCAGCATGGCGATGGTGGCGGCGCCGGTGGCCAGGGCGGTGACGCACTCGGAGTGCTCGCTCTTCCAGTCGATGGTCACGTCGGCGTCCGGGTCCAGGCCGTTCTCAGAGAGCAGGTAGCGCAGGGCATACTCCGGCGTGGACCCCTTGCCGGAGGCCACGATGGTCTTGCCCGCCAGGTCCGCCATAGACGTCACGGCGTTGCCGTTCTCCACGATATAGAGCACGCCCAGGGTGTTCACCGCCAGCGTCACGATGTCCCCCTCGGTCTTTTGATACAGCACCGCCGCCAGGTTGGCCGGCACGCAGGCCATGTCCAGCTCCCCCTTCATCAGCAGGGGGCTGACCTCATCGGCAGAGGCAGCCAGGGTGAAGGTGTAAAGGTTGCCCACTTCCCCCTCATAGGGTTTGCTGGAGTCCAGCATTTGGGCCGCCTTCTCGTCCGTGTCGCTCATCAGCTTCACCAGGCCCATGGCGGTGGGGCCTTTCAGGGCGGCGATAGCGTAGCTCTCGCTCACGGGCTCCTCCGTCTGCTCCTCCGTCTGAGTCTGGTCCTCGGCCCCAGTATCCTGGGGATCGGTCTTGCCGCACCCGGCCAAGGACAGGGCCAATGCCAGGGTCAGGGCCAGGGACAGCAGCTTCTTCCAGTGTTTCATGTCCGTTACCTCTTTTCTCATGATGTTCCCGGCAGGCTCACAGGGCCTCCTCCGGGGCGCAGACGGTCTTGGCGGTGACCCCCGCCAGCCGCCCGATCTTGCCCGACAGGGCTGAGATCTCGTCGGCCGGGGCGTCCATGGCCACGCTGATGATGTTGACCCCCCGGGCGTGATAGGGCACCCCCATCCGCCCGATGATGCGGGAGGCGTACCGGTGCAGCAGGTCGTTGAGGGCCGGCACCGCCTCCGGATTTTTCACGATGATGGCCAGCACCGCCACCCGTGTCTCCATGGTGATCGCTCCTTCCGGTGAGAATTCACGCGCGGCGTCACGCCCAAAACCGGGCGGGACCGGCGCGCTTCGCGGTTCGCCGTGGACTCCACGGCCAAAAACAAGCGTCCCCTCCGCCGTCGTGGCGAAGGGGACGCGGACAGTCTTGCCCAGGCGCGGAGGTCCCTCCGTGCCCACTCCCCGTCTCACGGCTCGGAAAACGCCTCGCCGCCAGAACGACAGAACTCCGGCCCGCCGGTTCCGGCGGCCTCGCTTGTTGGGTCCGCCGGTCAGAGTCCGTCTTCCCGGGGACGGGGAAATCATATCATGTTCCCAAACCGCCGTCAAGCCTCAGCAGCGGCTGGCGGCGGCGGTCAGGGCGCGGATCTCTTCAGCCAGCTCCGCCGTGGCGGCGCCGGAGGCCATCCGCCAGCGCCAGTTGCCGCTGGCCACGCCCGGCACGTTGATCCGGGCCTCGCCGCCAAGGCCCAGGTAGTCCTGCATCTGGGCCACGAACAGCACCGCCATACTGGTCTGCCCGACGCGCAGCAGGGCCCGCCGGGCGCTCTCGCCGTCCTCCGCCCCCAGGTAGATCTTTGCAAAGGCCTTTTCCTGGTCAGAGGCCCCGGCGTACCAGCCCAGGGCGGTGTCGTTGTCGTGGGTGCCGGTGTAGCACACGCAGTTGGGGTTGGTGTAATGGTGGGGCAGGTACGCGTTGTCCGGCCCGGAAAAAGCGAACTCCAGCACCTTCATGCCCGGAAGGCCCGAGGCGTCCCGCAGCCGGTGGACATCGTCGGTCAGGATACCCAGGTCCTCGGCGATGTAGGTGATCTGGGGGAACCAGTTGGTGAGGACCCCCAAAAGGTCCATGCCGGGGCCCTTTTCCCACTGGCCGGTCTTGGCGGTCTTGGACCCGGCGGGCACGGCCCAGTAGCTCTCAAAGCCCCGGAAGTGGTCCAGGCGCAGTGCGTCGAAGCGGGCGGAGGCGCCCTCCACCCGGCGGATCCACCAGCCGAAGCCGTCGGCCTTCTGGGCCTTCCAGTCGTACAGGGGGTTTCCCCAGAGCTGGCCCTCTTCAGAGAAGTAGTCCGGCGGGACGCCCGCCACCTTGGAGGGTCTGCCGGTCTGGTCCAGCAGGAACTCCTTCCGCTCGGCCCAGACGTCGGCGCTGTCCAGAGAGACGTAGATGGGCAGGTCCCCGATCAGGCCCACGCCCAGGCTGTTGACATAGGCTTTCAGCGCCTCCCACTGGACGGCAAACCAGTACTGCACGGCGGTGTGGAAGGCCACCTCCTCCGCAAGAACCCCCCGCCAGTGCTCCACGGCGGCGCTCTCGTGGCGGCGCAGGGGCTCGTCGGGCCACTGGTACCAGGGCTGCTGGCCGAAGTGGACCTTGGCGGCCTGGTACAGGGCGAACTCCCGGACCCAGGGGCGCCGGTCCGCAAACTCCCGCATCGCCTGGGCCTTGTCGCCGCTGAGGCGGGAGAAGGCGGTGCGCAGCATCCGCTCCCGGCTCTCATACAGGGCGCCGTAGTCCACGGGACCCTCCGGCACCCGGAGCCGGTCCAGGTCCTCCCCGGTCAGCAGTCCCTCCGCCGCCAGGGCCTCCGGGTCCAGCAGCAGCGGGTTGCCGGCGAAGGTGGACACGCTGGTGTAGGGGGAGTCCCCGGCCCCGGTGGGGCCCACCGGCAAAATCTGCCACCAGCGCTGGCCGGCGGCCTTCAAAAAGTCCGCAAATGCCCGGGCCTCCTTGCCCAGGGTGCCGATGCCGTAAGGCCCCGGCAGGGAGAACACGGGCAGCAGAATGCCCGCGGAACGCTGCATTTTCAAAGTCTCAAACCCCTCTCCTCTTGTGGTCGTAAATGACTGTTTTATTGTATGCGAAAGAGTTGGATTTGTCAAGTCGCACAAATGAAGCGCATTTTTACCGCTTATTTTTGGACAGTATATGGTTATTTTGACCGGTTTCGCCGTACTTTTCTGCCGCCGCAATCACTGGTTGACACGCTGGAAGGCCGCCGGTGGTTGCCTTGCCGGCCCGATTTTGGTATGCTGAGGGCACAAAAAGGAGGTGTCCCCATGGAAGAAGCCAAAACCCTGGGCGGCCGCATTCAGGCGCACCGCAAGGCCGCCGGGCTCAGCCAGGAGGCCCTGGGGGAGCGCCTTGGCGTCAGCCGCCAGGCGGTGAGCCGCTGGGAGGCCGACGCCGCCGTGCCGGAGCTGGAGAAGCTCATCGCCATGAGCCGCCTGTTCGGCGTCACCGTGGGGACGCTGCTGGGGGTGGAGCCCCCCGCCGGGGAGGCGGGGCCCGCCAAAGGAAGCGGAGTTGGAGCCGCCTCAGCGGAAAACGGCGGCGCGGCGCCGGATGGGCCCTCCACCGCCCCGGAGCTGTCGGGCCGGGAACTGACGGCGGCGGAGGCCATCGCGGAGAAATACCTGGCGTCGTTCCGGCCCCGGTGGAGCCGGAACAGGAAGCTAGCCGCAGCGGCGGCGCTCTGTGCGCTGGTGCTGGCGATATCGCTCTGCGATGCGTTCCTTTGGGGACAGCTGCTGGAGGTCCGGCAGGAGCTCTCTTCCCTGAAGGCCTCCACCTACCAGCAGGCCCAGTCTGCCGCCGGGAAAACAGACATTATAATGAGTGAAAACGACAATATCTTCCACGATTTTACCATTCAGGTCACAGATTATGATCTGGAGGCACAGACGCTGACCTTGCGGGCCGGCGTTCAGGCAAAGGCCTGGGAAGCGGACACCGCCTGCGTCTTTACCGCCATCTTGTCCGACGGGCAGCAGTTCCAGGCGGACGCCCTCCGGCAGGAGGGGGCCTGTTCCGTGGAGGACTGGGTCCTGCCCATGGATGGGGAGATCCGCCTCTCCGCCGCCCTGACCACGGCAGGGGCGTCTGCCAGCCAGCCCCTTGCCAAACTGATTAACTGCCAGCCGGAGGATTTTCAGCTGGAGATCAACTGCCATTGGGATGCTGTCAGGCACTCCGGCACCGACCCCCTCCACCTGGACCTGAAAGGTCTGCGCCTGGACATCCGGTATCCCGACAACACTTTCTACGACTATCCCATCACCTACGCCTTCCACGCCCCCACCGCACTGGACCTTTGCTTCTACCGAAATGAGCGTACCGCACCGGAGCTGGTGCTCCCCATGGAGGAGGTGCTGGATGACCTGACGCAGGCGCAGTCGGCGGAGTGCTTCAACGATCCCGACTACCGGGCTTCCTTCGATCTGGCGCCGGAGGAGACCCTGGTATCCGCTCTCCGGGTCCGGGATGACCGGGGAGACACCTTCTGGTATGTTGTGGGGACGTTTCAAAACCGCGGCGGCACGCTTCTTTCCAAGCCGTTTCTGGACCAGGCGTGGGACGGCTGGCAGCCCGGCAGCTTCCCGCAGGCGTAACATCCCGTCTGTTCTGCAAAAGAAACAGCGCCCCGGAGCAGTCGCTCCGGGGCACTGTTTTGGCGCATAAAAGGTTACTTCATCAGCTCATACATGACGGCCTTGATGGTGTGCATGCGGTTCTCCGCCTCGTCAAAGACGATGGAGGCATCGGACTCGAACACCTCGTCGGTGACCTCCATGGCGTCCCGGCCGAACTTCTCACCCATCTCCTTGCCCACCTGGGTCTTGTGGTCGTGGTAGGCGGGCAGGCAGTGCATGAACTTGCACTGGGGACCGCCATTGTCCATCAGAGCCTTCGTCACCTGATAGGGGGCGAGAGCCGCAATGCGCTCCTGCCACACCTCCACGGGCTCGCCCATGGAGACCCACACGTCGGTATAGAGCACGTCGGCGTTCTTGGTGGCGGCCATGGGGTCCTCAATGAACTCCAGCACGGCGCCGGTCTCGGCGGCGATGGCCTGACAAGTGTCGATCAGGGCCTGGTCCGGCATATACGCCTTGGGCGCGCAGGCCACGAAGTGCATGCCCATCTTGGCGCAGCCCACCATCAGGCTGTTGCCCATGTTGAACCGGGCGTCGCCCAGGTACACCAGCTTCACGCCCCGGAGCTTGCCGAAGTGCTCCTGAATGGTCAGGAAGTCCGCCAGGATCTGGGTGGGGTGGAACTCGTTGGTCAATCCGTTGAACACGGGCACGCCGGCGTACTTGGCCAGCTCCTCCACGATGGTCTGGCCGAAGCCCCGGTACTCGATGCCGTCGTACATCCGGCCCAGCACCCGGGCGGTGTCCGCGATGGACTCCTTCACGCCGATCTGGGAGCCGGTGGGCCCCAGGTAGGTGGATCCCATGCCCAGATCCTGGGCGGCCACCTCAAAGGCGCAGCGGGTGCGGGTGGAGGTCTTTTCAAAGATCAGCGCCACGTTCTTCCCCTCCAGGTAGCGGTGGGGGATGCCGGCCTTCTTCTTGGCCTTCAGGTCGGCGGCGGTGTCCAGGAACTGCTGGATCTCGGCGGGAGTGAAATCCAGGAGTTTGAGAAAATGGGTGTGGTTTTCCATGGGCGTCTCCTCGCTTCTTCAGAATTGGCCGCGCGGTGCCGCGCAGTCTCCCGGGAAAATTTTATAAAATCCTCCCGTTACTGTTACTGTAACTGTAACTGTAAATGTAAATGCTACTGTTACTGCCACTGTAAATGGCAGTGCCTCCCTGGGCGTCGCGGGACGGAGAGAACAGAGGTCTTTCTTTTTTCTCAGCCCAGGACCTGCTTCATGACGGTCAGGCCCTGGTCCATCTCCGCCTGGGAGATCACCAGCGGCGGCAGCAGCCGCATGCCGGGGCCGGCAGTCAGGACCAGCAGGCCGTTTTCGATCAGCTTGCCGGCGATGTCCTTGTTGGTCCAGCCGTCCTGCACGGCAATGCCGATCATGAGGCCTAAGCCCCGGGTGGCGCCGAAGCAGGGCAGGTCCAGCTCCTCGATCTTCTGCCGCAGGTACGCGCCCTTCTGCTCCACCTGGGCAAGGAACGCATCGCTCAGCTTCTCCTGGACCACCAGACCGGCGGCGGCACAGATGGGATTGCCGCCGAAGGTGGTGGCGTGCATGCCCGGGCCCAGCACCTCCCGGCACTTGGCATTGGCCATGATACCGCTCATGGGCAGGCCCCCGGCGATGCCCTTGGCGAAGGACACCACGTCGGGCAGGATCCCGTAGTGCTGGAAGGCAAACAGCCTGCCGGTCCGGCCCACGCCGGTCTGGACCTCGTCCACCAGCAGCAGCCAGTCGCGCTCCGCGCAGAGCTTGGAGAGGGCCTGGACGTAATCCCTGTCCAGGGGCAGCACGCCGCCCTCACCCTGGACCAGCTCCACCATGACGGCGCACACGTCGTCCCCGGCGGCGGCCTCCAGGGAGGCCATGTCGTTGGCGTCGGCGTAGCGAAAGCCCTCGGTGAAGGGGAAGAAGTAGTTGTGGAACACCTCCTGGCCGGTGGCGGTCAGGGTGGTGATGGTGCGGCCGTGGAAGGAGTTGTTGAGGGTGATGATGGTGGCGCGGCCCTTGCCGTACTTGTCAAAGCTGTACTTCCGGGCCAGCTTGATCATGCCCTCGTTGGCCTCGCCGCCGCCGTTGGCGAAGAACACGCCGGCCATGCCGGTGCGCTGGCAGAGGAGCTGGGCCAGTTTGGCGGGGGGCTCCGTGTAGAAGAGGTTGGAGCTGTGACCCAGCTTCCCGGCCTGATCCGTGATGGCCTTGACCCAGTCGCCGTCGCCGTAGCCCAGGCTGGCCACGCCGATGCCGCTGGCAAAGTCGATGTAGGCCTTCCCCTCGGGATCATAGAGCGTGGCGCCCTGTCCGTGGTCCAGGGCCACCGGGAAGCGGCCGTAGGTGTTGAGGATGTACTGGCCCGTCAGGGCCTTGATCTCCTGGCTGTTCATAGGTTCAGTCCTCCTTTTTCAGCATGGTGCCGATGCCCTGGTCGGACAGCAGCTCGATCAAAATGGAGTGAGGGATACGGCCGTCCAGGATGTGGACCCGCTCCACGCCGCCGGCGATGGCATCCACGCAGCAGTCCATCTTGGGGATCATGCCGCCGGAGATGACGCCCTGGGCCACCAGCTCCGGCACCTCGTAGGTGTGGACCACGTGGATGAGGGTGTCCTCGTCGTGGGGATCCCGGAGAAGGCCGCGGACATCGGTCAGCAAAATGAGCTTTTCCGCGCCCATGGCGGCGGCCAGCTTGGCGGCGGCGGTGTCGGCGTTGATGTTGTAGGCGGTGTCGGCATCCATGCCCTGGGCCACGGTGGACACCACCGGGATGTATCCGTTTGTCAGGGCGTTTTCCACCGGGTCTGCGTTGACGCCGGTGATGCGGCCCACCAGGCCGTACTTCTCATCCAGCCGCTCCGCCTGGAACAGCTGGCCGTCCATGCCGCAAAGGCCGATGGCCCGGCCGCCCAGCCGGTTGAGCTGAGCCACCAGGTTCTTGTTGACCTTGCCGCACAGCACCGACTGGACGATGTCCATGGTGGTCTCGTCGGTATAGCGCAGTCCGTCCACAAAGCGGCTCTGGTGGCCGATCTTCTTCAGCATATCGCTGATCTCCGGCCCGCCGCCGTGGACCACCACCACCCGGATGCCCACCAGGCTCAGCAGGATGATGTCGCTCATGACGGCCTGGCGCAGCTTGTCGGAGACCATGGCGTTGCCGCCGTATTTGACCACGATGGTCTTGCCGGTGAATTTCTGGATATAGGGCAGGGCTTCCACCAGGGTCCGCGCCTGCTGTGCGTGAGAGGACATGGGATCAACTCATTTCTATTCAGGTTTGCCCACAGGGGCGAATGGGTCCCGCCGTTTTACGGCGGGGAGTGCAGTTCCCGGGAACCTCCCGGTACCCGCCCGGGCCTCCGGGCAAAGGTCGATCCCGTGAGGACATCTGACAGGGCGAGAACAGGCGGATGCAGGATCCGCCCCTACGGGTGCGCTGACGAAAGGCCGGGTTCTTGCAGGCCCCTCATCCGTCCGGCCTCCGGCCAGCCGCCTTCCCCCCAGGGGGAAGGCGTTTGGGAGGGGCGGCAGATCCCGCCCCCGCAGCGCTCAGGGCGACGGCTTTTGGGCCATCAGGTCCGGTAATCGCCGTTGATCTTCACATACTCATAGGTCAGGTCGCAGCCCCAGCAGGTGCAGCTGGCCGCGCCCTCCCCCATGGTGATGGCGATGGTGACATCGTGCTCCGTCAGGACCTTCTTGGCTTTGGTCTCGTCGAAGTCCAGGCCCCGGCCCTTGGCGCACACCTGGACAGAGCCCGCATCGCTGACAAAGGAGATGTCCACCTTGTCCGGGTCGAAGTCCTCTCCGGAGTAGCCCATGGCGCACAGGACCCGGCCCCAGTTGGCGTCGGCGCCGAAGATGGCGGCCTTGGTCAGGGCGGAGCCGATGACGGACTTGGCGATGGTCTCCGCGGACTGCTCACTGGCGGCGCCGGTGACGGTGCAGGTGATCAGATGCGTGGCGCCCTCGCCGTCGGAGGCCATCTTCCGGGCCATCTCCATGCAAAGGGCCTGGAGAGCGGCCAGGAACGCCTCGTAGTCGGGGCCCTTCTCCGTGATGACCGGGTTGCCCGCCAGGCCGTTGGCCAGGACGCAGCAGGTGTCGTTGGTGGAGGTGTCCCCGTCCACGCTGATGCGGTTGAAGCTGACGTTCACCGTCTCCAGCAGGGCGGTGCGGATCATCTCCGGAGAGATGGCACAGTCGGTGGTCAGGAAGCACAGCATGGTGCCCATGTTGGGATGGATCATGCCGGAGCCCTTGGCGATGCCGCCCATCCGGACGGTCTTGCCGCCCACGGTGGTCTCCACCGCCGCCTCCTTCTTCACCGTGTCGGTGGTCATGATGGCGTGGGCCGCGGCGTCGGACCCGGCGGCGCTGGCCTCCACGGCGGCGTACAGGTCCGGCATACCGGCCTCCATCACCGCCACGTTCAATGTCTGGCCGATGACGCCGGTGGCGGCGCAGACCACGTCCTCCGCCGGGCAGCCCACGGCCTTGGCGGCGGCGGCGCAGACCCGCTCCGCGTTCTCCTCCCCGTGGGGGGTGCAGGCGTTGGCGTTGCCGCTGTTGATGACGGCCGCCCGGGCCTTGCCGTCAGCCAGGTGGGCCTTGTCCACGTGGATGTGGGCTGCCTTCACCACGTTCTTGGTATACACGGCGGCGCAGGCGCAGTCCACGTCGGAGACGATCATGGCCATGTCCTTCTTCCACTCCGCGTGGGTCTTGACGCCCACGTGGATGCCGCCGGCCTTAAAGCCCTGGGCGGCGCAGACGCCGCCTTCGATAAAGTTCAGCATAGAGATCCCCCTTTTCGGATCAGAGATAAAAAGTGGTTCCGTCCGGCGCGGACTGCCGGAGTTACACCAGGCCCGTGGTCTCGTCCAGGCCCAGTAAAATGTTCCTATTCTGGACTGCGGCGCCCCCGGTGCCATGCCGCCCGGTTGTCCCCAAAGGGGACGAGGGCGGCGGCATCAGATCGCCCGTCAGGGCGCGTCCGGCGCGGACCATCCGCTTTACAGCAGGCCGGTAGTCTCAGGAAGGCCCAAAAGAATGTTCATGTTCTGGACAGCGGCGCCGGACGCGCCTTTGCCCAGGTTGTCGAACAGGGCCGTGACCGTGAAGGCCTCATCGCTGCCCGCCACCACGATCCGGAGGTCGTTCCGGCCGGCCATGGCGTTTGCGTACAGCTTGGCCGCGGGCGATTCCGCCGGGTCCGGGTCCACGTGGACCATGGCCTGCCCCGCGTAGTAGTCGGCGTAGGCCCGCCACAGGGCGTGGAGACTGGGCACCGCCCGCAGCTGGCTGCGGTGCAGGGCCACGGTGGTGGCCATGCCCTTGTAGTAGTCGTCCACGATGGGCACGAACACCGGGGCTTTGGCAAGACCGCAGATCTTCTGCATCTCCGGCAGGTGCTTGTGGCCCTGGCCCAGACCGTAGGGACAGGGGGCGGAGAGGGCCGCGTCCCGGTCCTCCGCCTCATACTGGGCGATCATCTTCTTGCCGCCGCCGGAGTAGCCGGTGAGAGAGAAGCAGCTGAGGTCCGCGTCTTTGGGCAGCAATCCCAGTTCCACCAGGGGTGCCGTCACGCTGATGAAGCCCGTGGCATGGCAGCCGGGGTTGGCCACCCGCTTGGACGCCGCGATGGCCTGGCGCTGGCCGGGCTTCAGCTCCGGAAAGCCGTAGACCCAGCCGGGGGCGGTGCGGTGGGCGGTGGAGGCGTCGATGATGCGGGTGTCCGGGTTCTCCACCAGGCCCACGGCCTCCACGGCCGCTGCGTCCGGCAGGCAGAGAAAGACGATGTCGGCGGCGTTGAGCAGTTTCTTCCGCTCATCCGTGTCCTTGCGCTTGTCCTCGTCGATCAGCAGCAAGTCGATGTCGTCCCGGGCCGCGAGCCGGTCGTAAATCTGGAGGCCGGTGGTGCCCTCCTTGCCGTCGATATAGACCTTCGGTTTCAATGGGGTCATCTCCCTTGACGTGGTATGGGGCCATTCATCGCAGACGCGGGGCGAAGAAACTCTCCGTCCCGCGGTCTGTCCTGTATATTCCCCCTCCGCGGAGGGGGGCCAGGGGGAACCCTTGGGTTCCCCCGGTTGATTTGCCGGAGGCAAATCAAGAATTTTCAATCATTTTCGCCGCGGCGTGTACGTGGCGAAAATTCCCCGACCCGTGCGCCCCCGGGGCGCACACACCAGTGACGCGGCGTCACTGGTGGTGGGGTGGTCAGGAGGGGAGCCTGCTCCCCTCCTGGGTATCTCAGAGCTTCCCCTGATCCCGCAGGGCCAGGATGGTGTCGGGCAGGCCCCAGAGGTTGATGAACCCGCCGGCGTCGGCCTGGTTGTAATCGCTCTCCTGGAAGGTGACGATGTTCTCGGAGTACAGCGTCTCGGGAGAGGTCACGCCGGAGGTGATGATGTTGCCCTTATAGAGCTTCAGCTTCACCTGGCCGGTGACGTGCTTCTGGGTGTCCATGACGAAGGCGGTCAGGGCCTCCCGCAGGGGGGTGTACCACTTGCCGTTGTAGACCAGGTCGGCGAAGTCCACGGACAGCTTCTTCTTCATGTGGGCGGTGTCCTTGTCGATGGTGATCATCTCCAGGACCTCGTGGGCCCGGTACAGGATGGTGCCGCCCGGGGTCTCGTAGACGCCGCGGTCCTTCATGCCGGTCATCCGGTTCTCCACGATGTCCAGCAGGCCGATGCCGTTGGCGCCGCCGATCTCGTTGAGCTTGGCGATCATGGTGCTGGCCTTCATCTTCTCGCCGTTGAGGGCCACGGGCCAGCCCTTCTCAAAGTCGATGGTCACATAGGTGGGCGCGTCGGGCGCCATGGCGGGGCTGACGCCCATCTCCAGGAAGCCCGGCTTGTCGTACAGAGGCTCGCTGGCGGGATCCTCCAGGTCCAGACCCTCGTGGCTCAGGTGCCAGAGGTTCTTGTCCTTGGAGTAGCTGGTCTCCCGGCTGACCTTCAGAGGCACGTTGTGGGCCTCGGCGTAGTCGATCTCCTCGTTCCGGCTCTTGATGTCCCACTCACGCCAGGGGGCGATGATGGTCATTTCGGGGGCGAAGCGCTTGATGGCCAGCTCGAAGCGGATCTGGTCGTTGCCCTTGCCGGTGCAGCCGTGGGCGATGGCGTCGGCGCCCTCCTTCTTGGCGATCTCCACCAGGCCCTTGGCGATCACGGGCCGGGCGAAGGCGGTGCCCAGCAGGTAGTCCTCGTACTTGGCGCCCATCATCATGGAGGGGATGATGATCTCGTCCACCATCTCGTCCACCAGGTCCATGACATACAGCTTGGAAGCGCCGGTCTTGATGGCCTTTTCCTCCAGGCCGTCCAGCTCGTCGTTCTGGCCCACGTTGCCGGCCACGGCGATGATCTCGGGGTTGCCGTAGTTCTCCTTCAGCCAGGGGATGATAATGGAAGTGTCCAGACCGCCGGAATACGCCAGCACGATCTTCTTGATCTCTTTCTTGTTAGCCATGGTATGTACCTCCAACAGCGTTTGTTTGATGATGGTTGAATTATACGCCTGATGTGAATATTTATTCAAGTAGTAACTTGCACAACAATTCCGTTTTCTCTTGGTTGCTTTTGCATATTTTGACAAGAGAGGGCCTGTATTCCAGGGCCTGCCGGCCTTTGCCGCCCCGGCCAGGGGCCGCCCGGGGCGGTGAAATGGATATCCTGCTGTATATATTCACTCCTTCATCCGCACGCTGTCACCGGCACAGGAGGGGCGGCATAGAATGGTCCGCGGGGCGCGGGCCCCGCCGGACGGTGCTGCGCGGCGCCAAGGAAAGGCGGGTCTATGAACTGCTGCTTTGACCTTTTGACGCTGGCCCTGGGGGCGGTGGCCCTGGCGATCCTGGTGTCCGTACTGCTCTGGGCCTCCTCGGTCCTGGCGCCGCTGGCGGTGGGACTGGGGATCTGCCTGACCGCAGCCCTGGCTCTGCTGGCGCCGCTGCTGCTGGCGGCGGCGCTGGTATGCCTGTGGCGGCGGTACCGGGACCGCCGCTGAGAAAGCCGAAGGCGCCCCGGCGTACCTGTGTACGCCGGGGCGCCGGGATTTTATTCAGACCATCTTCTCCGGGCGGACGGTCTCGTCGAACTCCTCCGCCGTGAGGAGCCCCAGGGCCAGCACCGCCTCTTTGAGGGTGGTGCCGTCGGAGAGGGCCTTCTTGGCGCACTTGGCCGCCGCCTCGTAGCCGATCTTCGGCGTCAGGCAGGTGACCAGCATGAGGGAGTTCTGGAGGTTGTACGCCATCCGCTCCGCGTTGGGGGTGATGCCCTCCACGCAGTGGACCCGGAAGGAGTCCATTACATCCGTCAGAAGCCGGGCGGAGAGCTGGAAGTTATAGGCCGAGACCGGCAGGAACACATTGAGCTGGAAGTTGCCCTGGCTGGCGGCAAAGCCGATGGCGGCGTCGCCCGCCATGACCTGGACGGCCACCATGGTGACGGCCTCGCACTGGGTGGGGTTCACCTTGCCGGGCATGATGGAACTGCCGGGCTCGTTTTCCGGGATGTGGAGCTCGCCCATGCCGCAGCGGGGGCCGCTGGCCTCGAAGCGGATGTCGTTGGCGATCTTCATGAGGTTGGCGGCCAGGGCCTTCAGGGCCCCGTGGGCAAAGACCAGGGCGTCCTTGCTGGTAAGGGCGTGGAACTTGTTGGGGTCCGGCTGGAAGTCCAGGCCGGTCATCTCCCGGAGCCGGGCGCAGACCATCTCGTCGTACCCCTTGGGGGCGTTGAGGCCGGTGCCCACAGCGGTGCCGCCGATGGCCAGTCTGCACAGCTCCGTCAGGGCCAGGCGCAGCATCCGCACCGGGGCCTCCACCAGTTCCCGCCAGCCGGAGACCTCCTGGGCAAAGCGCAGGGGCGTGGCGTCCTGGAGGTGGGTGCGGCCGATGCGGATGAGGTCGGGATACGCCTCCTCCAGCTGCCGGAAGGCCGCCGCCAGCCGCTCCGCCGCCGGGATCACGTCGTTGGCCACGCTCAGGGCCGCGGCGATGTGGAGGGCGGAGGGGAAGGTGTCGTTGCTGGACTGGGAGGCGTTGACGTGGTCGTTGGGGTGCAGGGCCACGCCCCGCTCCGCCGTCAGGTGAGAGATGACCTCATTGACGTTCATATTGGTCTGGGTACCGCTGCCGGTCTGCCAGACCACCAGGGGGAACTCCTCGTCCCACTTCCCCGCCCGGATCTCGGCGCAGGCGGCGGCGATGGCGGCGGCCTGCTCCGCCGTCAGCTTGCCGCACGCGGCGTTGGCCAGGGCGCAGGCCTCCTTCAAATAGGCGAAGGCGGTGATGATCTCCCTGGGCTGGCGCTGGCCGCCGATCCTGAAATTCTCCAGGCTCCGCTGGGTCTGGGCGCCCCAGTGCCGGTCCGCCGGCACGGCGATGGAGCCCATGGTGTCGTGTTCCATCCGGGTGTTCATGGCAAAGTCCCCCAATTCCTTTTGATCTGGGGCTATTATATCGGCCCCCGGCGGGAATTGCAAGGGCCGGACGGCAAAGGCCCCCGGCGGAACCGCTCCGCCGGGGGCCTTATGATGCGCGGTCAGTGTCAGGAGCCGCTGTCCCCGGCGCCCTGCAGCACCAGCGTGACCTCCAGCTGCTCTCCCTCCCGCCAGAGGGTCAGGGGCAACTCGTCCCCCACATGGAACTGGCGCCGGATACGCAGCAGATCCTGGCTGGAGGTGACCTCGGCGCCGGCGGCGGAGACGATGAAATCCCCCACCCGGACGCCGGCCTTTTCAGCGGCGGAGCGGGGATTCACCTCCACCACCTCCACGCCCCAGAGGTCCTCGTCCAGCCGGACGCCCAGCTGCAGCACGGACACGCCCAGCTCCGGCTCCGGCCGCACCTGGCCGCACTCCAGCAGGTCGTTGACCAGATACTGGATGGAGGAGCTGGGCAGGGCGAAGCCCAGGCCCTCGACATTGGAGTAGGCGGAGCTCATCTTGATGGTGTTGATGCCCACCACCTGGCCGTAGACGTTGATGAGCGGACCGCCGGAGTTTCCGGAGTTCAGCGCGGCATTGGTCTGGATCAGGGTCATCTTCCGGCCCTCCACCCACACGTCCCGGTTGATGGCGGAGACGATGCCGTCGGTGAGGGTACCCCGCAGCTCCACGCCCAGAGGGTTGCCGATGGCGTAGACCTTGTCGCCCACGGTCAGGGCGTCCGAGTCGCCGAATGCGGCGGCGGGCAGGCCCGTCAGGTCCACCTTCAGCACCGCCAGGTCATTTTCCGCGTCTCCGGCCACGTATTTGGCCTCGTAGCTGCGGCCGCTGTCCAGCGTGACGGAGGCGTCCCGGCCGCCGGAGACCACATGGTAGTTGGTGAGGATGTAGCCGTCCTGGGTGAAGATGACGCCGGTGCCCACGGACACCCCGTCCTCCAGCTGGGCCAGCACCGTCACCACAGAGGGGTTCACCAGCCGGTAGATCTCCTGGGCGGTCAGCTCCGTACCGCCGGCGGGGGCCACCTCCAGGGTCACGCCCTGCCCGTAGGGATAGGTGGGAATGGTGACGGCCTCCGTGTCGGCGGAAGATTCCTGCTCCTCATAATCAAAGTAGAACCGGTCCAGCCGGACCTCTCCGGCGGTGTTCCAGGCCCAGGTCCCCACGGCCAGGGCCAGCGTCACGCCCAGGCACAGGAGAAACACCCACAGCCCGGTGCGGCCGCGGCGGCGGGAGGGGCGGGCGGGCGCGCTTCTCCGCCCGGGCAGGGGGCGGACGTAGCGTTCCACCACCTCCCGGGGGTCCGGCTGGATATAGCGTTCGACCACCTCGCCGGGAAGGCGCTGCTCCGGGGAGGCGTGCGTGTTGTCGTTCATGCGTTCCTCATTCCATGGCCAGGGAGAAGGAGAAGGTGGTCACGCCGTTCTCGCTGGTCACATTGATCTTTTCCTTGTGCTGCTCCAAAATGGTCTTGACGATGTAGAGCCCCAGGCCCACGCCGTCCTTGTCCTCGCTGCGGGACTTGTCGCTCTTGTGGAACCGCTCGAACAGCAGCGGCAGTTCCTCCGGGGAGATGGTCTCCCCCAGGTTCCGCACCGTCACCCGGGCCTTGCCGTCGATGGTGGTCACGCCCAGGTACAGCGTGGTGCCGGGGGTGGCGAACTTGGCGGCGTTGTCCAGCAGGTTGTAGATCACCTGGGTGATGAGGTCCTTGTCCCCCAGCACCAAAATGGGCTCGTCAGGGATGTCGGCCTCCACGTCCAGCTCCCGCTCGGTGATCTTCTTCTCCAGGGAGATCAGCACCCGGCGCATGCTCTCGCACACGTCGAAGCGGCTGCCGCCCCGGAGGGGGTCCATGGCCTGGAGCTGGCTCACGTCCAGCATCCGCCGCACCAGGCGGCTCAGGCGCCGGCTCTCGTCGGAGATGATCTGGAGGTACTGCCGCTCGTTCTCCGGGGGGATGGTGCCGTCCAGGATGCCGTCGGTATAGCCGGCGATGGTGGTCATGGGGGTCTTGAGCTCGTGGGAGATGTTGGCGATGAACTCCCGCCGCTGGCGCTCGGTCTGCTGCAGCGTCTCGGCCATGTTGTTGAAGGAGGCCGCCAGCTCGCCCACCTCGTCGTCCCGGCCGTAATCCCGCATGCGCACGTCGAAGTCGCCCTCGGCGTAGCGGCGGGTGGCCTGTGCCATCTCCCGGATGGGCTGCACCTGCCGCATGGCGGTGACGGAGGAGGCCATGAAGGAGATCATCAGCACGACGAAGGCCGTCATGAAGAACAGCCCGATGAAGCCCTGCCACATGGAGTCCAAAGACGCGCTGGTGGACACGGCAAAGGCGATGCCGGCGGGCTCGCCGGTGTCGCCGGTATAGATGGGCACGCCCACGATGAACCGCTTGGCCTCATAAAAGCCGTCCAGGTCGCTGCGGCCGGCGGAGATGTGCTCCTCCAGCACCTCCCGGGTCATCTCATCCGGCACGGTGACCACCAGGCCCTCCATGGCCGGATCGGTGGAAAGGCCCACGTGGCCCTCGGTGTCGCAGATCAGGAAGTCCACCTCCGACACCGTGGCGGCAAAGGTGGCCAGCTGGCGCAGGTCGTCCTCCTGGCCGGTGCGCAGGTATCCGGCCGCGATCTTGGCCACCATCTCGGCCTTTTCCCCCAGCTCCTCGCTCTTCTGGCTGCGGGCGTAATTGTAGCTCAGGGAGAAGAAGGACGCGCCCAGCAGAAACAGCGTCAGCATCACCATGCCGGCGGTGACGAACAGCTGCCGCCAGTACAGCCCGCGGAACCGCTTTTTCAGTCCCTTCATCCGTCCGCCTTCTCCGCCGGCCGGGCGCCGGTCACTTCAAACTTGTACCCCACGCCCCAGACGGTCTTGAGGGCCCACCGGTCGCTGACGCCCTCCACCTTCTCCCGCAGGCGCTTGATATGCACGTCCACGGTCCGGCTGTCGCCGAAGTAGTCGAAGCCCCACACCTCGTCCAGCAGCTGATTGCGGGTGTAGACCCGGTTGGGCGTGGAGGCCAGGTGGTAAAGGAGCTCCAGCTCCTTGGGGGGCGTGTCGATCTTCTTGCCGTCCACGATCAGCTCGTAGGAGTCCAGGTCGATGACCAGTTTGTCGAAGGTCAGCCGCTTGGTGGTGTCGTTGGGGATCTCCGTCCGCCGCAGCACGGCGTTGATCCGGGCGATCAGCTCCTTCATCTCGAAGGGCTTGACGATGTAGTCGTCGGCGCCCATCTCCAGGCCCTGGATCCGGTCGAACACCTCGCTCTTGGCGGTCAGCATGATGATGGGGACCTTGCTGGTCTCCCGGATCTTGGCGCAGACGGACCAGCCGTCCATCACCGGCAGCATGATGTCCAGCAGGATCAGGTCCGGCGCCTGCTTCTTGAACTCCTCAATGGCCTTTCCCCCGTCGCCGGCGATGCGGACGTCGAAGCCCTCCTTCACCAGATACATGTGGATCAGGTCGCAGATGTTGCGGTCGTCCTCTACCACCAGAATGTTACGGCCCATGGCGATCCCTCCAGTTTCTTACAGTTCTGTCTCTCATTATACCCGTTTTGGCCGGGCGGTGTTGAATATTCTGTGAATTCCCCGCTCAGGTGGTCTCCGTCAGGGCCAGGCAGCGGTCTCCGGACTGGCGCAGGCCGGTAAGGAAGGCCCGCAGCCCGGCGGCGGTGGCGCCGTCGCCCAGCCATACGCTGACACTCCCGCTCCGCTCGCCTACCCGGCGCGCCAGCACCTCGGCGGCAGAGCTGTTGGACAGCGGATAGATGGAGCGGTCCAGATCCTCCCACAGACACACGTAGCCCATCTGCTCCACCTCGGCGGCGGTCTGGTCGGAGACGTTCTCCAGCCGGGCCAGGCGGGTCCTGCCGCAGGTGGCGGCCTCCAGGGCGGCGTTGCCCGCCGCCAGCTGCTCGGCCACGGTCGGCCCAGCCGCCGCGTCCGCCAGGATGCCCACGGCCTGTCCCGTGGCGGTCATCCGCCGCAGGAGAGCTCCCTCCCGCTCCAGAAAGTCCACGGTGCAGTAAAAGGCCGCCTGGCTGCCGTACTGGTCCAGCGCGTCCAGCAGGGCAGACACCGCGGAGCCGTCCGCCGCCTCCAGGCACAAATACACCCGCTGGCCGGAGGTGGTCTGGGCGGCGCCGCCGGTGCTCTCCTCCCCGGAAGAGGCGTCCCCCTGGCCCTGCTCCTTCAGATACTGGCTGTACCGGCTCTCCATCTGGTAGCTGGCGGCGTCGGCAAAGATCCGCTCCGACATATCCGCGCTGTGGGTCCGCACCCACACCAGATACCCCCGGGACACCTCGATGACGGTGTAGACCAGGTCGAACACCCGGGCCACCAGGGAGATGGGCAGGAACGTGACGCCGCCCCGCTGGATGGCCTTCTGGAAGTACATGTTGCCGTTTTTGTCCACGGCGAAGTCCTTGCTCAGGTCAAAGCTGAGGGTCTGGAACTCCGTGCCGCCTCCGTAGAGCAGCAGCGTGGTGCCGCCGCCGGAGCTGGTGACGGTCACTCCCACCTGCAGGTCCCGGTTGGCGCCGGTAAAAATGCTGGAGGGCACATACAGGTAGCCGCCGGACCAGAAGGGCATGGTGGCGTCCGACAGTTCCAGGACGTTTTTGTTGACGGCGGTGAAATACACCGACCCGGCGGCGCCCGCCGGCACCGCCAGCTGCAGCATCAGCGCCGCGCAGAATAGCGCCGCCAGCAGTTTTCGTCTCATGGGCCCCGCCTCCTCTCCGCCGGCTCCACCGGCAGCTTTAAACAAGTTATTTTAGCATATCCGGCCGTTCCTTGTAAAGCCTTCACCCCTCCCCGGGGACATAGGGCTCCACGGTGACGCCGGTGTAGTAGTGGGTCAGGATCTCCCGGTAGTCTGCCCCCTCCGCCGCCATCTGGTTGGCGCCGTACTGGCTCATGCCCACGCCGTGGCCGAAGCCGGTGACGTAGAACACCAGCGTCTGCTCCTGGATCTCCCACTCGAAGCAGGCGGACCGCAGGCCCAGGATGCTGCGCACGGTGCTGCCCTTGACGGCCACGCCCCCCACCTCCACGGTCTCCACGCTGCCGGCAGTGTCGGTGACGGCGTTTTGGAGCCAGGTGTCCATGGGGCCTGACAGGTCTGCCTCCGGCAGGGCGGAGAGGACCTTCTCCCGGAACTGCTCCGCCGTGAACTCCGCCCGGCTGTAATAGTTGGGGATGGCGTCTCCCTGCTCCGGGGACGACACCGCCTGGAGGTAGGGCAGGTCGCTGACCCACACCTCCCCGGCGGTGCGGGTCTGCCCGGCGGAGGAGGAGTGGAACACTGCCAGGATCGGTACGCCGTCGTAGAGGATGGTCTCTCCGTCGGTGTCGTGGACCGCCGCCTCGATCTTGGCCTCGTTTTCATCGGCGTCCGCGCCCCAGTTCTCCCGGGCCCGGTCCTCGGCGATGTAGGCCTGGCAGCAGGTGGAGTCGGTGCAGATGTCGGCCTCCTCGCCGTGGTTGCCGCCGGTGCGGATCTTATACAAGGTATAGGTCCGGGCGGCCACCGCCTGGGCCTTCAGGGCCTCCGGCTCGAAGGAGGCGGGCATCTCCGCCCGGACCACCGCCACCAGATAGGTTCCCAGGTCCATCTCCTCCACCGTGTCCCCGTCCAGCACCCGCAGCGTGACGGAGGCGTCCAGCTCGCCGGGGACAAAGGGCTCCGCCTCGTGCTCGTCCACCGTGTCCCGGGCGGAAAAGAGGCTGTCCCGGAAGGGGACCACCACCGCCAGGGGCAGCAAAAACAACAGCGCCAGCAGCGCCGCGGACACCGCGGCGGTCTGGCGGAACTGAGATGTGCGCTTCATGTACTTCCTCCTCTTTCGTCTCCGGGCCTGTCCCTTTCCTCACTGTATGCGCCTGGCCGGGAGAACATGAGACCGGCATGGACAAATATTTCCCGCCGTGGTATACTGTCCTTTGAAATTCCAACAGACAAGGAGATCTCTCCTATGAGACGATATGCTGTGTTCCCCATCCTGGCCCTGGGCGGCGGCTGCGCCGCCTTTGCCCTGCGGCTGGCCCAGTGGCGCACCGGCTTCGAGCCGGACACCGGCCTGCCCGTCCCCGGCTGCCCCTTCGGCATCGCCGCGGCGGTGCTGGCAGCGGCGGTCTTTGCGGCGGGCCTGCTGCTGGTCCGGCGGCTGCCGGAGCAGGCGGAGGACGCCCCCCTCTTTCCCGCGGGCTTCTCCACCGCCGACGCCGGGCTGCTGACCCTGGCGGTGGCGGGCGTGTTTTTGATCGCTGCGGCGGGCCTGGCGGACCTGGCCGCCGGTATGGGGGTGCAGGGCCTGCCCGGTATGGCGCTGCTCTCCGCCGCGGACCGGCGGGAGCGGCTGCTGCTGGGGGCGCTGACGGCGGCAGCAGGCGTATTTCTGTTCCCCGCAGCGGCGGCCTGCCGCAGAGGCGGCCGCGAAAAGCCCAGAGCCTTTAACGGCGCGGTGCTGCTGGCGCCGGTGGTGTGTCTGGTGGTGCGGCTGGTGCTGGTGTACCGGCAGGACTCCACCAATCCGGTCCTGGCTGCCTTCTGGGTGGAGGTGCTGGCCCTGGTGCTGACGATCCTGGCCCTGTACCGGCTCTCCGCCTTCGCCTACGGCGCGGGCCGGACCCGGCGCTTCGTGCTCTATGCCGTGCCCGCCGTGACGCTGTGTCTGGCCTCCCTGGCCGACGGCGGCCTCAGCGCGGTCCTCTTCAACGGCGGCGCCGCCCTGACCCTGACGGGCTTTCTGCTCCAGCATCTGGCCGTCCTGGGCCGCTGCGGAGACGCTCAATAGACAATATACCACAAAAACCCCGCCGGAAACACCTGTTCCGACGGGGTTCATGGTTCTTTTACAACTTTTCCAGAAACAGGAATCGGTCCGGGCGGCAAGCCTCCCCTCCGCCCGGCGGACAATGAGAACAGGGCCAGCCTTCCGGCTGGCCCTGTTCCCTATTTTTTGGAAGATTGGATGAAAAGAAGTTTTGTCTCTTGCAAGTATCACGATACCCGAGAGTTGTTAACCAAACCAGCGGCAATTGTTACAAAAGTATTAAATCCCATCAGAGGCATCGGTTTTTTTCTCCCGCAGCCCGGCGAAGAACTTCGCCAGCTCCGCCCGGCATTCCTCCCCCAGCACGCCGCCCACCAGGGCGGGGCGGTTGGGGAACTCCTCCATGAAGAGGTTCGTCACGCCGCCGCAGGCGCCGAAGGCCGGATCCCGTGCACCGTACCACACCCGGGCGATCCGGGCGTTGAGGATGGCCCCGGCGCACATGGGGCAGGGCTCCAGGGTCACGTACAGCTCGCAGTCCTCCAGCCGCCAGGTGCCAAGGGCCTCGTTGGCCCGGGCGATGGCCTCCATCTCCGCGTGGGAAGCGGTGGCGCGCTTTTCCTCCCGCCGGTTGCGGCCCCAGCCCACGATCTGCCCATTCCGCACGATGACGCAGCCCACCGGCACCTCCCCGGCGGCCGCGGCCTCCCGGGCCAGGGCCAGAGCCTCCTCCATGAAGCGCTCCTGCTCCGAGTGCATCTTGTCCCCTCCTGTCGTATGAAATCTGGCATATTTGTCCAAACTTCCCATACATAAACCATAGGAGGGACACTGCCATGAAAACCGTTCTCTTTTCCGGAAAGACCCGGCCGGACCCGGAGCTGCTGATCCTGAAAGAGGAGCTGCTGGCGGCCCAGGCGGACCTGGCCAACGCCTACCGCCAGTTCGACCAGGCCCTGGACCCGGAGCTGGTGGAGTCGTGCATCTATCAGATCAGCGCCGTGAAAGCCCGGTGCAACTATCTCATCCGCGCCATCAAGGAACGCAGCCCCACGGCGGAGGCCGCGGCGGGGCTGGAGGGGGAGGCCGCATGGACCTGAACCAGAAGATCATCGCCGCCATCCTGGCGGGGTTCTTTCTCATCGCCCTGATCCGCGTGTTCAGCGCCCCCCTGCGCCTGGCGCTGAAGCTGCTGGCCAACACGGCCCTGGGGTTCCTGGCCCTGTGGGCCGTGGGCCTGACCTCCGGCGTCACCGGCATCGCCCTGGGGCTGAACCTTTGGAACGCCCTGGTCATCGGCATCCTGGGCCTGCCGGGCTTCGCCCTGCTGCTTCTGGTCCAATGGGTGCTCTAGCTACATACGCTTCCCCCATGCCGGGCGGTCCAGGGCCGTCCGGCGCTTCTTTTTTTGGAAAGAAAAAATCGAGCATCAGCATTTGCGAGATATCGCGAGAAAATCAAAGATATTACGAGCTTTCCGCGTGGTAAATCAAATTCCTGTTGACAAGCCCGTTTCCCGGTGATATAAATAGTGATGCTCCGATTTTAACCCGGAGCTCTTGATTTGTAAAGCGAATACAAATATATCATACGGAGGAAACACCATGTCCACTTTTATGGCAAACAAGGCCAACATCGAGCGTAAGTGGTACATCCTGGACGCCGCCGGCAAGCCCCTGGGCAAGACCGCCGTCCGGGCTGCCGACCTGCTGCGCGGCAAGCTGAAGCCCACCTACACTCCCCACGCCGACTGCGGCGACAACGTCATCATCATCAACGCCGGCAAGGCTGTCCTGACCGGCAAGAAGGGCGAGCAGAAGTTCTACCGCACCCACTCCGGCTGGGTGGGCGGCCTGAAGGAGACCCCCTACCGCATCCTGATGCAGGAGAAGCCCGAGCTGGCCCTGCGCGTGGCCGTCCGCGGCATGCTGCCCAAGAACACCGTGGGCAAGGATTCCCTGAAGCGCCTGCACATCTATGCCGACGCCAACTACGAGCAGCAGGCCCAGAAGCCCGTCGCCCTGGACGTGGAGTAAGGAGGATATCGAGAATGTATCAGTCTAAGAAGCCCTACCTGTACGGTACCGGCCGCCGGAAGTCCTCCGTGGCCCGCGTTCACCTGTTCCCCAACGGCACCGGCTCCATCACCATCAACGGCCGGGACATCGACGATTACTTCGGCCTGGACACCCTGAAGATGGTGGTCCGTCAGCCCCTGGAGGCCACCGGCAACACCGGCAAGATGGACATCGTGGCCACCGTCACCGGCGGCGGCGTCTCCGGTCAGGCCGGCGCCCTGCGCCACGGCATTGCCCGCGCCCTGCTGCTGGCCAGCGAGGACAACCGCCCCATCCTGAAGAAGGCCGGTTTCCTGACCCGCGATCCCCGCATGAAGGAGCGCAAGAAGTACGGCCTCAAGGCTGCCCGTCGCGCGCCTCAGTTCAGCAAGCGCTGATTTCAATTCAAAACAGCTCAAAAACCCCGAAACCATGCGGTTTTCGGGGTTTTTCCTTTTCAGATTGTTTGCCCTGTTTTGGCATAGTCTGACCCGTTTTGAACCATTTTTTATGGGTTAAATTAAGGACAACCCCCCCAAAAACGGGGGCTAATGGGTTAAATCATAGGACAACTTTTTTGCCCCTGCCCCCTCCCAAGAGGTCATTTTTGCTTTTTTGCCCCTCTGAAATTTTATGCAAAATCGGTTTGGCAGAGTTTGGCCAAATCTGAACAAATGAATATGATTTTATTGCGAAAGCGTTCAGCCTTCCAGCTGGGCGATTTTTGCATTTCCGGGAACCGACGTTCCGGGATCAGAAAAAGCCGTCACTCTTTTTTTCAAGAAAGCAGTGGCGGCTTTTTCTATTTCCAGAACCAAACACGACCAACAGAAACGAGGTGAAATATGATGAACACGCAAATCATCGCCGTCGCCAACCAGAAGGGCGGCGTCGGCAAGACAACGACCTGCGCCAACTTAGGGATAGGGCTGGCCCAGGCCGGGAAGAAGGTCCTGCTGGTGGACGCTGACCCCCAGGCCAGCCTGACCATCAGCCTGGGTAATCCCCAGCCGGACAAGCTGCCCTTTACCCTCTCGGACGCGATGGGCCGTATCCTGATGGACGAGCCGATACGCTCCGGCGAGGGCATCCTGCACCACCCGGAGGGCGTGGACCTGATGCCCGCTGACATCCAGCTCTCCGGCATGGAGGTATCGCTGGTGAACGCCATGAGCCGCGAGACTGTCCTGCGGCAGTATCTGGACACCGTGAAGGGACAGTATTCCCATATCGTGATTGACTGCCAGCCCTCCCTGGGAATGCTCACGGTCAACGCCCTGGCAGCCGCCAACCGGATCATAGTCCCCGTCCAGGCGGAGTATCTGCCTGCCAAGGGCCTGGAACAGCTGCTCCAAACCGTAAACAAGGTGAAGCGGCAGATCAACCCCAAGCTCCAGATCGACGGCATACTGCTAACGATGGTGGACAACCGTACCAACTTTGCCAAGGAGATCGCCGCCCTGCTGCGGGAGACCTACGGCAGCAAAATCACGGTTTTCAAAAGCGAGATTCCCCATTCTGTCCGGGCCAAGGAGATCAGCGCCGAGGGCAAGAGCATCTTTGCCCATGACCCCGGCGGCAAGGTGGCCGAGGGCTACAAAAATCTGACCAAGGAGGTGTTGAAACTTGAAAAGCAGCGCGAAAAAAGTAGAGCTGGCATCGGTAGATGATTTGTTTACCACCGAGCAGGAGCGCCAGCAGGCTGGTGAGGAGCGTGTTGTCCGTGTTCCGCTCTCGCAGCTCCATTACTTTAAGGGCTATCCGGCAATGCAGACAGAAGTGCCTTTTGCTGGTCAGCCCTACCGTGTCAAGGACGACGATCCTAAAATGTTAGAAACGCTGGATAGCGTCAGGCAGCGCGGTGTTCGCACTCCTGGGCTTGTGCGTCCCGACCCGGATGGAGGGTATGAGATCATTTCCGGCCATCGGCGGCACCGTGCCAGCGAGTTAGCGGGTTTAGAGGATATGCCCGTCATTATCCGAGAAATGAACGATGAAGAAGCTGTCATTGAGATGGTGGACGCAAATATCCAGCGTGAAGATGTTTTGCCCAGCGAAAAAGCATGGGCTTATCGCATGAAGCTGGAGGCTATCAAACGGCAAGGAGAACGGACCGATTTAACTTCGGCCCAAGTTGGGCCGAAGTTGACTGCGGCAGAAAAAATTGCAGAAAACAGCCCTGATAGCAAATCACAGGTCAAGCGATATATCCGCCTGACGGAGCTTATCCCCGAACTGCTGGATATGGTGGATGAAAGGAAAATTGCCCTTAATCCGGCCTATGAGCTGTCTTTCCTCAAAAAAGAGGAACAGCGGGATTTGCTGGACGCGATGGACAGCGAGCAGGCCACCCCCTCCCTCTCCCAGGCCCAGCGGCTCAAGAAATACAGCCAGGAGGGGCACCTGACCCTGGATATGATGCGCGTCATCATGGGTGAGGAAAAGAAAAGCGACCTGGACCGGGTGACTTTCACCTCCGACACCCTGCGGAAGTATTTCCCCAAGAGTTACACGCCGGCCAAGATGCAGGAAACGATTATCAAGCTGCTGGAACAGTGGCAGCGCAAGCGTCAGAGAGACCAGCAGCGGTGAAAGGAGCGCCTATGAGGGATATTTCAGCCCGTGAGCTGAAAGGACACAACATTTTGGCTGTGGAGCGTTTTCGGGACAACACCCGCTGGATGATCGAGTTTTCCGTCCTGCGTCCCTGCTCCTACGGCAGCCCCGGTGATGAAATGCGGCTGTTTCTCACGGAGGACGGGTATCAGGCCGCCCTTCTCAGGCAGAAGCGCCGGGAAATCAAAATCAAGCGGTATGCCCATGTTGTGGAAGGGCATATCATCGACTTCAAGCCGAAAAAGAATCGCCACCCGTAAACCACCCCTACCAAGAAAGGACTGAACTATGTGTACCGTTAAAGACATCCAGGAAGCGATCCGGGAACACTGCCAATCTCAGCAGGACATGGAAAGCGTCGAGATCGACCGGGTGATGCAGCGCCTGCCTTTTGGCACCGCCCAGGACATCTTCTACCGGCCACCTGCGCCGAGGCCGCCCTATGCTTCGCACAGCTGGAAATACAGAATCTGACCGCCGCAGTCTTTTTTTGAAGATTGCGGCTTTTTTCATGCCACAAATGCCGAGAGGAGTGATGAAATGGCCGTTTTTCGCATTGAGCGGACCCGTGATTACACCGTGATGAGCAATCACCATTTACGCAACCGTGCGTTATCCCTGAAGGCCAAGGGGCTGCTCTCCATGATGCTGTCCCTGCCGGATGACTGGAACTATACCACCCGCGGCCTTGCAAAAATCTGCAAGGAGGGCGTGGACGCCATCGGCGGCGCGCTGCGGGAACTGGAGGGTGCCGGTTATATCGTGCGCCACCAGCTGCGGGACCGGCAGGGCCGGATCAGCGACACCGAGTATGTGATTTATGAGCAGCCCCAGCTACCGGAGACGCCTGGGCCGGATACGGCTGGGCCAGATACGGATTCACCAGATACGGAAAACCCGTATATGGATAAACCGGATACGGAAAAGCCCGCAGAATTAAATATAGAGAAATCAAATACCCAAAAATCAAAAACTGATCCATCAAGTACCGATTCCATTCCCTTCCGGGGAACAGCGGCGGCCAGGCCGCCGGAACGGAAAGGAAGGGATGCGATGTCGATGGAGGAAATGCAGAATTATCGGGAATTGATTTTGGACAACATCGAGTACGACCACCTGTGCCGGGAGTTTGCCACCTACCGGGAGGATCTGGACGAGATCGTGGAGCTGATCGTGGAAACGGTCTGCGCCAAGCGGAAAACCACCCGGATCGCAGGTGGTGACTTTCCCCATGAGGTTGTACGGTCCCGATTTTTAAAGCTGGACAGCAGCCACATCGAATTTGTCATGGAGTGCCTGCACAACAACACCACCGAGGTCCGCAACATGAAGCAGTACCTGCTGACCGTGCTGTTCAATGCGCCCACCACCATGAGCAACCATTACACTTCCCAAGTAAATCACGATATGTATGCAGGCGGCTGGTAAAGGCCGCTTTTTTACTGCATCGCCCAAGGAGGCACGATATGAATCAGATGGAAATTTTCAAAAACCCGGAGTTTGGCAGCATCCGCGCCGTAGAGATTGATGGCGAACCCTGGCTGGTGGGCAAGGACGTAGCTCTGGCGTTGGGGTACAAAAATGCCAAGGATGCGCTGTCAGCCCACGTCGATGCCGAGGACAAGCGGATTGTCCAAAGGTCGGAAAACGCGACCTTTGACATCCCGAACCGTGGAATCACCATCATCAATGAATCCGGTCTGTATTCCTTGGTGTTGTCCAGCAAGCTCCCCAAAGCAAAGCAGTTTCGCCGGTGGGTTACGTCTGAGGTGCTGCCCTCTATCCGCAAGCACGGGGCCTACATGACCAAGGAAAAGCTGTGGGAAGTCGCCACCTCGCCGGAGGCGCTGATGAAGCTCTGCTCCGACCTGCTGGCTGAGCGGGAGAAAAACGCGGCGCTGCGGGCGGACAATGCCCGCCTGAAAGGCAAAGCGGCTTACTACGACCTGTTCATCGACCTGCACCACAGCACCAACCTGCGTACCACCGCCAAAGAGCTGGTCGTGCCGGAGCGGCAGTTTGTCCGGTTTCTGCTGGAACAGCGGTTTGTCTACCGCACCCCCTCCGGCTGCGTGCTGCCCTATGCCAAAAGCAGCAATGAGGGCCTGTTTTGCGTGAAGGACTACTACCGCAACGGCCATTCCGGCTCCTATACCCTGGTAACGCCCAAGGGCAAGCTCTACTTTGCCGATCTGCGTGACCTGATCCTGGTGACAGTATGAGGCACCGGCATCTGCTGCGGCGGCTGGTGGTCCCGCCTTAGTATCAAGCGCCACCCCTGCAAACCCCGGAGAAAGGAGGCGATGACCTATGCAGGAGGAAGTAGAAAACAGAACTTTGACGCTGGTAGTCAGCGGCACCAAGTTCACCGGACGGCTGCTGAAAGCCGCCGTTACCAAGTACATGGCCCACCGCAGGGAGAAAAAGCTGGAAAAGCAGCGCAGCCGGGATTCCCCCGTCACCCCCAAGGGCAAACAGACGGTCAAGCAGCTGATCGGCCAGAATCAGGGTGTGTCCAACATCGAGATCACCGATCCGTCCATCAAGGAGTTTGAGAAGATCGCCCGGAAGTACGGCGTGGACTATGCGGTGAAAAAAGACCGCAGCAGCTCCCCGCCCAAGTATCTGATCTTCTTCAAGGCCCGCGATGCGGACGCCCTGACGGCTGCATTCTCGGAATACACCCAGAAGAAGGTCAAGAAGGCAGACCGCAGCGAGCGCCCGTCGGTGCTGGCCAAGCTCAGCCACTTCAAGGCGCTTATCAAAAATGCGGTTGTGGACCGGAACAAGCGGAAGGAGCTGGAACGATGAAGCAGCTGAATGTGAAAAAGCTGGTTCTTCTGAACCTGCCCTATATCCTGCTGGGCCTGTTCGCCACCAACTTCGGGGAGGCGTGGCGGCTGGCTGCGGGGGCAAATGCTTCCGAGAAATTTCTTTCCCTGTTCTCTGTCCTGCCCGGAGCGCTGCAAAGTTTCTGGCCCAGCCTGCACCCGCTGGACCTGGCTGTGGGCCTGTGCTGCGGCGCTGGCCTGCGGCTGGCGGTGTACCTGAAATCCAAGAACGCCAAGAAATACCGCCACAATGTAGAGTACGGCAGCGCCCGTTGGGGCACCCATGACGATATTGCCCCTTACATCGACCCGGTGTTCCAGAATAACGTCATCCTGACAAAAACCGAGAGCCTGACCATGAACAGCCGCCCCAAGGACCCCAAGACCGCCAGAAACAAAAATGTGCTGGTGATCGGCGGTTCCGGTTCCGGCAAGACCCGCTTTTGGCTGAAACCGAACCTGATGCAGATGCACAGCAGCTATGTTGTCACCGACCCCAAGGGCACCATCCTGGTGGAGTGCGGCAAAATGCTCCAGCGGGGTGCGCCCAAGCTGGGCAAGGACGGCAAGCCCATGAAGGATAAGCGCGGCAAGGTCATCTATGAGCCGTACCAGATTCGGGTGCTGAACACCATCAACTTCAAGAAGTCCATGCACTACAACCCCTTTGCCTACATCCACTCGGAAAAGGACATCTTGAAGCTGGTCACAACGCTGATCGCCAACACCAAAGGCGAGGGCAAGGCCGGAGACGATTTCTGGGTCAAGGCGGAAACGCTTTTATACTGCGCCCTCATCGGGTATATCCACTACGAGGCCCCGGCAGAGGAACAGAACTTCTCCACCCTCATCGAGATGATTAACAGCATGGAGGTCCGGGAGGACGATGAAGAATACAAAAATGCTGTGGACTTGATGTTCGATGAGCTGGAATCCAGAAAGCCCAACCACTTTGCGGTGCGCCAGTATAAGAAATACAAGTTGGCGGCGGGCAAAACAGCCAAGTCGATCCTGATTTCCTGCGGTGCGCGCCTGGCCGTGTTCGACATCGCGGAGCTTCGGGAGGTCACATCCTACGACGAGCTGGAGCTGGACACCCTGGGAGACCGGAAAACCGCCCTGTTCCTCATTATGAGCGACACGGACGACAGCTTTAACTTCCTGATCTCCATGTGCTACACCCAACTGTTTAACCTCTTGTGTGAAAAGGCCGACGATGTGTACGGCGGTCGGCTGCCGGTCCATGTGCGGTGCCTCATTGACGAGTGCGCCAACATCGGCCAGATTCCCCGGCTGGAGAAACTGGTGGCGACCATCCGAAGCCGTGAAATCTCCGCCTGTCTGGTGTTGCAGGCACAGTCCCAGCTCAAGGCCATCTACAAGGACAACGCCGATACCATCATCGGCAACATGGATACCTCCATCTTTCTGGGCGGCAAGGAGCCGACCACCCTCAAGGAGCTGGCCGCCGTGCTGGGCAAGGAGACAATCGACACCTACAACACCGGCGAGAGCCGTGGGCGGGAGACTTCCCACTCGCTTAACTATCAAAAACTGGGGAAAGAGCTGATGAGCCAGGATGAGCTGGCCGTCATGGACGGCGGCAAGTGCATCCTCCAGCTGCGTGGTGTGCGTCCGTTTTTGTCGGACAAGTACGACATCACCCAGCACCCCAACTACAAGTACACCGCTGACGCCGACCCGAAAAACGCCTTTGACATCGAAGGCTATCTCAAGGCCCGGCTGAAGCTCCGTCCCAACGAGGTCTGCGACGTGTATGAGATCAACGCCGCAGCCAATGAATGATGTTCCGCTGTGAAGGGAGTGATCGTATCTATCCGCCTCAACCGCCCCAAAAGGGGCCATCGGCGTACAAAGCGGACGATCTCTATAAAAATAATGAAAAAGGAGGAAGGCCGGAATCGGACCCCGGACACCGGGGCGATTGTCCGGCTTTTGTATGCCTATGAACCATGACTAAATCAAACTGTTCAAACTGATTCCGGCCAACTTTATTTATGGAATTTTTCAATCAGGCAATCACCGTTCTCCAGACCCTCGTCATTGCCCTGGGTGCCGGTCTCGGCGTGTGGGGCGTCATCAACCTGCTGGAAGGTTACGGCAATGACAACCCCGGCGCGAAAAGCCAGGGAATGAAGCAGCTCATGGCGGGCGCTGGCGTCGCCATCGTCGGCATGGTGCTGGTGCCCCTGCTGTCCGGCCTGTTCACTGTCTGATCGTTTCCCGCAAGCAGCCCTGAGAAATCCTCTTGCCGCCCCTGCCCCCAGCGGGGGCGGCTGAAAGGAGGTTAGCACCGTATGGATTTCTTACTGGATGCCCTTACCAACTGGCTCAAGGAAATGTTGGTGGGCGGCATTATGAGCAACCTATCGGGGATGTTCGACAGCGTGAACCAGCAGGTAGCGGATATATCCGTGCAGGTGGGGCAAACGCCGCAGGCGTGGAACGGTGACATTTTCAGCATGATCCAGAATCTGTCCAACACCATCATGGTGCCGATTGCAGGTGTGATCCTGGCCATCGTGATGACGCTGGAACTGATTCAGATGATTACCGACCGAAACAACCTGCATGATGTGGACACCTGGATGATCTTCAAGTGGGTGTTCAAATCCGCCGCAGCCATCCTGATTGTCACCAACACATGGAACATCGTGATGGGCGTGTTTGACGCCGCCCAAAGCGTGGTGGCGCAGGCGGCGGGCATCATCGGTTCCGACGCTTCCATCGACATCTCCTCTGTCATGACCGATATGGAGTCCCGGCTGATGGATATGGAACTGGGGCCGCTGTTCGGCTTGTGGTTCCAGTCGCTCTTTATCGGCATTACCATGTGGGCGCTGTATATTTGTATCTTTATCGTGATCTATGGCCGTATGATTGAGATTTACCTTGTCACGTCCGTGGCCCCGATCCCTATGGCCACCATGATGGGCAAGGAATGGGGCGGTATGGGCCAGAACTATCTGCGCTCTTTGATCGCCCTGGGATTTCAGGCATTTCTCATCATCGTCTGCGTGGCGATCTACGCCGTTCTGGTGCAGAACATCGCCACCGAGGATGACATTATCATGGCCATCTGGAGCTGCGTGGGCTACACGGTCCTGTTGTGCTTTACCCTCTTTAAGACCGGCAGCCTCGCAAAATCCGTGTTCAATGCACATTAACCAGGAAGGAGGAACCCGAAAATGGCTTATGTACCCGTACCCAAAGACCTGACGAAAGTCAAAACCAAGGTCGCGTTCAATTTAACCAAGAGGCAGCTGGTCTGCTTCGGCAGCGGGGCGCTCATCGGCGTGCCGCTGTTCTTTTTGCTCCGGGAGCCTGCGGGAAACAGCGTGGCTGCCATGTGCATGATGCTGGTCATGCTGCCCTTCTTCATGCTGGCGATGTACGAAAAGCACGGCCAGCCCCTGGAAAAGATCGTGGGCAACATCCTCAAGGTGGCGGTCATCCGGCCCAAGCAGCGCCCGTTTAAGACCAATAACTTCTATGCCGCTCTGGAGCGGCAGGCAAAACTCGACAAGGAGGTGTATGACATTGTTCGCGGAAAAGAAAAAGCGGCAAAACGAAAAGGCGGAACCGCAGATAAAAACCCGGCGTAAGCTGTCCCGCGCCGAGCGAAAACAGATCGAGGCAGCGATTGCCCGCGCCAACCGCACGGATAAAAAGGAAAAATCGGCCCAGGACAGCATCCCCTATGAGCGGATGTGGCCGGACGGCATCTGCAAGGTGGCGGATGGCCGCTACACGAAAACCGTCCAGTTCCAGGACATCAATTACCAGCTCTCGCAGAACGAGGACAAGACCGCGATTTTTGAGGGCTGGTGTGATTTTCTCAACTACTTCGACAGCTCGATTCAGTTCCAGCTGTCTTTTCTGAACCTCGTGGCCTCGGAGGAAACCTTCGCCCGCGCTATCAACATCCCCCTCCAGGGCGATGATTTTGACAGCATTCGGACGGAGTACACCACCATGCTGCAAAACCAGCTGGCGCGGGGCAACAATGGCCTTATCAAGACCAAGTATCTGACCTTCAGCATCGAGGCGGACAGTCTCAAGGCCGCCAAGCCCCGGCTGGAGCGCATCGAAACCGACATTCTCAACAACTTCAAGCGCCTGGGCGTGGCCGCCGAGGTGTTGGACGGCAAGGCGCGGCTGGCCCAGTTCCACGGAATCTTCCACATGGACGAACAGATTCCGTTCCGGTTTGAGTGGGAGTGGCTGGCTCCGTCCGGTCTGTCCACCAAGGACTTTATCGCGCCGTCCGGCTTCGAGTTCCGCACCGGCAAGCAGTTCCGTATGGGGAAAAAATACGGAGCTGTTTCTTTTTTGCAGATTTTGGCCCCGGAGCTGAACGACCGGATGCTGGCAGATTTTCTGGATATGGAAAGCTCTCTGATCGTCAGCCTGCACATCCAGTCGGTGGACCAGATCAAGGCCATCAAGACGGTCAAGCGGAAAATCACTGACCTGGACCGCAGCAAGATCGAGGAACAGAAAAAGGCCGTCCGTGCCGGATACGATATGGACATCATTCCGAGCGACCTTGCTACCTACGGCAATGAGGCCAAAAAGCTCTTGCAGGATTTGCAGAGCCGCAACGAGCGAATGTTTCTGGTTACCTTCCTGGTGCTGAACACGGCGGACAATCCCCGGCAGCTGGACAACAACATCTTCCAGGCATCCAGCATCGCGCAGAAGTACAACTGCCAGCTGACCCGGCTTGACTTCCAGCAGGAGGAAGGGCTGATGTCCTCTCTGCCCCTGGGCCTCAATCAGATCGAGATTCAGCGGGGGCTGACCACCAGCTCCACGGCCATCTTTGTTCCGTTCACCACCCAGGAGTTGTTCCAGAGCGGCAAGGAGGCACTGTACTACGGCATCAACGCCCTGTCCAACAACCTTATCATGGTGGACCGGAAGCTCTTGAAAAATCCCAACGGCCTGATTCTCGGCACGCCGGGTTCCGGCAAGAGCTTTTCCGCCAAGCGCGAGATCGCCAACTGCTTCCTGCTCACCAGCGATGACATCATCATCTGCGACCCGGAGGCCGAGTACGCGCCCCTGGTGGAGCGCCTGCACGGGCAGGTCATCAAGATTTCGCCCACCAGCAGCAACTACATCAACCCGATGGACCTGAACCTGGACTACTCGGACGATGAAAGCCCGCTGTCCCTCAAGTCTGACTTCATTCTCAGCTTGTGTGAGCTGATTGTGGGCGGCAAGGAGGGCTTGCAGCCGGTGCAGAAAACCATCATCGACCGCTGTGTGCGGCTGGTCTATCAGGAGTACCTCAATGACCCGCGCCCGGAGAATATGCCGATTTTGGAGGACCTTTACAACCTGCTGCGGGCGCAGGACGAGAAAGAGGCCCAGTACATCGCCACGGCGCTGGAAATCTACGTCACCGGCTCCCTCAACGTGTTCAACCACCAGAGCAATGTGGACATTCACAACCGCATCGTCTGTTACGACATCAAGGAGCTGGGAAAGCAGCTCAAAAAGATCGGGATGCTGGTGGTCCAGGACCAGGTGTGGAACCGTGTCACCATCAACCGCGCCGCCCATAAGTCCACCCGCTACTACATCGACGAGATGCACCTGCTCTTGAAAGAGGAACAGACCGCCGCCTATACGGTGGAGATTTGGAAGCGGTTCCGCAAGTGGGGCGGCATCCCCACCGGCATCACGCAGAACGTCAAAGACCTGCTTTCTTCCCGCGAGGTGGAGAACATCTTTGAGAACTCCGACTTCGTGTATATGCTCAACCAGGCTGGCGGGGACCGGCAGATTCTGGCCAAGCAGCTGGGCATTTCTCCGCATCAGCTGTCCTATGTGACCCACTCCGGCGAGGGCGAGGGGCTGCTGTTCTACGGCGCGACCATCCTGCCCTTTGTGGACCACTTCCCGAAGAATACCGAGCTGTACCGCATTATGACCACCAAACCCCAGGAACTGAAAAAGGAGGCTGAATGACCATGAAACCCAATACCTGTGAACTGAATTCTATGATGTTTTTTGAGGCGGCGCAGGACGAACAGCGCGCCAACCTGCTTACCGAACTGGCGGATGCTGTCAGTGAGACCCGCACGGCGGCGAATCAGGCGGCGGAACTGACCGGGGACGGCGAGGCCGGGCTGCTGCGCCTGACGGAAATCTGGTGCGCCGTGAACGGCGTTCCCGATGCCCCCAGCGTCATCATCTTTGAGGGGGACCAGATGGAGCTGCTGGCGAATCTGGTGGCGCAGATCTACGCCCATCTGCTCCGGCATCCCTCCGGCGGTCCCCTGGGGCTGGTTCTCTATGTGGAACTGCGCTACATGATGGCCTCCCTGATGCTGGGGGAATGGTTTGACTAAGGAACCGCGCCTGCGCTTTACGGACGAGGAACGGGCTGACCCGGCGCTGGAGAAGCCCATCCGCAAGGCGGAGAAGGCCGCCGCCAAAGCGGATAAGGCGCAGGCCAAAATCCCGAAAAAAACGGTCAAGACCAGGGAAACGGTCGTGGACCCGGCCACCGGCAAGAAAACCGTCCGTCTCAAATTTGAGGAAGTGGATAAGAAAAAACCGCCCTCCAAGTTGTCTCATGCGGTGCGAGATGCGCCCGCCAACGCTGTGACGGGGAAAATCCACAAGGAAATCCGGGAGACTGAACAGGACAATGTGGGCGTGGAGAGCGCCCACAAGTCCGAGGAAGCGGTGGAGACCGGCGTACATCTGGTGCAGGAGGGCTACCGCAGCCATAAGCTGAAACCCTACCGCAAGGCGGCCCAGGCGGAGCGGCGGCTGGAAAAGGCCAACGTGAACGCCCTGTATCAGAAGTCTTTGCAGGAGAACCCCCAGCTTGCCAGCAACCCCATTTCCCGCTGGCAGCAGAAACAGCAGATTAAAAAGCAGTACGCCGCCGCCAAGCGCGCCGGTCAGGCTGCCGGGAATACCGCCAAGACTGCGGAGGCCACCGGCAAGGCGGCCAAGACGGTCAAGGAGAAGGCCCAGCAGGCCGGGGCCTATGTGATGCGTCACAAGAAAGGCTTCGGCATCGCCCTGGCGCTGTTTCTGATCGTCTGCCTGCTGCTCAACACCATGTCCTCCTGCTCCATGATGGCACAGAGCATCGGTTCAGCCATATCCGGCACCACCTACCCCTCCGATGACCCGGAGCTGGTGGCGGTGGAGGCCGACTATGCCGCCAAGGAGGCGGCGCTGCAAGCCGAGATCGACAACATCGAGAGCAGCCACCCAGGGTATGACGAGTACCGCTATGACCTGGATATGATCGGCCATGACCCCCATGAGCTGGCGGCCTATCTGTCCGCCGTGCTGCAAGGCTACACGCAGGCGAGCGCCCAGGCCGAGCTGGACCGGGTGTTTGCGGCACAGTATGAGCTGACGCTGACCGAGGAAGTGGAGGTGCGCTACCGCACTGAAACCCGGACGGACAGCGAGGGCAACGAATATGACGTTGAGGTGCCCTACAACTACTACATCTTAAATGTCACCCTCACCAGCAAGCCCATATCCTCTGTGGCTTCGGAGCTGCTGACAGCGGAACAACTGGAAATGTACCAGGTGTACCGGCAGACGCTGGGCAACAAGCCGCTGATCTTCGGCGGTGGTTCCGCCGACACCAGCGATTCCGAGAGTTTGGCCGGTGTGGAGTTCGTAAACGGCACCCGTCCCGGCAATCAGGCGGTGGTGGACATCGCCAAAAGCCAGGTGGGCAACGTGGGCGGCCAGCCCTATTGGAGCTGGTACGGCTTTAATTCCCGCGTGGAGTGGTGCGCTTGCTTCGTGTCCTGGTGTTACGGCCAGATGGGCCTTTCCGAGCCGCGCTTTGCCGCCTGCCAGTCCCAGGGCATCCCCTGGTTCCAGTCGCACGGACAATGGGGCGGGCGGGATTACGCCAACATCGCCCCAGGCGACGCTATCTTCTTCGATTGGGACTTGGATGGCAGCGCCGACCATGTGGGCATCGTAGTGGGCACCGACGGCAGCCGGGTTTACACCGTAGAGGGTAATTCCGGCGACGCCTGCAAAATCAAGAGTTATTCCCTGACCTACGAGTGCATCAAGGGCTACGGCTTGATGAACTGGTGACAAATTTTTATGAAGAATAGGAGTGATTTGACTATGGCTAAAAACAAAATCGAGCGCATTGACCAGGAGATCGCCAAGACCCGCGAGAAGATCGCGGAACAGCAGGAAAAGCTGAAGGCCCTGGAAGCGCAGAAAACCGAGGCGGAGAATCTGGAGATCGTCCAGATGGTGCGCGCTGTGCGCATGACCCCGGCCCAGCTGTCCGCCATGCTGTCTGGCGGCATGGTGCCCGGCCGGGACGCGGTTCCCGCCGATCCCGAACAGGAGGATATGACCCATGAAGAATAAGAAAATTTGTAGAACCCTTGCCGCCCTTTGCACCTGCCTGGTGCTGATGGGCGGCTTCTCTGTGACCGCCTTTGCCCAGGGCACCGACCCTGCGCCCACGGCCACACCGGCTGCGGACGCCACCAACGACAGCAACGTGGTGGTGGAGGAAACCGAGGACAGCCCGCCCCTGACCCCGGAGGGCAACGCCGCCCTGGTGGATGACTTTGGCGGCAACAAGCAGCTCATCACCGTCACCACCAAGGCGGGCAACTACTTCTATATCCTCATCGACCGTGCCAACGAGGACAAGGAAACCGCCGTCCACTTCTTAAACCAGGTGGACGAGGCCGACCTGATGGCGCTGATGGAGGACGGAGAGACTACGGAGGAAACGCCCGCTGTCTGCAACTGCACGGAAAAATGCGCCGCCGGTGCGGTGGACACGGCCTGCCCGGTGTGCGCCGTGAACATGGCAGAGTGTACGGGCCAGGAACCGGAACCCACCCCTGACCCGGAGGCAGAAACTGAGCCGGAACAGGAACCGGCAGGGCTGAACCCGACGATGTTGCTGGTGGTACTGGCTGTGCTGGGCGGCATCGGTGCGCTGGTCTACTTCAAATTCATCAAGCAGAAGCCTAAGACCAAAGGCAGCGATGACCTGGATGATTACGACTACGGCGAGGACGAGGAACTCCCGGAGGATGAGACCTGGGAGACTGAGCCGGAGGACGCCGACGGGGGCGGCGGTGAGGAAAGCGAGAACCCGGCCAAATGACCCGGTTCACCGACAGCCCCTTTGAACCCATGATGACACGCAGGCCGGAGGGCGGGAAGGCAGCTTCCCGCCCTCCCTCTTTATCTCCCGGCCACCCCTGTTATGGCTGTGGAAACTACCGCCCCGGCCAGCCCTGCGTGGGTTTTTGCCACAAAGAGCTGACTGCCTGGCTGCGTGAAAGGAGAAAAGCAAAATGAATGATTTTATCCAATTTCTCATTGTGTTCGACCTGATCTGTTTCGGCGTTTACTTTGGCGGCGACATCATTTGTACGGCGCTCGCCAAGGTGCGCAAAAAACCGGGCCAGAAAGACCCCTATGAATTTGAGGTGGAGGACGAACCCGCTGAACCGCCGCTGTCTATCGACGCCATCCGCCACTTGTTCCGCGGCGAGGTCCGCGATTTTGTCTGCAACAAACTTCTGCCCAGTGGGCAGGAAACCCTTTCCGCCCTGACCGAGCCGGAGCAGACAGCGGCCAGGTTCCTGTTCTGCGCCTTGATCGGCTATCTCAAAGAGGAAGCCCCGATGGATGAGCAGAGCTTCCCGATGGTGATGGAGATGCTGAACTACGCCGAGGGCGCGAAAGAGGACGGCGACAAGGACGTGATTGACATTCTGATGGAGGAAACCGCCGCCCGGACCCGCCAGCGCGAGGAATATTTCAGCGATTACCGCCGCTACCAGCTCATGCAGGTGGATAAGGAGCGTGTGCTGCTGGCCTGCCGGGTCATCATCAACGACCTGCTGGGAAAGCTGTACCGTTATGATTACAACGTCGGCTATGACTGCCTTCTGGACGATGGCAACAGCGTTTCCAGAAAACTGAAAAAATCCAACGAAGAAATGGAGGTTGAGGAAGATGCGCCTTGTGATCGCTGAGAAGCCCTCGGTGGCAAAATCCCTGGCCGCCGTGCTGGGGGCCGCCACCCGCAAAGACGGCTACTTAGAGGGCAACGGTTGGCTGGTGAGCTGGTGCCTGGGGCACCTGGCCGGGCTGGCAGATGCCGCCACCTACAACCCCGACTACGCCAAGTGGCGCTACGATGACCTGCCCATTCTGCCGGAGTCCTGGCGCTTTACCATCGCCAAGGATAAGCGGGAACAGTTCGACGTGCTGCGCACCCTGCTGCGTCGAGATGATGTGACAGAGGTGGTCAACGCCTGCGACGCCGGGCGCGAGGGCGAGCTGATCTTCCGCACGGTCTACTGTCTGGCGGGTTGTCAGAAGCCCATGAAACGGCTGTGGATTTCCAGCATGGAGGATTCCGCCATCCGGGAGGGCTTTGCACACCTGCGGCCCGGCGCGGACTATGACGGGCTGCACCAGGCAGCCCTCTGCCGGGCCAAGGCCGACTGGCTGGTGGGCATCAACGCCACCCGACTGTTTTCGGTGCTGTACCACCGCACCCTCAACATTGGCCGCGTCATGTCCCCGACGCTGGCCCTCATCGTCCAGCGGGAGGCTGAGATCGACGCTTTCAAGCCGGTGCCGTTCTATTCTGTGGCGCTGGACCTGCCCGGTTTTACCGCTGCCAGCGCCCGCATGGACAAAAAAGCCGATGCCGAACAGCTGAAAACTGCCTGCCAGGGCAGCACGGTGACAGTCAAACAGGTGGAGCGCAGGGACAAATCTGAGAAGCCGCCCGCCCTCTATGACCTCACCACCCTCCAGCGGGACGCCAACCGCCTGCTGGGGTTCACGGCGCAGCAGACGCTGGACTATCTGCAAAACCTCTATGAAAAGAAGCTCTGCACCTATCCCCGGACGGACAGCCGCTATCTGACTTCGGATATGACCGAGGGCCTGCCGGTGCTGGTGAATCTGGTTGCCAACGCCATGCCGTTCCGCAAGGGTATCGCCATCTCCTGCGATGCAGCGGCGGTCATCAACGACAAGAAAGTGACCGACCACCATGCGGTGATTCCCACCCGGAACATCCGGGAGGCGGATCTGACCGCGCTGCCGGTGGGCGAACGGGCGATTTTGGAGCTGGTGGCCCTGCGGCTGCTGTGCGCTGTGGCCCAGCCCTATACCTTTGCGGAAACTGCCGTTGTTGTGGAGTGCGCCGGTGCGGAGTTTACCGCCAAGGGCCGCACGGTGAAGCAACCCGGCTGGCGGGCGCTGGATGCCGCCTACCGGGCCAGCATGAAAAGTGCGCCGGAACAGGACGGCAATTCCGAAGATAAGGCGTTGCCTGAACTGTCCGAGGGCCAGGAGCTGCCGGTCGCCGGTGCCGCCGTCAAGGAGGGCAAGACTACCCCGCCCAAGCATTTCACCGAGGACACCTTGCTCTCCGCGATGGAAACTGCCGGGAAAGACGATATGCCGGAGGATGCCGAGCGCAAAGGGCTGGGGACGCCTGCCACCCGTGCCGGGATTTTGGAGAAGCTGGTGTCCACCGGCTTTCTGGAACGGAAAAAGAGTAAGAAAACCGTGCAGCTCCTGCCGTCCCACGATGCCATTTCCCTGATTACCGTCCTGCCGGAGCAGCTTCAATCCCCGCTGCTGACCGCCGAGTGGGAGTACCGACTGGGTGAGATCGAGCGCGGCGAGCTGGCCCTGGAGGACTTCATGGCAGAGATCACCGCCATGCTGAAGGAGCTGGTGGGGACCTATCAGGTCATCAAGGGCAGCGAGTACCTGTTCACCCCGCCCCGTGAGGTGGTGGGCAGATGCCCCCGCTGTGGCGGCGAAATTGCAGAAATGCAAAAAGGCTTCTTCTGCCAGGACAAATCTTGCAAATTTGCAATCTGGAAAAACAGCAAGTGGTGGGCCGCCAAGCGCAAGCAGCCCACCAAAGCCATTGTGGCGGCGCTGCTGAAAGATGGCCGCGCCCATGTGGCGGGGCTGTACTCCGAGAAAAGCGGCAAGACTTACGACGCCACCGTGGTGATGGAGGATACCGGCCAGTACGTCAACTTCAGGCTGGAGTTTGACCGGCAGAAAGGCGGCGGCAAATGAAACTGAGTTTGTATGAACAGGAAACGATTATCCTCTATAACCAAGCCGAGGCCACCGCCGAGGTCTATTCCCACGACCCGCGCCTGCTGGAAAAGCTGCGGCGGCTGGCCGAGAAGTACCCGGACCAGATTGTGAAAAAGGACCGCCAGACCTTCACAGTGCCCAAACGCTGCGTGTCGGTGCGGGAGCCGTACAGCGCCGAGCGCCGCAAGGCCGCCAGCGAACGGGCCAAGGCTGCCGGGTACAGGCCGCCCATCCCTAAAGCGAGCAGCAAGTGAGTATGGGCGAGAGCGTATTTGAAGTCGTAAAACAGTCCGTCACCGTCCGGGAGGCGGCAGAACTGTACGGCATCGAGGTCAACCGGGGCGGCATGGCCTGCTGTCCCTTCCACGATGACCGGCACCCCAGCCTGAAGCTGAACGAGGACTACTTCTACTGCTTTGGCTGCGGGGCCACCGGCGACGTGACCGACTTCACCGCCCGTCTCTATGACCTGTCCCCCAAGGAGGCCGCCGAGAAGCTGGCCCAGGATTTTGGCCTTTCCTATGACAGCAAGGCCCCGCTCCGGCGAAGCTATGTCCGGCAAAAATCTGAGGCGCAGGTGCGGAAAGAAAAACGAGAACACGGCTGGCGCGTCCTGACGGACTACTATCACTTGCTCCGAAAATGGGAGGCCGACTATTCCCCCAAGACGCCGGACGAGGACCCGCACCCGCGCTTTTTGGAGGCCGTCCAGAAAAAAGACTACATGGGCTATCTGCTGGACACCTTTCTCGACAGCAGTACCGAGGAACAGGACCAGTGGATCGCAGAACATACCGCTGAAATTTCGGCCATAGAAGGGAGAGTGAAAATCATGGCTGACAAACCCACCAACCGGGAACGGTTGCAGCAAATCACGGTGGGCATCGAGCAGGGCATCAAAGAGCTGTTTGAGAGCGAAAAGTATATGCGTTACTTGTCTGTGATGTCCCGGTTCCACCGCTACTCCGTCAACAACACTATGCTCATCTATATGCAGAAGCCGGACGCCACGCTGGTGGCCGGATACAACAAGTGGAAAAATCAGTTTGAGCGCCATGTGAAGCGCGGTGAGCATGGCATTACCATCATCGCGCCCACACCGTTCAAGAAAAAGATCGAGGAACAGAAACTGGACCCGGACACCAAAGCCCCCATGCTGGATGCAGAGGGCAAGATCATCATGGAGGAACGGGAAGTTGAGATTCCCATGTTCCGTCCGGTGAAGGTGTTCGATGTAAGCCAGACAGACGGGAAACCGCTGCCGGAGCTGGCGTCCTCCCTGTCCGGGAACGTCCAGAACTACGAGGCTTTCATGGAAGCCCTGCGCCGGTCCGCGCCGGTGCCGCTTTCTGTGGAGCCGATGGCCGCCAACATGGACGGGTATTTCTCTCCGGACCAGCAGCGCATCGCCATCCGAGCAGGCATGAGCGAGGTACAGACCGTTTCCGCCGCCGTCCATGAGATCGCCCACAGCAAGCTGCACGACCCCAAAAAGTATGAGGCGGAGCCGACCTGGAAAATCGTGATGGTGAGTGGGGGCGGTGTCAAGCACGATTATCGCCTGGACTTCGCCACCGAAGCAGAGGCAGAACAGGCCGCCGCCGAGGATGACTGGCGCTATGTGGACGAAAATCAGTTTGAGTGGCGGCTGGAGGTGGAGGAAGATCTGACGGCGGTGAAACAGGCTGTCAAGAACCGCAACACCGAGGAGGTGGAGGCCGAGAGCATCTCCTACGCCGTCTGCCAGTATTACGGCATCCAAACCGGCGAAAACAGCTTCGGCTATATCGCCACCTGGAGCCAGGACAAGACGCTGCCAGAGCTGCGGGCCAGTCTGGAAACCATCAACACGGCCGCCGGAGAGCTGATCACAGATATTGACCGGCACTATAAAGCAATCTGCAAGGAGCGCGGTATTGACCTGACCGCCCAGCCGGAACAGGCTGAACCCCAGCAGCCCGCAGAAGAAATGCCCGACACACCTTCCCCCAGCACCGAAGCCCAGGAGGCCCTGTTGCTGGTTGATGAAGCCACCTATCTTCATGTTCAGTCCTGCGACACCGGCTGGGATTACACACTCTACGATGCCGCCACCAGGAAGCAACTGGACGGCGGCCAGAAGGACGCGCCGGAGCTGCCCCTGTCCACCGCCGCACTGAAAATCTGTGAGATGCACGACATGGGCAGCAAATCCGTTCAGTATGCGCCGCTGTCCATGATCGAAACTTTGCAGGAGGCGGCTGTCCAACAAATGCAGGCAGCGGCCCAAGCCACCACGCCGGAAACTACCATGCTGCCGGACGCCCCGGAACAGCACCTGGACGAATACCCTATGCCCGACCCCTCGCTGACCCAGGACGATCTGGAGAAATGCGGCTATCTGGACGGGGACCTTCTGCCCCTCTCTAAAGAACGCGCCTATGAGCTGATGGCGCAGGACCTGACCGTTTACATGGTTCAGCAGGGCGAGAATCCGGCGATGGCTTTTGATACCACTGACCTGGACGCCCATGACGGGATCTTCGCCGTCACCCGCGAGGAATGGGAGGAAAGCCCGGCTTTCGATGCCCAGGTTAAGGAGCGTATGGATCACCAGCAGGAACGGGAACAGGCGTTCCTCGGCCACAAGGGCGACTGCTTTGCCATCTACCAGGTGAAGCACACCGATGAGCTGCGGGACATCCGCTATGAGGGGCTGGAATGGATCAAGTCCATCGGACGCACGGTGCAGCGGGACAATTATGATCTGGTCTACACCGCGCCGCTGGCCCCCGGCGACCTGAAAGGCAGCGTGCTGGACAATCTTGAATACCGCTTCAACAACGAACACCCCGCCGACTACCGCCACCCGTCCATGAGCGTCAGCGACATTGTTGCCATCAAGAAGGACGGCAAGGTATCCTGTCACTACTGCGACAGCTTCGGCTTTGCCGAGGTGCCCGGCTTCCTGCCGGACAATCCGCTGAAAAATGCAGAGATGGCCGTGGAGGATGACTACGGCATGATCGACGGGATTCTCAACAACGGCCCCAAGGAGCAGACGGTGGCCCAGCTGGAACAGCAGGCCCGCAGCGGCCAGCCCATTTCCCTGATGGACCTGGCTGCCGCCGCTCACCGGGAGGACCGGGACAAGAAGAAATCCGTTGTGGAGCAGCTGAAAAGCCAGCCCAAACCCGAACATAAAAAGACAGCGCCAAAAAAGAGCGCGGAAAGGGAGATCTGATATGAACACTTTGACCTTTGAGGAAACCAACCTGCTGTGCATCTACAACCCCGGCACCCGCCAGGGGGCCATCGAGGCCCTGACCGAGATGCGCGGCCACTTGCAGGCGGACGAGGCCGAGCTGCTGGCCCTGACCGACAGCACCCTCGCCAAGCTGCGCGCCATGCCCGACGCCGAGTTTGACGAGCTGGAGCTGTACCCGGATTTTGACGAGTAAACCCCTGTTTTAACCAGCCGGGGCGGCCGCCGTGCCGCCCCATTTTCATATCCGAAGGAAGGGAGGATAGAACCCCATGCCAACCAAAGCAGAACAATATGCGCAGATGGCCGACCAGGTGGCGCGGCAGCTCACCGGCAGCTGGCAGGAGTGGGCGGGCTTTCTCACCACCGCCGCCCGGCTTTACAAATATCCGTTCCATGAGCAGCTGATGATCTACGCCCAGCGCCCGGACGCCACCGCCTGCGCCGAGTACGACCTGTGGAACAACCGCATGGGCCGGTATGTGCGGCGCGGGTCCAAGGGCATCGCCCTGGTGGATGATTCCGGGGACCGGCCCCGGCTGCGGTATGTGTTTGATATTTCCGACACCGGCACCCGTGAACACTCCCGCACACCCTGGCTGTGGACGATGAACGAGGAACACACCGCGCCGGTCATGGCGATGCTGGAGCGAAACTATGACGTAGGCGGCGGAGACCTGGCCCAGCAGCTGGCCGATGTGGCTGCCGGTCTGGCGGAAGAATACTGGACGGACCACCGGCAAGACATTCTTTACATCGTTGACGGTTCCTTTTTGGAAGAGTACGATGAAGAAAACATCGGGATGCAGTTCAAATCCGCCGCCACGGTCAGCATCACCTACGCCCTGATGTCCCGCTGTGGGCTGGAGCCGGAGCAGTATTTCAGCCATGAGGATTTCATGGCGATTTTCGACTTCAATACCCCCGCTACCGTGGGGGCGCTGGGCACGGCGGTCAGCCAGATAAACCAGCAGGTGCTGCGGCAGATCGGCGTCACCATCCAGAACTATGAGCGCGCCAAGAGCGCGGAAAGGAGTGCCACACATGGAGAACAACCTGACTTACACGAGGAACGGCGATTACCTGATCCCCGACCTGAAGCTGTCCGAACAGCCGGAGAAGCCCCTGGGCAAGTACGGCAGGATGAGGAAAGCGTACCTGAAAGAACACCGGCCCATCCTCTACAACCAGCTGCTGATGAGCGAGAAGCTGTACCCGCATCTTCGGGAGATCGACGAGACCGCGAACAGCCGTCTGGATCAGATGATGCCCCGGCTGGCAGAGTCGGCGGGCGCGACGGAGGAACTGAAAGCCCGCGACCCGATGGCCTGGGTGGGCCTGATGAACACCTGCAAGGCCCAGGCGGAGGAGATTCTGCTGGCGGAGCTTATCAACAGCTGACCCTAAACCTGTTCCTCTCCGAAGCGGAACAAATCCAGAATATCGACGAAGCAGAGAGTGTGAAAACGCCCTCTGCTTTTTCTATGTCCAAGCCCGCTGCGCAGGCGGAACCTGTGCGCCGGGCGCTAACCCAGGCGGAGATCGACGCCGCCATCCAGGAATGGAACGGCAAGATCGAGAGCAAGCACGCAGTTGTCCGCTACATGAAGGACCACGCCCGTGAAAAGGACACCGCCGCCTGGTTGCGGCAGGAGTACGGCGATGACCTCCCGGCCCTGCCTGTGACGGTGGACGGCGCGGCGGGCGATGTGCCCTGGCCCAAGGTGCAGCGCCGGATCGCACAGCTCATCAAGGAAGATCGGTTTTACACCGAGGCGGAGCAGGACCGTTTTGACAACATCGACCCCATCGCCATCCGGGAGGTCCTGGCCGAGCGCGGGATCGTGAACGGCCAGGTGGTGGACCCGGAAAAGCTGGACAACGACCCGTTCATCCAGCAGGTCATGCGGGATGTGGAGGCCGTCGCGGCAGAAGAACAGGCCGAGGCCGCATCGAAGCCGCCTGTGCCGGACTTATCCGGCCAGCCCGTCACCCGCGAGGGAGACACCCTCACCATCGGCAGCGGTGAACCCACCCATGAGATCGACATCACGGTGTCGGACGAGGAATATGCCGCCATCCGGGGCACTATCCCGGAGCGCACCTCTTACGACCCGTCCGCCCCGGTCTACAACGTGGGCGATACCGTCTATCTGGATGACCGCGCCCACCAGATTACCGAACTGCGAGAGGATACGGTGCAGCTGCTGCCCACCGGCATGAGCTATCCCATCTACCGGGCCGAAAGCCGGGAACGGTTCGAGCAGCTTCTGCGGGCAGACAACCGCAACGACTTTTACACCGAGTTCCTGCCTGTCAACCCCGACACGGCGGACCAGGACCTACGGGACGTGCTGACCCACGGCCTCATCGGCGCGCCGGACAAGGCGGAGCTTTCCGAACTGCTGCGTACCGGCAAGAGCAACCGGGAGGTCGCCCTGTGGCTGAGCCGGGCCTATCCTGACATCATCGAGACGATGGAGCTGGAGACCGGCGATACCTCCGACTACCGCACCATACCCGAAGGCATTGAGCTGGAAGTGCTGGACGCGGACGAAAAGCGGCTGGCCATGCTGTTCTTCCGCTGGGATGAAGTCGCGCCGCTGCTGCGCGGGTTGTATGCCCGCCAGCTGGACGGCTTCGTACAGGAGCAGGATGAACCGTATATGGAAGTCCCTGCCGCCGTGGAAGAACCTGCCGAACCCGCCAAGCCCATTGAAGAAGCCGCCGAGGCACCGGCGTTCCACTCCGAGACGGTGGCTGTCTACCCCGGCGACAAAAACGGACTTCCCTATGACGTGGTGGTGGAGCGGCTGCACGTTGACCGGCCCGAACCCACGCCGCCCGAACAGCGTCCGCCTGAGAATTTCCGCATTCTGGACGATGACCTGGGGAAAGGCGGGCCAAAGGAAAAGTTCTGGCGCAACATCAAAGCAATCGCCACACTGAAGCAGATCGAGCAGGAAAATCACTATGCCACCCCAGAAGAACAGCATATTCTCTCGCAATATGTAGGCTGGGGCGGCGTGGCGGATGCCTTTGACCCGGACAAACCCGCGTGGGCCGCCGAGTATGCGGAACTGAAGGAACTGCTGACCCCGGAGGAATATGAGGCGGCACGTGCCTCCACCCTCAACGCCCACTACACCAGCCCCACCGTTATCCGCGCCGTTATCCGCGCCGTTTATGAGGCCGTGGAGCGGATGGGCTTCCGTACCGGCAACATTCTGGAGCCGTCCTGCGGCGTGGGCAATTTCTTCGGGATGCTGCCGGAGAGCATGACCGAGAGCCGTCTGTACGGCGTGGAGCTGGATTCTATCAGCGGCCGGATTGCTAAACAGCTCTACCCCAAGGCCGACATCACCGTGGCGGGCTTCGAGACCACCGACCGGCGGGACTTCTATGACCTTGCCATCGGCAACGTCCCTTTCGGCCAGTATCAGGTGAACGACAAAGCCTACAACAAGCTGGGCTTCAACATTCACAACTACTTCTTTGCCAAGGCGCTGGATCAGGTGCGTCCGGGCGGCGTGGTGGCTTTCGTCACCAGCCGCTATACAATGGACGCCAAGGATTCCACCGTGCGCCGGTATTTAGCCCAGCGGGCCGAACTGCTGGGGGCGATCCGCCTGCCCAACAACGCTTTCCGCGCCAACGCCGGGACCGATGTGGTATCCGACATCCTGTTTCTGCAAAAGCGGGACCGTCCGCTGGACATCGCCCCGGACTGGACCCAAACCGGCCGGACCGAGGAAGGCTTCACGGTCAACCAATATTTTCTCGACCACCCGGAGATGGTGCTGGGCCGTCCCACCGCCGAAAGCACCCAATACGGCAAGCAGGACTACACCGTGGCCCCCATCGAGGGGTTGGAGCTGGCCGATCAGCTGCACGACGCCGTACAGCACATTCACGGCACCTACCAGGAGGCCGCGCTGCCGGAGCTGGGCGAGGGCGAGGACATCGACGAATCCCTCCCGGCTGACCCCAATGTGAAGAATTACTCCTACACGGTGGTGGACGGCGCGGTGTACTTCCGGGAAAACAGCCGCATGGTGCGCCCTGACCTGAACGCTACCGCCGAAGCACGTGTCAATGGGTTGGTGGGGCTGCGGGATTGTGTGCAACGGCTCATCGACCTGGAGATGGACGCCGCCGCGCCGGATGCCGACATCCGGGCGCAGATGGCCGAACTGAACCGCCGCTATGACGATTTCTCTGCCAAGTACGGCCTTATCAATGACCGGGCGAACCGGCTGGCCTTTGCCGATGATTCCAGCTACTATCTGCTCTGCGCGCTGGAGGTACTGGACGAGGATGGCCGGTTGGAGCGCAAGGCAGATATGTTCACCAAGCGCACGATTAAGCCCCATGAGGCCGTCACCACCGTGGACACGGCCAGCGAGGCCCTGGCAGTCTCCATTTCTGAAAAAGCCTGCGTGGATATGGCCTACATGGAACAGCTCACCGGCAAAACCGGCGAAGAATTGGCTGACGAGCTGCGCGGTGTCATCTTCCGTGTACCGGGCCAGACTGAGCCGGACGGAACGCCCCATTATATGACCGCCGACGAGTACCTGTCCGGCAACGTGCGGCGCAAGCTCCGCCAGGCCCAGCGGGCAGCGGAGCAGGACCCGGCCTTTGCGGTCAACGTGGAGGCTCTGACCGCCGCCCAGCCCAAAGACCTGGACGCTTCCGAGATCGAGGTGCGGCTGGGGGCAACGTGGATCGACAAGGAGTACATCCAGCAATTCATGTACGAGACCTTCGACACGCCTTTTTACCTCCAGCGCAGCATTGAAGTCCACTACACCCCCTTTACGGCGGAGTGGCAGATCTCCGGCAAAAATGTCGTGGGGCAAAACAACGTGGCCGCCTACTCGACCTACGGGACCGGCCGCGCCAACGCCTATAAAATCCTCGAAGATTCCCTCAATCTGCGGGACGTGCGTATCTACGACACTGTGGAGGACGCGGACGGCAAGGAGCGCCGGGTGCTGAACGCCAAGGAAACCACCCTGGCCGCGCAAAAGCAGCAGGCCATCCGAGACGCTTTCCGCGACTGGATTTGGCGTGACCCAGAGCGTCGGCAGGCGCTGGTGCGCCAATATAACGAGGAAATGAACGCCACCCGGCCCCGCGAGTATGATGGCAGTCACATCGTTTTCGGCGGTATGAACCCGGCCATCACCCTGCGGGAACATCAGAAAAATGCCATCGCCCATGTGCTGTACGGCGGCAACACGCTGTTGGCTCATGAGGTGGGCGCAGGCAAGACGTTTGAAATGGTGGGGGCCGCGATGGAGGCCAAGCGGCTGGGTCTGTGCCAGAAATCCCTCTTTGTGGTGCCCAACCACCTGACCGAACAGTGGGCTTCGGAGTTCCTGCGGCTGTACCCGTCCGCGAACATCCTGGTAACGACCAAAAAGGACTTCGAGAAGCACAACCGCAAGAAGTTCTGCGCCCGCATCGCCACCGGCGACTACGACGCCATCATCATGGGTCACTCCCAGTTCGAGAAGATTTCCATCAGCAAGGAACGCCAGGAGCGGCTGCTGCATGAGCAGATTTGGGAAATCACCGAGGGCATCGCCGAGGTGGAGGCCAGCGGCGGGGAACGGTTCACCGTCAAGCAGCTGGAACGCACGAAAAAGTCTCTGGAAGCGCGGCTGGAAAAGCTGCAAGCCGAGGGCCGCAAGGACGATGTGGTGACGTTTGAACAGCTGGGCGTAGACCGGCTGTTCGTGGACGAGGCACACAACTACAAGAACCTCTTTCTCTACACAAAAATGCGCAACGTGGCGGGCCTCTCTACGACGGACGCGCAGAAATCCTCGGATATGTTCGCCAAGTGCCGTTACATGGACGAGATCACCGGCAGCCGGGGCGTCATCTTTGCCACCGGCACGCCGGTTTCCAACTCCATGACCGTGCGCCCGTAAGGGGCTGTAATAATCTTACCTTGAGCAAGTAATAGGGCAAGGTATCAAAGCGGAATAATCCGCACCCTATCGTCACCCGACTTATCCAAAAGGGGAAACCCGATGGGGAGTGTAGCATGTCGGAGGGCACGAAACACGGAAACTTCCAAAGTGTTTGCGTGGTAGTGGCGAAAAGTTATGAATAAGGATGAAAGCTAAACTGCCTGAATGACAGTCGGAGATTGGGCAAAATGTTGCTCCATGCGTAAGGAAGTTATACTCGCATGTACTCTGGTGGATATGAGTCGGCCATGCGTATCCACAAGATACCCAGAGTAAATCAGCCATAGGATAATGGAAAACGACGAACGTCACATCCGAAATCATAACAGGCTTATGTTATTACAGTTCTAAACGGGGATTGCCTAAGGTAAAATGCCGAAAATCGGCTATGAGTGCTATGAGAAAAGTGACTCTGAATATTTACTATGGCAACAGAGTCTCCGTAGTAGTCCGAGGACGGGAAAGCCGTCCACATGGCGAAGGGAGACAGTCTTTCTTCAATACAAATAATAAGGAAAGGTGCGTGAGGCATTATGAGAAGTCCCGAAAATGTATTGAAAAGTTTAAGTGAAAAAGCAAAAAACAAAGAGTACAGGTACGAGAGATTATACCGTAACCTGTACAACCCAGAGTTCTATCTGCTTGCATACCAGAATATTGCGACCTCTCAGGGGAGCATGACGGCAGGTGCAGACGGATTCACTCTTGACGGTATGAGCATGGAGCGCATTGAAAAGCTCATTCAGAAGCTGAGAGACCACTCATACCAGCCGAACCCTGCAAGGCGTGTTTATATTGCGAAGAAAAACAGCAGTAAAAAGCGCCCATTGGGGATTCCGTCAACGGACGATAAACTGTTACAGGAAGTTGTCCGTATGATACTTGAAGCAATCTATGAGCCGACATTCTCTGATAATTCACATGGTTTCAGACCGAAAAGAAGTTGCCACACAGCGTTAAAAGAAATCGTAACGCTGTTCACTGGTGCAAAGTGGATAATCGAAGGAGACATTAAGGCTTGTTTTGACAGCTTCGACCACCATATCACAATACAGCTTTTGAGAAAGCGCATAAAAGATGAAGCGTTCATATCGCTGATGTGGAAGTTTCTAAGGGCAGGATATATGGAACAGTGGACATACCATGAAACGTACTCCGGCAGTCCACAAGGCTCCGGTGTCAGTCCGATACTTGCCAACATCTATCTGAATGAACTTGATGAGTTCATGGCAAGGATGAAAAAGAGTTTTGACAAAGGCGATACAAGAAGCCGTAAAGTCCACAAAGACCATGATAAGGTACGCTGGGCTTATCGGAAAGCGCAGAAAAATCTGGAAATAGAGCGCACAGAAGCAAACCTAGCAGCATTTAAAGAAGCAAGGAAAGTGATGTTGTCCACACCACATTTAGACGAGATGGATGAGAATTACAAAAGACTTCAATACAACCGTTACGCTGACGATTTCCTGATTTCAATAACAGGTTCAAAGCAGGATGCTGAAAATATCAAGGAACAGGTAAAGATATTTCTAAAAGACAAGCTAAATCTCACAATGTCGGAGGAGAAAACTCACGTTACCCATTCCTCTGAAAAGGTGCGGTATCTTGGATACGACATAAGAATATCAAGAAGTCAGGACACAAAGCGGACGAAAAAAGGTCTGCAACGGGTGTGGTATGGAAAAGTGCAGTTATATATGCCGAAAGAAAAATGGATTGCGAAACTGCACGAATACGGTGCGTTTAAAATCAAAAAAGACGAAAACGGCAAAGAGATTTGGAAGCCACTCCACAGAGGGGCGCTTATGCCATTAGACGATGTGGCAATCATCAGTAAATATAATTCTGAAATCAGAGGATTGTACAATTATTACAGGTTAGCAATCAATGTATGCAATCTGGGGAAATTTCATTCTATCATGCGTGGAAGCTGTTTAAAGACGTTGGCGGCAAAATATAATTCTTCTGTTATGAAGATGTATAAGAAATACCGTAGCGTAAAGGGCGACTTTGGCGCAGATTACAAAACCAAGAGTGGAACAAAGCGGTGTGAGTTTTACAATGAAGGATTTAGGCGTAATAACAATATCGCACCTGAATTTGTAGACATTATGCCGAAATACAGAGGGCAGATAAAACCGAATAGTCTTGCAGGACGTTTAAAAAGCGGACAATGCGAGATGTGCGGAGCAAACCCCGTGAAAGTGTATATGCACCATGTAAAGCGCTTAAAAGATTTGAACGCTGATAATGAATTTGATGAACTGATGCTACTGAAAAGGCGGAAGTCATTGGCTCTCTGCCCGAAATGCTACGAAGAAGCAAAGACAAAATCACTTAAACTATGAAAGATGGCGAGCCGTGTACATCGAGAGGTGTAAGCACGGTTCTGGAGGGGGTTACGCCAAGACCACGGACGAAAGGAAGTATGGCGTGGCGTTTCCTACCTTATGAGCTTTACACCATGCAGCGGTATCTCCAATATGACCGGCTGCAAGAGCTGGGCATGGCCCACTTTGACTGCTGGGCGTCCCGGTTTGGCGAAACCGTGACGGCGCTGGAGCTGGCCCCGGAGGGCACCGGCTACCGGGCAAGAACAAGATTCAGCAAGTTTTTCAACCTGCCGGAGCTGATGAACCTCTTTAAGGAGGTCGCGGACATCAAAACCGCCGACCAGCTGCACCTGCCCACGCCCCAGGTGGAGTACCACAACATCGTGGCCCAGCCCACCGAACAGCAGCAGGAAATGGTGAAGGCGCTCTCGGAGCGCGCTTCCCTGGTACACAGCGGTACGGTGGACCCGTCCCAGGACAATATGCTCAAGATCACCAGCGACGGACGCAAGCTGGGCCTGGACCAGCGGATCATCAACCAGCTGCTGCCGGATGAGCCGGGCACCAAGGTCAATCAGTGCGTGAACAACATCATGCAGATCTGGCGGGACGGCGAGGCTGACAAGCTGACCCAGCTGGTGTTCTGCGACATCTCCACGCCCCAGGCCCGGCCCGCCAAAAAGGTAGCCAAGGCGCTGGACAACCCGACCCTCCACGCTTTGGAGGACGCGGTGCCGCTGGATGAGCCGGAACCGGCCTTTACCGTGTATGAGGACATCCGGCAGAAGCTCATCGCTAAAGGTGTGCCCGCCGAGCAGATCGCCTTTATCCATGAGGCCAACACCGAGGTGCGCAAAAAGGAGTTGTTCTCCAAGGTCCGCACCGGCCAGGTGCGCGTTTTGCTGGGCAGCACCGCCAAGATGGGCGCGGGCACCAACGTCCAGGACCGCCTGGTGGCGCTACATGATCTGGACTGTCCGTGGCGGCCCGGCGACCTGGCCCAGCGAAAGGGGCGCATCGAGCGCCAGGGCAACCAGAACGAGACCGTCCATGTGTACCGCTATGTCACCGAGGGGACGTTTGACGCCTACCTCTGGCAGACGGTGGAAAACAAGCAGAAATTCATCAGCCAGATCATGACCTCCAAATCGCCGGTGCGAAGCTGCGACGATGTGGACGAAACGGCGCTGTCCTTTGCCGAGATCAAGGCGCTGTGCGCCGGGGACCCGCGCATCAAAGAGCGCATGGACCTGGATGTGGACGTGGCGCGGTTAAAGCTGATGAAGGCCGACCACCAGAGCAAGCAGTACCGCCTGGAGGACCAGTTGCTCAAAACCTTCCCGGAGGAGATCGAGAAAAACAAGGGATTTATCGCCGGGCTGGAAGCGGATATGAAAACGCTGGCGGAACACCCGCACCCGGAGGACGGCTTTGCCGGGATGGAAGTCCGTGGCGACACCCTCACCGACAAGGAGAACGCCGGGGCCGCGCTGCTGGACGCCTGCAAGGAGGTCAAAGGGACCGACCCGGTGCCGGTGGGCAGTTACCGGGGCTTCGCTATGTCGGTGTCGTTTGACGCTTTCCGGCAAGAGTATATGCTCCTGCTGAAAGGCCAGATGACCCACCGGGCGACGCTGGGCACAGACCCCCGCGGCAACCTCACCCGTATCGACAATGCGCTCAGTCAGATGCCCCAGCGGCTGGAGGCGGTGAAGAACCAACTGGACAATCTCTACCAGCAGCAGGCCGCCGCCAAGGCGGAGGTGGGTAAGCCATTCCCTTTTGAGGATGATTTGCGGGTAAAGTCCGCCCGGCTGGCCGAACTGGACGTACTGCTGAACATGGACGGCCGGGGCCGCCCTGCGCCGGAGGCGGTTCTTGCCAAGAGCAGCCGCCCCTCGGTGCTGGAGGGCTTGAAACGCCCGGTTCCGCGCAATCCCGAAAAGAAACCAAAACACCACGAACAGGAGGTGCGATAACATGAATACCGATAAAAACACGGCCCTCTATGAGAAGATGGCCGCCGAACAGGATAAGTTCCGGGACTGGCTGAAAAGCCAGCCCCTGGAGGAAATTCTAAAGCATACCTATGAGTACACGGTCCGGGAGGACATCCTGATGGCGATGGAGGAGCTGGACCTGCCACAAAGCCGGGCCGCCGCGCTGCTGGCGTCGCCGTCCCCGCTGGCCGATGTCTACAAGGAGTTTTCTGATCGGGAGACTTCCTACATGGATGTGGTGCGGGACAGTATCGAGCAGCGGGCCGAGGCGGCGCTGGACGCCCAGCGGGAACTGCCGCTCTACCGGCACGACGCCGCCCATGCCCGCGAACAGGGCGACCTGGATTTGTACCGGGCGTCCCGCCGCGCCAACATCGCCTGCAAGGAGGCCATCGAGGCGTCCATTTCAGAACATTACCGGGACAACCGGCTGGACAAGGACGCGGTGCCCCAGGTGATCGAGCAGTTCGGCTACACCCGCACCCTCTATGTGCTGGCAAACACCGTGCAGCAGAAAGAGTGGGATGAGCGTTTCAGCCCGGCCAACAAGACGTGGGCCAGGACGGTGGACATCCCGCCCAACCCGGACGGCTTTGGCGGCGAACGCAACCTGGACTTTGTGGTGGACAGCCACTCCGGCTTGGTCGATCTGTTCTTGAGCCAGGCGCGGCAGGACTATCTGCGGCTCCAGCCGCTGACGCCAGAGGAAATCCGCGCCGAGGCCGCCCGGCTCTTGCAGGAGCTTCGTGCGCCGGATACGCCCAACAGCCCCCACGGCACCCACTACATGGCCCGCGTTTCGCCGGATTTTCTGGCCCGCGCAGGCACCCAGGCCCACGACCAGCTGATAACGCTGCTGCCATTCCGCAGTCTGGCGATCACCGGCATGAAGGACCTGCCCGGCACCTATGTCACCATCCTGGCCAGTGAGGACCGCTCCAAGGAGCTGCGTCAGCGCCGCCCCTCGGTCCGTCGCCAGCTGAAACAGGAGCCGCGCCCCGCTGAAAAGCCGGAGAAAAAATCCCCCATCCATAAGAAAAAGGAGCCGGAGCGATGAGCGCCCCCAAGCGCAAGCGGGAGGTGCAGCTGAACTTCCGGGTCTCGCCGGAAGAACTGGCGCTGATCGAGCAGAAGATGACCCAGCTGGGGACAAAAAACCGGGAGGCGTACCTGCGCAAGATGGCCCTGGACGGCTATGTGGTGCGCCTGGAATTGCCGGAGCTGAAGGAGCTGGTGTCCCTGATGCGCTATTCCAGCAATAACTTGAACCAGCTGGCCCGCCGTGCGCATGAAACCGGGCGCATTTACGACGCCGACCTGGAGGATATATCCCGGAGGCAGGAGGCTTTGTGGGACGGGGTGCATCAGGTATTGACCCAGCTGGCAAAGCTGACGTGACAGGGGCATACGCCCCTGCTGTGAGGGAGGTCCGGCGCGTGCAGGCTGCATCGCCGGGCCTCCCTCTTTTTTTCTTTGCCGGTATCGTTGCGTTTTGGCGGGCTGTGATTGATAATGGAGTCAGAAACGAGGTGATGGCTGATGTTAACGTTTGAAAACGTCTTAGAGATTTTTCAAGAATACCTGCTGCGCGACCCGGAGGAAGAAGTTCTTCCCTGCAAACGCGGCTACGTCCGACTGGCCTGGGACAAGGATTCCCGCTACTGCGTGGACGGCATTCTCTGCCGGACCCCGGAGGAGCTGTTCGATATACTTCTCTCGGATTTTCAGGACTTTGCCATGATCTGCCGGACGCGGGGACGCCGGGAGGTCACAGAGGCGGACGAAAAGGCCGTAGAGGAACTGTGCCAGCCATACCTGGACTGGCGGAAGGAGGCGCTGAAATGAGAGCGGTGCTGTTTATTTTGAAATTGGGGCTGAAAATCCTTGCTGCGCCGGTAGTGCTGGCGCTGATGCTGTTCACCTGGCTGTGCTTCGGGCTACTGTATGTGTCCAGCTTTATCTTCGGCTTGGCCTCCACAGTGGTGGCGCTGCTGGGGATCGCGGTGCTTGTGACCTACTCGCCGCAAAACGGTGTGATCCTGCTGGTGATTGCCTTCCTGGTCAGCCCGCTGGGCCTGCCGATGGCTGCTGCATGGTTGGTGGGCAAGGTGCAGGACCTGCGGTATGCGATCCAGGACGCGGTGTACGGCTGAATAGGAAGCGAAGAATTGCCGGGAGTGATTGCCCGGCAATTTTTTGACTTTACTTTCGCGCTAATTTCGCGTATAATATTAGCATGAAAGGAAGGTGAAGAACATGAGCAAATTTCAACAGCTGGACCAGCTGATGGAACGTCAGGATGGGATGCTGCGCACCGGGCAGGTCCTCGCGGCCGGGATCTCAAAACCTGTTTTTTATCAATTCGTGCAGTCTCGTGGGCTGGAACAGGCGGCGCATGGGATTTATCTTTCCAAAGATGCCTGGGTGGACGCCATGTATCTGCTGCATCTTCGCTGTCCGCAGGCGGTTTTTTCCCATGAAACGGCGCTGTTTTTCCACGACCTGACCGACCGGGAGCCGCTGGCCTATTCTGTCACGGTCAAGACAGGGTACAACCCCACCCGGCTTAAAGGTGAGGGCGTCCAGGTCTTTACCATCAAGGCGGAGCTGCATGAGGTCGGCCTGACAGCCGCGCAGACCCCCTTCGGTCACGATGTGCCGGTCTATGATATGGAACGGACGATCTGCGATGTGCTGCGCAGCCGGAGCCACATCGAGATGCAGACATTTCAGGACGCTTTGAAAGCGTATGCCCGCCGGAAAGACAAGGACCTGCGGACGCTGATGCGCTATGCCAGGCTGTTCCGTGTCGAGAAGATTTTACGCCAGTATTTGGAGGTACTGCTATGATAAAGACAGCCAGACAGCTGAAAGATTTGATCCGCAACCTGTCAAAGAAAAATGCTGCGGATGCGCAGATTTTGATGCGCAACTATATGATGGAGCGTTTTCTGGAACGCATTTCTCTCTCGTCCTACCGGGACAAATTCATCCTCAAGGGCGGGATGCTGGTGGCCGCGATGGTCGGCCTGGACGCCCGCTCCACGATGGACCTGGACGCAACGGTCAAGGGAGCTAACGTCAGCATAGAGGATGTGGAGAACATGATGGCCGAGATCATCGCTGTTCCCATTGACGACGGCGTTACCTTCCAGGTGAAAAGCATTTCGGAAATCATGGATGAAGCGGAATATCCCGGTATCCGGGTCACGGTGACAACGCTCTTTGACGGGGTGCGCACCCCGCTGAAAATCGACATTTCAACCGGCGACGCCATCACCCCTAAAGAGGTGCGGTACAGCTTCAAGCTCATGCTGGAGGACCGCTCCATCGACGTTTGGGCCTATAACCTGGAGACCGTGCTGGCCGAAAAGCTGGAAACCATCATCACCCGCACTACGACCAACACCCGTATGAGAGATTTTTACGACATCGCCATCCTGCAACAACTCTATGGCAGCACTCTGGACCCGCACGTTCTCCATGACGCGCTGCTGGCGACAGCCCACAAGCGCGGCACCGAGCGCCATCTGGCCGAGGCCGCCGAAGTCTTTGATGAAGTGGAGAACAGCCCGGTCATGCAGGACCTGTGGGCGGCCTATCAGAAAAAGTTTTCCTATGCGTCCGACCTTGACTGGAATACGGTCATGGCTGCGGTGCGGCAGCTGTTCTCTCGTTGCGAGGGTGAGGTATGAAAAAACGTGGACACTACTGCAAGGTCTGTGGCGAGTATAAGGCAAACGAAAAGTTTTCCAGCAAGGGTCACGCCGCGCACATTTGTAAAACCTGCGCCGCTCTCCCGCCAGAAAAGCAGGCGGAAGAAATGACACTTACCCAGCTTGTCAACCTTCCCTGGCGATTATCCAAAGGACAGCTTTCGTGGCTGAGGAAGCGGATGAAAGACCGACGGGACACCGTGCGGGCCTTGGCAACGGAACAGTATGAAATGAGGTTCCCGCCCAGGATAGAACTGGATGAATTGGAAGATGACTTTGAGTAAGATTTCGATTTTTATATGGACGAGGAAACTGATATAGAGTAAACCGATGCGGTCTGTGATGAGCAGGCCGCTTATTTTTTGGAAAGGAGGCGGACCCCGCATGGCCACCACCCGCATCATACCGCTGCACGCCGGCAAGGGCCGCATGGTCGGCAAGGCGATCAGCGACATCATCGACTATGTAAAAAATCCAGAAAAGACCGACCACGGCAGGCTCATTACCAGCTACCAGTGTGACAGCCGCGTGGCCGACGCGCAGTTCCTGCTGGACAAGCAGACCTACGCCGCCCGCACTGGCCGGGTGCGCGGTGCGGACGACGTGATCGCCTACCACCTGCGGCAGTCCTTTGTGCCGGGCGAGATCACGCCGGAGGAAGCCAACCGCCTGGGCGTGGAGCTGGCCCGGCGCTTTACCAAAGGCAAGCACGCTTTCATCGTCTGTACCCACATCGACAAGGCTCACGTCCACAACCATATTATATGGAACTCCACCACGCTGGAGTGTGACCGCAAGTTCCGCAACTTTTGGGGCAGCACTCGCGCTGTCCACCGTCTGAGCGATACCATCTGCATCGAGAATGGCTACTCCATTGTGGAGGCTCCCAAGCGGCGCGGCCAGAGCTACAACAAGTGGCTGGGCGATGCGGCCAAGCCCTCCCACAAGGAGCTGCTGCGCCAGGCCATTGACCGGGCGCTGGCACAGAAACCGGCCAGCCTGGAGGAGCTGCTGTGCCTGCTGGAACAGGACGGCTTTACCGTTCACCAGCGCGGCAAAACCATCTCCATCGGCGCGGAGGGCTGGGGCAACAACGTCCGCTTTGACCGGCTGGGGGACGGCTACGCGCTGGACGATCTGCTGGCGGTCCTCTCCGGCCAGAAAGAGCATACGCCCCGCAAGAAAACCGCTGTACAGACCGCTCCACCCAAGGTCAATCTGTTGGTGGACATCCAGGCAAAACTCCAGGCCGGAAAAGGCGCCGGGTATGCTCGCTGGGCCAAGGTGTTCAACCTCAAACAGATGGCCCAGACCCTCAACTACCTGTCTGAACACGGGCTGCTGGATTATGCCGATTTAGAAACCAAAACAGCAGAGGCGACGGCCCGCTACCATGCGCTGTCCGATCAGATCAAGGCCGCCGAGAAGCGCATGGCCGAGATCGCCGTGCTGCGAACTCATATCGTCAACTACGCCAAGACCCGCGACACCTATGTGGCCTACCGCAAGGCCGGGTATTCAAAGAAATTCCGGCAGGAGCATGAGGAGGAAATCTTGCTGCACCAGGCCGCCAAGGAAGCCTTCAACGAGCTGAATGTGAAGAAGCTGCCCACCATCAAGGAGCTTCAGACCGAGTACGCCCAACTGCTGGCGGATAAGAAAAAGGCTTATGGCGAGTACCGACAGGCCCGCACTGCCATGCGGGAGCTGCTGACGGTCAAGAACAATGTGGATAGGGTCTTGGCGATGGAGCAGACCGAGCCGCAACAGAAAGAAAAAGACCACGGCCAGCGGTGAGCTGGTCGCGGTCAAAAGCGTTCGCAAGAACGCGCAGCCACAGATTGAAAATCTGTGTTCAAAGGGGCTTGGGGGACTTCCCTCAACAAGCGCGTGGGGCTATCTGGATAGCCACAGGCATCGCTTGCCGCTTTCTTTGCAGAAATGAAAAGAGCCAGAGAGGAAACCGTCAAATTTCACTCACTGGCTCAATTCGCTTCAATTTTCTTAGATAGCTCTGTTAATTCCTGCATGGTCTCCTGTGTATGGTGCAGCAGGGTTTCACGCATTTCTGACGGGCAGCTGGAATAAAGCATTTTCATCTGGTTGGCTCCCTCATCTTCTGGAGAAACATCCGGATTTATCAGAGAATCCAGAGAGATGTTCAAAACCTTGGCCAATGCTCTTAAAATCAAATAGGAAGGATTCATCTGCCCTTTTTCAATGTTGGCAATTTGTTTTACAGAAACATGGCTCTGGTCTGAAAGCTCCTGCTGTGTCAGGTCTTTTTTCTTTCGGGCCTCCCGCATTATTTGACCCAAAGCGGTTAAATCGTCAATCGGCATAATCATTCACCTCAATAACATTGTATCGTGCCGATTTGTTTTGAGGAATAACCTTATTATGCCCGCTAAAAGGTATGATAATGCCGATTTTGTAATATAAAAAACGAATAGGGCGCAAAGACCCTTGATATTTTTATATCATGAGTCCTTACACCCTACTATGAGTTTTTATCTTGAGATAATTTTTTTAGGATATATTCTGTTTATGTGAATTACCCATCTGCTCTTTTTCTTGTGTTTTCAGATGCGTTTCCCGCTTATCGGTTGCTTCTTTCAAAAGAGCGTAAGTGGCTGCTGCGGCAGGTACGCCAAGCAACATACCGATTGGTCCAGCCAGATTGCCACCTATTGTGATTGCCGCTAAAACCCACATGGCAGGAAGGTTGATTTTTGCGCCCACAACTTTCGGATAGATTGCATTTCCTTCGATCTGTTGCAAAGTAAGCAGGAAAATAATGAATACCAGTGCCTTAAAAGGATTGACTGTCAGAATCAAAAATGCACCCACAAGTGTAGCAATCCAGGCACCGACATAGGGAATCAGTGCTGTTACCCCAACAAGCGCACCGATCATCGGCGCATATGGTATTCTCAGAATTAACATACCGATTGCACACAGGCTGCCTAAAATTATTGCCTCAGTCGTTTGCCCTGCTACAAAAAGCTTGAAGTTTTTTTCACAGACAGCTGCCACATGAATGCCCCGCTCGGCAAAACATGCTGGAATCCATACACGGACAATTCGGGTGATCTGACTTTTTAATTTCTCCTTATTGGCCAAAATATAAATTGAGAACACAAGACCAATCGCAAAATCGACTGCCGTCGCAACCACGCTTCCAAATGCGGAAGCAGCAGTGTCCATAATGGTGGTTCCCAATTGATTCAACCATTCATTCAAATTGTCTTTCAGTTCAAGAAAATCAATATCAATTTGGGACAGCTGTTCTCCGAATGGGATTTTAGAATAGTCAGCCGTGCTTTCAAATGCCACCAGTTGATCCAGACCATTCGTCAAGGATGATATGACAATAGATACTGCATCGATCAATTCGGGAATAACAAGAAAAGCAACACCGACAAAGACCCCTATCACCAAAATAAATGAAAGCAGGATCGCAAGCGGGCGGCGCATTTTCGTTTTCCTAGATGTCGGATGTTTGGGGAACAGATGTCTTTCAATAACCCCCAACGGAACATTCAGAAACAACGCCAAAATCAATCCAATTAAAAGTGGGTTCAGCAGGTCTTTCAACCACATCACGGCATCAGCTACATGACTAATATGTCGGATGCCAAGATAAATCAAAATGCAGGCTGTAAACGTTCCGATAATCCACTTTGATAATTTTTTGTGTGTTTCAATATCTTCAAACATTCAAGACCCTCCTTACATTAGTGGTGCAAATAGCCGCAGTATATCCTGGAGCAGATGCACTACGATATTTGTTTTGCAATCCTTTTCTGTCACCTGTTGGCATATCTCCAGCGTTTGCAGAAAATCCTCCTTGACTTCCATAACAGCTTTGGCCTCATAGAGCAGAGCACCACATTCATAGTGCAGATATAAGCTGCGAAAATCCAAATTTGTTGTCCCGACTGTTGCAGTACGGTCATCGGACACAAAGGTTTTGGAGTGGATGAAACCATTGGTATATTCGTAGATTTTAACGCCTGATTTTATCAGCTCTCGGTAATACGAGCGTGTGGTCATGTGTACCCACCATTTATCCCAGCGGTGGGGTGTGATGATGCGTATATCCACACCACTTTTTGCCGCAAGACGCAAAGCGGAAAGCATACTATCATCGACAATCAGATATGGGGTGTTGATATACACGTACTTCTTTGCATTGTTTAAGATATGCAGGTAAACGTGTTCGCCCACATTTTCTTCATCCATTGGACTGTCAGCGTATGGCTGAACAAACCCCTTTGCAGTAACAGGGCACTCTTGTTCTTTCCATGGGTAGAAGATTTCGTAGTCCTCGTCTGTATGGGTACAAATTTCCCACGTCTGTAAAAAAATTAGTGTGAAACTCCATGCGGCTTTGCCTTTCAGCATGATCGCTGCATCTTTCCAGTGTCCGTGTTTCTCAATGGCGTTGATGTATTCATCTGCCAGATTGATACCTCCGGTAAAAGCCACCTTTCCATCAATGACCGCTATTTTTCGGTGATCTCTGTTATTTTGCTTTACGGTCAGAACAGGTCGGAAGGGATTGAATACGGCGCACTGGATACCGTGTTTTTTTAGCTGCTTTGCGTAGTCTTTCGGAAGAGTGAGAAAGCAACCCATATCGTCATAAATCAGTCGCACAGTTACGCCTTGCGTGGTTTTTCGCTTCAAAACTTCCAAGATGCTGTTCCACATAACGCCTTCCTGCACGATGAAATATTCCAGAAATATGTACTTCTCGGCTTTTTCAAGTTCTGCCAAAAGTGTTTCCAGCTTTCGTTCACCCGGTGTAAGGTAATGTGTTTCTGTATCTGCATATATTGGAAACCCCGTGTATTCCTGCAAGTAATGAATTTGAGGGTAATATTCAGGCAGTTGTTTTGTTGCGCTTTCATAGCAAATGCCGGGGAGTGCATAGAGTGGTTTTGCCTTTTGTTGTGTATGGAGGACACTTTTTGCAAAGCGCCATTTCGAGGATTGTGCATTAGACAAAAGATACATCAGTCCACCAAACAACGGGAAGGTTAGGATCAGGATCGCCCATGCAGTTTTGTAGGCGCCTTTGTCTTTCTGGGAAACGATATAAAGCACCGCAATGATACTGACGATTGTCAGTAGGCGACTGAAATTTCGGGAAAGCTGACTTCCCCCAAGTACAAGGCATATAAGAAAATATACCTGTAAAAGTAGCAGGAGTATCGTCAACATCCTTCTACGGAATAAGACACGGAGCCAACGCTGGCGCATAATGATTCCCCCCCTTCAAACTCAAATCTACGGATTCTTTTTCCGCTGTTCGCAAAATTCCCAAAACTCTTTTGCAATGCGCTCGTAGGTGCTTTTTCCTACGAGATAGCTCATACAGTGGTCAGCGCCCGGAACAATCAGCAGACGCTTTTCTGATGTACAGGCTTTATAGTTTTCGTATGTCATTTCAACCGGAACAAAGTGGTCATCTGTTCCGTGGACAAAAAGAACAGGAATTTGGCAGTGCTTCAACGCTTCTGTAGTTGAGGCAGCATCAGCATCCATTTGGATGCGCTTTTTGCACATCCTATCGGCACCTGTTTTATGCAGAGCATAAGGAATATGCAGATTGCTTTCGGAGACATGTTTCCAAATTGCATGGAGCGAAGTAAATGCACTGTCCGCTGCGATTCCAAATACATTATCCGGCAGTTCCAGTTCGGACGCCATTAGCACAGAGGTTGCACCCATGGATACCCCGGCAAGATAGATGGGAATGCTTTTTCCTGTTTTCTCGTTTATCCAATTTGTCCATGCCAGGCAATCGTAGCGTTCCAGCAAACCTAAACTCATATGGTCGCCGCCGCTATTATTTTGTCCCCGCTGCTCTGCGTAGAGTACAGAACAATGATTATTGCGCCAGAAATCTGCGATTAGACCAAAATCATGTGACCAGGAGGAACGCCACCCGTGCATGGCAACTATAGTTCTTTTCGGTTCTTCGCAGGGACACCAATGCCCAATCAATGAAATTCCGTCGTGAGCAGTGATTTCCACCACGTCACAGCCGCTTTTTTCGAGCTGACCAGCTGCCTTTTTTACAATTTCAGTGGTTTCTATCATTTCAGGTGAACCGGACACACGCATTTTTCCGTTGCTTCTGTCCTGCGGCGCAACCCGATCCATGGCGAGCTGCATCATCTTTTTGGTTAGAAGATGATGCCAAAGCACACAAATCGCACTACCGGCAGCACCTATTATCAATCCTTTTTTCAATGAATCCTTCATAGCACGTCCTTTCATAACGTGGGTATAACTTACTCTTTGTCATTGGCAGTTTTCTTACTTAATTTTCTGCGATATGCGTAATATAACAGAATCGACATTGAGGCTTTTTCATAACCAAACTTGCCGAAGCACTGGAACGCCGCATTGAGAATGGTCAATCTCTTTTCTTCGGTCAGGGCCAAAAATTTGTTCAATTCATTTCCTTCTTCTTACACAATAACCGTTTCGGTTATTCAGAGTATAGCACCAATAACCGAATCGGTCAAGTGTTAATGCAGCAAGTGTATTGATGCGCTTTTTGCAAGCGTCATCTGCGCTCATGTCTGGATAAAAGAACTGATCCACCGATATATCGAACATTGTCACCATCTGATAAAAAGTGTTCAAGCTCGGATGCTGACCGTCGTTTTCGTTATATATGATGGTGCGGGGATCACGGTCAATGATAAGGGCCAGTTGATCCTGTGTCATCCCGCTGGTTTCTCTTTTGCGCTTTATCTCGCACCCTATATCGTGGAAATCAAATTTGCGCTCATCGCGTTCAAATTTCATAGACATCACCCAATGTAATTTTATATTTCAGGTAGTAGTATTTGAACGAATTACATTTTCGTGCAACTGCTGACTTGAACACACCGGTACTTTCGAGACTAATCTTCGTTGGTCTAACAGTATAAAAAGAAAACTTTTGAATCATACTCCAAAATACTTGACCGTTTCGGTTATTGGTGCTATACTCTAAATAACCGAAACGGTTATTGTGTAAAAAGGAGGAAATGAATTGGACAAATTTTTGGCCCTGACCGAAGAAAAGAGATTGACCATTCTCAATGCGGCGTTCCAGTGCTTCGGCAAGTTTGGTTATGAAAAAGCCTCAATCAATGATATTGCGGTAGCCGCACACATTTCCAAAGCGTCTGTGTTTCAGTATTTCGGCAGTAAAAAGCAGCTCTACATTTACCTGCTGGAATACTGCAAGAAAATCATAGAGGGACTATTTGATAAGGAAGCCCTCGATTCCGAAACAGATTTGTTCGACAGGATTCTGGCATCCAGCCGCATGAAAATGGAGGGGCTCCAAAATCAGCCTTTTATCTTGCAGTTTATTACCAGTGCCTGGGAGGAAAATTCTCCCGAGGTGACGGATACGCTGGCGATCCTGACGGAGGAGACCGGCAGATTCCGAAACGATCTTGTTCTGCGGGAAGAGGATGCTTTGAAATTCAAAGACCCAGAGGATGCCCAGCCGGTCTTTCAGATGCTGCTTCTGATGGCCGAGGGCTATGCGGCCGGGTACCGGGGGGCGGCGGCTTTCGATTTTCAGGCTGTCATGGAGGATTTTGAGAAGAACATCGCAATTCTGCGGAAAAATTTTTATAAGGAGGAGTATTTGAAATGAGTGAACAAGCGATTGTCTTGAATGAATTGACCAAGCACTATGGGAAGCATCGAGGAATCAATAACCTCAGTTTCTCTGTCAACCAGGGAGAGTTTTTCGGCTTTATCGGCCCCAACGGTGCGGGTAAGTCCACCACGATCCGCACCCTAATGGGGCTGATCCGTCCCACCGGAGGCAGCGCATCTATCTTCGATTTGGACTGTCACTCCAAGGCCAGCGTCATCGCCAGGGATGTGGGCTATCTGCCCAGCGAGAACAGCTATTACGAAAACATGAAAGTCCGTGAACTTTTGCAGTACACCGCCGATCTGTACGGCATGGACTGCAAGACAAAGATGAAGGAGCTTGCCGACAGGCTCAATCTGGATTTGTCCCGCAAGATTGCAGACCTTTCTCTGGGCAACAAGAAAAAGGTGGGTATCGTGTCTGCCATTATGACTTCGCCCAAACTGATTATTATGGACGAGCCCACCAGCGGATTAGACCCACTGATCCAGCAGGCTTTCTATGATATTCTGAAGGAGGAAAACAGCCGGGGCGCTACCGTGTTTTTTTCCTCCCATGTGCTGAGTGAGGTGCAGAAACTGTGTGACCGGGTGGCCATTCTGAAAGAGGGACAGCTTATTGGCATACAGTCCATCAAAGAACTGCGTGAGAGCGGCTATAAGAAAGTCTCTCTGAGCGCAAAGGAGGCTATCCCTCGCGATTTCTTTGATTTGTCCGGCATTGCGAACTATGCGGAGACTGCGGATAAGACCTCTGTTTCCTTTATGTATAACGGAAATATCACGGCGATTATTGACAAGCTTCACCTGCTGCATTTGGACGATGTGCTTTTGGAAGAGCCCTCTTTGGAGGAAATCTTCATGCACTACTATGCGTAAGGAGGTGTCGGGCATGGTCATTTTGAAATATGAACTGAAAAGGCACCGCAAATATATTTTGGGTTGGGCCATCGCCTTGGCTCTGTGTGTTTTTGTGATGACGCCTACCTATTACAGCTTTATGGATGTTTCCACCGGAGACCTCTATGAAACGCTGGGTACGAGTGATTTTTACAAAGGCGTTGGTGTGTCCATGGAATATCTGACCTCACCGTTGGGCATTTATGCGTTTCTTACCAGCTTTTTTATGATTGCGTCCGGTATTTTCGGGATGCACTTCGGTATCGCCATTCACACCAAGGAGTGCTCGGAGCGAACCTCTGAATATCTGTTTACAAAACCCCATACCCGAAAAACGATTTACTGGGCAAAGGCGTTCACGGTTTTTTTCGGCGTAGTGGTCGTGAGCATGGTATATCTTCTCGCCTCTTTTTTGGCGCTGGCCCTGTTCCGCTCCGGCATTGACTGGGGAGAGTTCTTTCTGATTGCTCTTTCCCTCATGCTGGTCACGCTGTTCCTTGCAGCTATGGGGCTTTTGGTTGGAATTCTATTTTCACGCAATCGAAGCCCACTTTTGACTGCCGGGTTAATTGTCTTTGTCGAGTACTGCGTCACCAGCTTCTCCAACATTGTCAGCAACCGTGCCATTAGTTTTCTGTCCCCGTACTCGTTCTTTAGTGCGGCTGAGATTTCCAAATCTGGCTTTTATGAGTTGGATTACTTGGGATGGTGTGTACTGCTGTTTGCCCTGTTTTTGGTGCTGTCTTATCGTGTCTTTTTGAAAAAAGACATCCAGTTCCGCTCATGAGGGGGTGCAAAGATGAAAACATTGGTGAAAAACGAATTCCGCCAAACCAGAAAGACCCTGCTGATCTGGCTGGGGATCATGTTACTGCTGTGCGGATTCTGCTATTTTGAACTTTTATCCTTGAAGGACAGTCTGGATGAGATGGCCCGGACAGTCGGCCAATTTCCTCGCTTGATCATGATCATGTTCGGTGTGAAAGGGGATCTCACGACTGCCCTTGGTTGGTACGCGTGTATCTATTTTTGGGAGGGGCTGTTGGCCTTTGCCTATGCAATCTCTCTGGGCCTGTCCTGTGTGGCGAGGGAAAAGAAATTTGGAACATCCGAATACCTGTTCACAAAGCCTGTGGAGCGGAAAACCATTGTTCTGGCGAAGGTGATCGTTTCAGCAGTGAACCTGCTGGTGTTCGCCCTGTTCAGCGGCGTGTGCAATTATTTCACGATCGTTCTTCCTTTGGGCGGTCTGGATCAGCCGGGAGCGGTGCTTTCCACAACGATGGGAATGTTCTTTACCCAGCTTCTCTTTTTTGCCTTGGGTCTGCTGTTTGCCAGCCTTTTCAAATCTTATAAGGCCGCGGTACGCGCCGGTACGGTTTTCGTATTGGCCGCCTATGTGTTGGCCTTTACTGCCGAGTACACAGGGAATCGTTTCTTGGATTATCTGACCCCTCTGCGGTACTATGATGTGTATGAAGTAGCACTAAATGGCGTCTATCTTTCCTACATCGTCTTAACAGTACTCATTGTGGGCGCGTGTGTAATGGTTTCTACAAGGCGGTGGAAACTGCGTGAGTTGTAAATGTAATTGTCCATAGATATTCTATTATCTGATGAAAAACAAAGAATGAAAAAAAACGAATGGCTATTATGCCCCAACTGCAACAACAAAACGAGAATTAAAATCTGTGATAATACAGTACTTGAAAATTTTCCGCTATACTGTCCGAAGTGCAAACGGGAAATAATAATCAGCGTAAAACAATTCAATACCACAGTTATCACAGAGCCAGACGCATAGACGCAGAGCCGATAACCCGTTAGCCCGTTAGCCTTGTGCTGCGGATTATCGGCTCTTTTTGCTTTTAAGATAGAAAAGGAGACAAAACCATGAGTAATTCTATTAAAGACAGCGCACAGGCTTTCGCCGTCAATCAAGTGCTGAAATATGTTGACAGCAATCCGCAGGAAGCATTCCCCAAGTTGTTAGATTGGGCGGATAAGTTCGATAAGGATAACCTCTATCTCACACAGCGCCAGCAAATCCGTAAGGTGATGGAGCAGCCTGACAGCAACTGGATGCGCCTGATCAACAGCCTTTGGACGGACATTGATTCTGAAGTCCGCAAAGTGTTCTTCCGCAATTTTATTGTCAATGCATCTCTCTTAGGCAGCCGCAAGCAGGTGGCTAATCGTGAAAAGTACGGCTGCAATATCCCCTGGGCAATCCTGATGGACCCCACTTCCGCCTGCAACCTTCATTGCACCGGCTGTTGGGCGGCAGAATACGGTAATAAGCTGAATCTGAGCTATGAGGAACTGGATGACATCATCAATCAGGCCAATGAACTGGGAACCTATATGTTCCTCTACACCGGCGGTGAACCTATGGTACGCAAGAACGATCTGCTCCGCCTGTGTGAAGCGCATCCTGACTGCGTATTCTCTGCCTTTACCAACGGTACCCTTATCGATGAGAAGTTTGCCGATGAGATGCTGCGGGTGAAGAACTTCTACCCGGCCATCAGCATTGAAGGCTTCGAGGAAGCTACTGATTTCCGCCGTGGCAAGGGTACTTATCAGGCTACTATGCGGGCGATGAAGATTCTGAAAGAAAAGAAGCTGCCTTTCGGCGTATCTGGGTGCTATACCAGCAAGAACATCGACTCCATCAGCTCGGATGAGTTCTTCGATCATCTGGTGGAGTGCGGTGCGAAGTTCGCATGGTTCTTCCACTATATGCCTGTGGGCAACGATTCCGCTGTGGAGCTGCTCCCGTCTCCTGACCAGCGTGAAAAGATGTATAACCGCATCTGCGAATACCGTAGCACAAAGCCTATTTTCACAATTGACTTTCAGAATGATGCGAAATTTGTAAACGGCTGTATTGCTGGTGGCCGCAACTATCTGCATATCAATGCCAATGGTGACATTGAGCCTTGCGCTTTTATCCATTACTCTGACTCCAACATCCGTGAAAAGACCCTGCTGGAAGCATATCAGTCTCCGCTGTTTATGGCCTATCACGACGGTCAGCCCTTTAATGATAATATGTTCCAGCCGTGTCCTATGCTGGAAAATCCTGAATGTCTGCGTAGCATGGTAAAGAAATCCGGTGCCCATTCTACCGAGTATCAGTCCCCGGAAAGTGTTGACCATCTGTGTGATAAGACTACACTTTATGCAGAAACCTGGAAGCCGAAGGCCGATGAGCTGTGGGCTGCTTGTCAGGGCTGTAGTGGGTGTAAGAAGTGATGGACGGCTATCAAATTTTCACAGATGCCACCTCAGATCTCGCACCGGAGTTAACCGCAGGTCTGCCATCTGTTGAAATGATTCCTATGAATGTTGAGATCGGCGGAACAGAATACTCATATGGTTCCCCGGAAGGAATCACAGCCAAGGAGTTCTACCGCTTGCAAAGAGCTGGGAATTTTGCAACGACCTCACAAATCAACCCAACGATTTATTTTAAGCATTTTGAACCCTGTCTGCGACAGGGAACCGATATTCTGTATCTCTGTTTTTCCTCTGGTCTGTCAGGTACATATCAGTCTGCGTTTTTAGCGGTTGAAGAACTACAGCAGGAATATCCGGAAAGAAGAATCATCTGCATTGATACGCTTGCTGCCGCAGTGGGTGAAGGGTTTTTAGTCAGAGAAGCTGCGAAAAAGCAGAGGGAAGGACTGTCTATTGATGAATTGGCTTCTTGGGTCATGGAACACCGATTAGAGGTATGTCATTGGTTTACGGTTGATACCTTTACCCATTTGAAACATGGCGGGCGGGTTTCAGGTGCCGCAGCCGCAATGGGAACGGCTTTGCAGATCAAACCGTTGCTTCATGTGGACAGCGAAGGAAAGCTGCAAGCAGTGGAAAAACCTCGTGGAAGAAAAAAGGCTGTTACCACTCAGATTGCCCGAATGGAACAGGGCTGGAAACCTGAACTTGGTAAATCGATTCTGATAGGTCATGCCGATGACCCTGAAGCAGCAGATATGCTGAAAGAAAGGTTGTTGGAACAATTCCCGGATTCTGAGATTTGTATTGCTTATATTGGCCCTATCATCGGAGCACACACCGGTCCCGGCGCACTGGCATTGATTTACTGGGGAAATAATCGATGACGGAGGATTTGTAGATACGCAAAAAAGCATTCTCCATCATAGAAAAATATAGTTTTGTTTAGAGCTGCCGGGTAACTTATGCTCGGCAGCTTTGAACTGTCTGCTAGAAGTAGTAGGAGGTGAACATATGGTTCCGCATGTATTGGGCGTAGGATACGCCTATAATGAATATGAGGTTACTGCTGGCCGATGGAAAGAATTTGAAATTGAATTTGACTATGCTGATAATATTAAACAAGCGGCCGCAATGCTGTCTTTTAAAGAATATATATGCGTAGCTATTTGCTCTGATGTGATTCCACAAGACGATTTGGATATCTTGAGACAAAAACGTGCGGTACCAATTATTGTTGTGCCACCTTCATATTCGGAGGAACAGCGGTATGCATGTGTCCATTTTGGTGCTGCTCAATATTTACATACCTATAATCATCCTATGGTAGAAATGTTTTCAGAGAAAAATAGTATGAGAAATTGTTTGAAAATACCAAAAGATAAAAGAAGACCGCTAACAATCATCACTGTGAAAGACTTGTCTTTCTGCTTAGAGTACAGGTCTGTAGAGATAGCTGGGGTATGCATTGATTTGACCGAAAAAGAGTTTGATATTCTTGCGCTGCTAATTATGAATCAACGGCAAGTCTATACTTATGAAATGATAATGGATTCTGTTTGGCATGATGATTTTTCGTTTTATTCACGCAATGCGATTTCAAGCCATATAAGTAATTTACGGAAAAAGTTAAAAAGTTCGGAAACTGCATCAGAACATATTAAAAGCATTCGAGGAATAGGCTACAAATTCGAAGTATAGGTATTTCTTGTGCAAATCTTGTATAAATCTAAAGTAAATCTTGCTTTCTGTTCTATACCATAGCTCTCAATAATGGCGAGCAGCTGTTAATTGAGTAATGGTTCAATGAAAACGCGGCTTGCTGAATAGCTGCCGCTTTATACTGCGTAGACAGAAAGGTTATTTACAGCGGCATATAGGAGGATGCCGCTTTGTTTGTTTTAACCTTTTACAGTTCTCATAATCTTCACTTGCTAAAAAAAGTGTAGCTTCCCCTCCGGGGCAGTTCGGCAACCTGTCGGTATTATCGTTCTGCGCAAACCGGAATAATAATGATCTTTTTTGTTGCGCCAGTTTCCTGGAATGGGAGACTGGCGCTTTTGCTTGTCGTTTTTTGCCGAATGTCCCCAAACGGCCTCGATGCCGTTCCCCGCCTCCATTCGATTCACCCGCTAATCACCCGTGAATCGAAATGGAGGTACATAATGAAGAAAGTCAATCTTCGGGATCTGTATCCCGATGTTTATAAAACCGATGCCTTTTTGGAAGTAACCGATGAAGTACAAGCGGTGTTTCAGTCTGACGAGCGAGCTGAAGCAGCCTATGAGCGAAAAATGTATCGCTATAAGGCGCAGTACTCCCTGGACTGTGAGAATGGAATTGAAAATGCGGTCCTGCGAAAGCTGGAGACGCCGGAGATGCTTCTGGAGGAAAAGCAGCTGCGCGAGCAGATTTACTCCGCCGTGATGGCTTTGCCGAAGAAACAGGCAAGGAGAATTTACGCCCGGTACTATCTGGGGATGAGCGTAAATGAGATTGCCAGAGCCGAAGGCGTAGATCCGAGCCGTGTTCGTGACAGCATCCGGCGTGGGTTGAAACAGTTAGCAAAATATTTTTGATAAAGTTTCATTTGAAGCGCCTGTTTTTCACTCTTTTTGTCAGTGTTAATAAGAAGGACAAGTTTCTCCCCTTCGATGTACTTTGACAATCGAATAGACGGCATTTCTGGTACATAACCCATGTACGAGCGAATCAGGCGCGCCGCCAAGATGGACAGCCCAAGGAGGTGATAAACAAGGCTGTTCCCAGCGATCAACGCCAGCCTGAGACCCGGAGGTGGCACTTCGGGCGCGAGGACTCCATGGGGGCTTAAAGATACTTGTTCACACCCGCCCACGGACTTGAGGCGGAACCCTGCGGCGCACGAATAAAACGACGCTGCGGAGTTATGACAGCCGCGCCAGCGGAGATCAGGAATGTCCCCATCGTCAGGGATGCGTGGCAAATGTGGCGAAAGCAAAACTAAAATTCAAGAGAGCTGCGTCCATTTGTTGTAAACAACAGCTCAGTATTCAGATGCAGTTTTCTTTTCAAAGTTAGATACCATGCACTGGCAGTTTCGGCTGCCAGTGCATTCATGTGATTTTGAAAGCACGATGACAACCTTGACAGAATGGAGGGAATATGATTTATGGAAAAACTGATTACACGAAAAGAAGCTGCCAAAATCTTGGGGATCAGTATTACGACCTTAGATGCAGCCCGTAACAATGGCTTGATTTCTTATGTTCAGTATGTGCAGAACGGTTGTGTATATTTTACTGATATGGGCCTTCAGGAGTATATCGCAAAATGCACACACCGGGCAAAACCTATGGAAAAGAGCGCAACTTACCGCAAGCCCCGGAACGCCAAAGCATGAGCCAATCCGTATCCTTGCTGGAATTGAAGAAGTTTGATAAAACAAAGATACAGCGCTGGAGATTATTTTTTGGAGGTGACGGAATTGGCAAAAAGAAAAATGATGATTCCAGAATACGGTACAGTGATGCTCAATGGTATTGAGTATTACAGAACAAGGATTGAAGATGCAGATGGGAAGCTCGTAGCCCTTTATGCAAGAACGCCCGAAGAACTTTATAATAAGGAAACAAATGCGTTGGAGCAGATCAACAACGCCACATTCCATCGGAAATCGCCCACGGTTGCAGAATACTGTGAGAAATGGCTGCTGATGCAGTCTGTCCATGTACGGGCAACTACTTTGACGGATTACACCTCAAAGGTCAGGCGGCACATCATTGCGGAATTGGGAGATAAGCGGATGGGAGAGGTTAGCCTGGATGATATTCAGCTTGCGCTTGTCCCTGTCTCAAAAAAATCCGCATCGGTATATAAGTCAGTCGTGATTCTGTATAAATCTATTTTTCGTGCAGCAAAGGAAAGCCGAATCATTGATGATAACCCGACGATTTATCTTACGACAAAAGGTGGCGGCGTTCCGCAGAAAGATAAAGCGGCACTGACAGACGATCAGGCCGCGCGCTTATTGGATACCGTACAGGGACTTCCCCCTTATGTATTTGTTATGCTTGGCCTGTACGCAGGCTTGAGACGTGAAGAAATACTTGCCTTGAAATGGGATGCGGTTTATCTGGATGGAGACTTCCCTTACTTAGCAGTGCGGCGGGCATGGCATACTGAAAATAACAGGCCGGTGATTCTCGACGAATTAAAGACAAAGGCTGCGGAGAGAAATATCCCCCTTCCGACCTGCTTGGCAGAATGTCTGAAAGAAGCAAAAGCAAATTCGACTTCGGAGTATGTGGTCGCAAACCGGGATGGAGAACCTCTGTCTTATACGCAGTTTAAGCGGCTGTGGCAGTATATTGTGACGCGAACCGCGAAACCGAGAATGGCCCGCAAACTGGTGGACGGAAAATATGTGAAGTATATGCTTTACCCGGAGCTTGGAGAAAAGGCCCGAAACAACGGCCATGTGGTTTACAGCTTGGACTTCGAGGTTACACCGCATCAGCTGCGGCACACCTACATCACGAATCTTATTCATTCATCGGTAGACCCCAAAACGGTTCAATATCTGGCAGGCCATGAAAGCAGCAAAATTACCATGGACATCTACGCAAAGGTCAAATACAACAGACCGGATGAGCTGGTCAGAACGATGGGCAATGCATTTGCTCAATGGGATGCTGTACGAGCATAAGGCGAAACAATAAAATAGGAAATGGAGCAGGAGCGAGGCAAGGATGTCTCGCTCTTTGTTTTACATAGGCCGTATCTTTGATTAAATTTGGACTTTCTGATAAAAAGAGAGTGTAGATACGGAAACTGCACGTAATCAAGAAAGGAAGGTCAAAGATGGCTAAGAAAAAAACGGAGGTTCCGCAGTACGGAACTGTTATGAGAAAAGGAATCCCATATTACAGAACCCGGATTCTGGATGCGGATGGCAAGCAGGTGAGCTTGTATGCTGCCACCTGCGAGGAATTGTATGAAAAGCAATTAGAGGCGCGGCGCGAGGTAGAGGAGATTATCTTTCGCCGGCAGCATCCGACGGTGGCTGAGTATTGCGAGAAGTGGCTACTGATGCAATCAGCAAAGGTATCTACGGCTACATTGAAGGGATATACCACCGACATGAAGAATTACATCATCAAACCTTTGGGAGAGATGTATATGGAGGAAGTGACGGCTGATGATATTCGACTGGCACTTGTGCCGCTGTCGAATAAATCGGAGGGGTTATACAGTACGGTGAATATGCTTCTCAAGTGTATTTTCTACTCGGCGGAGCGCAGCCAAATACTTGAGTATAACCCCTGTGTAGGAATATCGGGAAAGGGCGGAAAGCCAGCGAAAAAGAAGGATGCACTGACAGACCAGCAGGTAGAGGTGCTTCTGGATACGGTCCGGGGACTTCCACCTTATCTGTTTATTATGCTCGGCCTGTATTCGGGCCTACGCCGGGAAGAAATCCTTGCACTGCAATGGGACTGTGTATTTCTGGACGAGTCTACGCCTTATATCTCGGTGAGGCGGGCATGGCGCACAGAGCATAACAGGCCCGTGGTTTCTACGGTGCTAAAGACTAAGGCGGCAAAAAGAGATATTCCAATCCCCAAGTGTTTGGTTGATTGCCTGCGGGAAGCCAAGGCAGTCTCCAGATCAGACTATGTGATTGCGGACAGCGAAGGACAGCCTTTAGCTGCATCGCAGTTTCAACGGGTGTGGCAGTATGTAGTCGTCCGGTCCACCAAACCCCGCAATTACTATAAGTATGTGAATGGGCAGAGCATCAAATACACAGTGGAGCCAACGCTGGGTATGACACAGAAGAACAATCCCAATATCCAATATACGCTGGATTTTGATGTTACCCCACACCTGTTACGGCACACTTACATCACGAACCTTCTTTATGCAGGCGTTGATCCCAAGACAGTTCAGTACCTTGCAGGACATGAAAACAGCAAAACAACTATGGACATTTACGCAAAGGTGAAATATAATAAGCCAGAGGAGTTGTTCGAGGTAGTGAACAGCGCGCTTTAACTGGCGGGATGCTGATTGAAAATGCACCATTTTCCTTGGTTAAGGAATAGGACAACTGAACATTGAAAAGCCGGAAAAGCCCGGAATACCAAGGAAAATCGGCGCTCAAAGGAGTTTAGTACGGCCTCAAGGCTGCCCGTCGCGCTCCCCAGTTCTCCAAGCGCTGAGTTTTTATCCAGTCTCTCAAAATGCCGCCCAACCGGGCGGCATTTTTTTGCGCTCCTTCGGGGCCCCGCAGCGCGGGGCGGCGCACCGCGCCGTACAAGCGTTTTGGGCCCCGCCCAAAACCTTGGCGCAGGGGCAATTCACTTGCCCCGAGCATATTCCATCCACCGGGGGTCCCCGGGCGGCAGCGCCGCACGGGGCGCGCAAGAAGTGCGGCCTGAAGGCTGCCCGTCGCGCTCCCCAGTTCTCCAAGCGCTGAGTTTTTACCCAGGCTCTCAAAATGCCGCCCAACCGGGCGGCATTTTTTTGCGCTCCGGGCCTTCAAACGACCGGCCCCTGCGTGCCCGATCGCCTTTTCCCATTCCCCCGGCGGGTTCTTCCTTGACTTTTACCCCGAAGGCCTTATAATGGGATATCATACCGTTTACCTAAGTTGAGTATCACGGAGGGGAGGACGCCATGACCGACGGCTGCGGACGGACCATCGACTACCTGCGCCTGTCCGTCACGGACCGGTGCAACTACCGCTGCCGGTACTGCATGCCGGAGGAGGGCGTGTGCAAACGGGAGCACCGGGAGATGCTGACCCTGGAGGCGCTGGCGGAGGTGGCGGCGGCCTGTGTGGGCTGCGGTGTGCGGAAGATCCGCCTGACCGGCGGCGAACCGCTGGTGCGGCGTGGCATCGTGGAATTGTGCCGCCAGCTGCGGGCCATCCCGGACCTCCGGGAGCTGTGCCTCACCACCAACGGAAGCCTCCTGCCGGACCTGGCCGCCCCGCTGCGGGCGGCGGGAGTGGACCGGCTGAACATCAGCCTGGACACCCTGCGGACGGAGCGATTTGCCCAAATGACCCGGCTGGGGCAGCTGTCCGACGTGCTGGAGGGCATCCGGGCGGCGGAGGACGCCGGATTCCGGGACCTGAAATTCGACACCGTCCTCATCGGCGGCTTCAACGACGACGAGATCGCCGATTTCGCCGCCCTGACCCGGGACCACCCCTGGGAGATGCGGTTCATCGAGCTGATGCCCATGGGCCCCTGCGCGGACTGGGACAGGGCTTGCTTTCTAAGCGCGGACACGGTGCTGGAGCGCCTGCCGGAGCTGGAGCAGATTGAGAGCAGCGGCGTGGCCCGGCGGTATCGGCTGCCGGGGGCGGCGGGTACCATCGGCCTGATCTCCCCGGTGAGCCACGACTTCTGCGCCGACTGCCGCCGCATCCGGGTGACGGCGGACGGTAAGCTGAAGGGCTGCCTTCACAGCCGGGAGGAGATCGACCTGAGGGGTCTCCACGGCTGGCAGCTGCAAAATGCTATCCGGCAGGGCATCACCCAGAAGCCCCAGCGTCACCATCTGGCAGAGCGGAAGAGCGACACCCCCCGGAACATGAACCAAATCGGAGGCTGAACCATGGGAGAACTGACCCATTTCAACGAGCAGGGCCGGGCGAAGATGGTGGACGTGACGGACAAGGCCGTCACCCACCGCACCGCCGTGGCCGCCGGGGAGATCCACATGGCCCCGGAGACTCTGGAGAAGATCAAAGCCGGCACCATGAAGAAGGGCGACGTACTGGCGGTGGCCCAGGTGGCGGGCATCCAGGCGGCCAAGCACAACTGGGAGCTGATCCCCATGTGCCATCCCCTGCCTCTGACCGGCATCGACATCACCTTCGCCCTCTCCGACGAGCCTGCCATGGTGGAGATCCGGGCGGCGGTCACCTGCACCGGCGTCACCGGCGTGGAGATGGAGGCGCTGACCGCCGTGTCCGTGGCGGCCCTCACCATCTACGACATGTGCAAGGCCGTCCAGAAGGACATGCGCATCACCAACATCCGCCTGCTGGAAAAGTCCGGCGGCAAAAGCGGAGATTACAGAATAAAGGAGTGAGCCCCTTGGCCACGGTGGTTTCCGTCAACATCAGTGAGAAAAAAGGGACCGTCAAGCACCCGGTCCCGGAGATTCAATTAAAGCTGCGCCACGGCATCGTGGGCGATGCCCACGCCGGAGACTGGCACCGGCAGATCTCCCTCCTGGCGGAGGAGAGCGTGGACACCATGCGCGCCGCCTGCCCCATCCCCCTCAATGAGGGCGTGTTCGCCGAGAACATCAACACCCGGGGCATCGACCTCAAGCACCTGCCTGTGGGCACCCGCCTGCGCATCGGTGAGACCGAGGTGGAGGTGACCCAGATCGGCAAGGAGTGCCACAGCGACTGCGCCATCAAAAAGGCCGTGGGCAAGTGCGTCATGCCTACGGAGGGTATCTTCGCGATCGTGGTGAAAGAGGGCACCGTCCGCCCCGGAGATGAAATCGAGATTCTGGAGGCGAAGGCATGAAGCTGATCAAAACCGAGGAGGCCGTGGGCCATGTGCTGTGCCACGACCTGACCCAGATTATCAAGGACCAGTACAAGGACGCCCGGTTCCGCAAGGGCCATGTGGTGACGGAGGCGGACATCCCCGTCCTGCTCTCCATGGGCAAGGAGCACCTGTACGTCTGGGAGATGACGCCGGGGATGCTCCACGAGAACGGCGCCGCCGAGCGGCTGTACGCCCTGTGCGCCAATACCAATATGGACCGCAGCGAGGTCAAGGAGGGCAAGATCGAGCTGAAGGCCGCCTGCGACGGCCTCTTCCGGGTGAACTCCGAAAGGCTGATCGCCGTCAACACCGTGGAGGACATCATGATCGCCACCCGGAAGGGCGGCACCGCCGTCCGCAAGGGCGACAAGCTGGCGGGGATGCGGGTCATCCCCCTCATCATCCCGGAGGAGAAATTACAGGCGGCGGAACAGGCCGCCGGGGACGCCCCCCTGCTGGAGCTACGGCCCTGGGTGCGGAAAACCGCCGCCATCGTGGCCACCGGCAGCGAGGTGAAAAAGGGCCTCATCCAGGACACCTTCACCCCGGTGGTGAAGGACAAGCTGGCCGCCTACGGCATCGAGACGATCTCTGTGGCCTACTCCGGCGACGGGGTGGAGAACGTGGCAAGCGCCGTCACCGAGGCCCGCTCCACCGGCGCCGACGTGATCCTCTGCACCGGCGGCATGAGCGTGGACCCGGACGACAATACCCCCGGCGGCATCAAGCAGAGCGGGGCGCAGATCGTCACCTACGGCGCCCCGGTGCTGCCCGGCGCCATGTTTTTGCTGGGCTACTACGACGACGGCACCCCGGTGATGGGCCTGCCCGGCTGCGTCATGTACGCGGGCGCCACCATCTTCGACCTGGTGCTGCCCTTCGTGGCGGCGGACGTGCCGGTGACGCGGCAGCAGGTCGTGGCCCTGGGCGAGGGCGGGCTGTGCCTGGGGTGCAAGCCCTGCCACTGGCCGGACTGCCCCTTCGGAAAATAACGCACTCCGGACATGCGCCGATTCATCGGCGCATATCCTTCCCTGTTCGTTATCCTCGCTTGAATATCACGAAGATTCCATCCCGCCCTTGCATCGGCGATAAGAACATATTATCATCAGAAAGGAAGATTCCCCCATGAAAAAAGCACTGTCTTTGCTGCTGGCCCTGACCATGGCCCTGGCCCTGACCGCCTGCGGCGGTACGGAGACCGCGGATACCCAGGAGGCCGGCACCGAAACCGAGGACACCGCCGAGGTGGTGGAGCTGTACGTCTTTGCCGCCGCCTCCCTGACCGAGTCCCTGGACCAGATCATCGAGCAGTACAAGGAAGTGGCGCCGGGTGTCACCATCGTGCCCACCTACGACTCCTCCGGAACCCTCAAGACCCAGATCCAGGAGGGCGCCGACTGCGACGTCTTCCTCTCCGCGGCCCCCAAGCAGATGAACCAGCTGGACGCCGAAGGCGGCGAGGAAAACACCGAGGGCCTGGACTTTGTGGACAGCGCCACCCGGCTGGACCTGCTGGAGAACAAGGTGGCCCTGGCGGTGCCGGAGGGCAACCCCGCCGGGATCGAGACCTTTGACCAGCTGGCGGAGCTGCTCAAGAGCGGCGGCGTGGCCCTGGCCATCGGCAACAGCGACGTGCCTGTGGGCCAGTACACCCAGAAGATCTTCGCCTACTACGGGCTGGACGAGGCCGCCATCGCCGGATGTCTGACCTACGGCTCCAACGTCAAGGAGGTCACCACCCAGGTCAGCGAGGGGGCTGTGGACTGCGGCATCATCTACGCCACCGACGCCTTCTCCGCGGGCCTTGCCACCGTGGACGGCGCCACCGCCGAGATGTGCGGCCAGGTGATCTACCCGGCGGCGGTGCTGAAAACCAGCCAGCACCCCGACGAGGCCAAGGCCTTCCTGGACTATCTTAGTTCTGCCGACGCCTCCGCCGTCTTTGAGAGCGTGGGCTTTACCCCGCTGGGCTAAGGCCCGGCGCTGACCCCCGGATCCATCCTGACCGGCCGGGCTTTGCCCGGCCGGTCCAAGGCCGCAACGCACTTGACGCCGCGGCGGCCCGCCTTCGGCGGGCGGAAACGGTGTCCCCCATCATCCCCTCAGGAGGTCCCGCGTATGGACTGGTTTCCCCTTCTGAATTCTTTAAGAATTGCCGCCATTGCCCCATTGGACTGACGTCCAACGGGGTCCCCGGATCTGATTTTGGTCAGCCGGGCCAAGCCCGTCCTCCCCAAGGTTTCCCTGCAGGAAACGCTTGTACGCCGCGCCGCGGCGGCCCGCCTTTGGCGGGCGGAAACGGCGTCCCCCATCATCCCCTCAGGAGGTCCCCTGTATGGACTGGTTTCCCCTTTACAACTCACTGCGCATCGCCGCCATTTCCACAGTGGTCGTGTTCTTTCTCGGCATCTGGGCGGCATACTACATCGCCAGGCTCCCCCGGCTGGTGAAGGGCGTGCTGGACGTGGTGCTGACGCTGCCCCTGGTCCTGCCGCCCACGGTGGTGGGGTGGCTCCTGCTGATGCTGCTGGGTCCCAAGCGGCCTTTGGGGGCCTGGGTGCTGGAGACCTTCGATGTGAAGCTGGTCATGACCTGGTGGTCCGCCATCTTCGCAACCGTCGTGGTGGCCTTCCCCCTGATGTACCGCACCGCCCGGGGCGCCTTCGAGAGCTTCGACAAAAATCTGGCCGACGCGGGGCGGACGTTGGGCCGGTCCAACACGTGGGTATTCTGGCGGGTGCAGATGCCGGTGTGCCGGCAGGGCATCCTGGCCGGGACCGTGCTGGCCTTCGCCCGGGCCCTGGGCGAGTACGGCGCCACCTCCATGATCGCGGGCTACACCCCCGGCCGCACCGCCACCATCTCCACCACCGTCTACCAGCTCTGGCGCACCAACGACAACGCCGGGGCCGCCATGTGGGTGCTGGTGAACATCGCCATCTCCGCCGTGTTTCTGCTGGCGGTGAACCTGCTGGAGACCCGGCAGAAGGCGGAAAAAGGAGGGCGGCGCGGATGAGTCTGTCTGTGGACATCGAAAAGCGCATGGGGGACTTCCATCTGGAGGTCCGGTTTGAGGCGGAGGGGGAGACCCTGGCCCTGCTGGGGGCCTCCGGCTGCGGCAAGAGCGTGACGCTCAAGTGCGTGGCGGGCATCCTGACCCCGGACCGGGGCCGGATCACCCTGGACGGCGTGCCCCTCTTCGACAGCGCCGCCCACATCGACCTGCCGCCCCAAAAGCGGCGGGTGGGCTATCTCTTTCAGCAGTACGCCCTGTTCCCCAACATGACCGTCCGGCAGAACATCGCCGCGGCGGTCCGGGACCGGAGGCAGCGGGCCTCCGTGGCCGCGGACAAGCTCCGCCAGTTCCAGCTGGAGGCGGTGGCGGACCTGCGGCCGGGCCAGCTCTCCGGCGGGCAGCAGCAGCGCTGCGCCCTGGCCCGGATCCTGGCCTCGGAGCCGGGAGCCATCTTGCTGGACGAGCCCTTCTCCGCCCTGGACAGCTACCTCAAGCACCAGCTGGAGCTGGAGCTGTGGGAGACCCTGTCGGCCTTTCCCGGCCCGGTGATCTGGGTATCCCACGACCGGGGGGAGGTGCTGCGCAACTGCCCCCGGGTCTGCGTCATGGACCATGGCCGGTCCCAGGCCGTGCGGCCCATGGCCGACCTGATGGCCCGGCCCGGCACGGAGGCGGCGGCGCGCCTGTCCGGCTGCGAGAACTTTGCGGATGCCCTCCCCCGGGACGGCGGGGTGTACGTGTCGGCGTGGGGCGTGACCCTGGCCTGTGAGAGCCCGGTGCCGGAGCAGGTGCGCCGGGCGGGCATCCGGGCCCGGAGTTTTCATCCGGCCCAGGCCGGAGCGGTGAACGCCCTTTCCTGCCGGGTGGTCCGGGTGGTGGAGGATGTGAACGCCCTTACCGTGCTGCTGCGGCCGGAGGCCGCGGCGGCGGACGTGCTCCCCATCCGCATGGAGGCGGACCGGGAAACCTGGACAGCCCGGGCCGGCGAGACGGTCACCGTGGCCGTGGACCCCGGCGGCATCCTGCCCCTGGAACAGCAGTGAACAAAGCCCGGCGGACCTTTTGGAAGGTCCGCCGGGCTTTTATGGAAAACAGGGATGCCATGGTCCGCGGCCGGCATCTCCGCCGCCGTTCAGGGCTCTGTGCCCAGCCGCCGGAAGGTCTCCGCCGTCCGCCACAGCTGGACCCAGCGGACCACCCACAGCACCGCGGCGCATAGCTTCACCGCCAGAAGCACCATCGCCAGCGCATATGCCAGCACGAATACCGCAGTGGGCAGGCTGTCCACCCACGACCAAAGTTGCAGCGTTTGCCAAACTTCCACGTAGGGCACTGGCACGGACATCAGACATATCACCGCTCCCACCGCCACGGCCCACCGGGCCAGGCACCGCCAGAGGACGGCCCGCCGGTCCCCGATCCGCTCCAGCAGGGCCCCGTTGGCCCGATACAGCCGGAAGATCCACACCAATTCCAGACCTCCCTGGAGGAGGGTCAGCGCCGCCAGCACCGGCAGGGAGGACACGGCGCCGCTCACCGCCCGCACCGCACCGTAGGCCGTCAGAAACGGCGGCACTGTACGATATGCCTCTCCCAGCCGGCTCAGGGTCCGGCCCATGGCCAGGCACACCGCCAGCTCCAGGGCCCCGGGGATCAGCCCCAGGACCCAGGTACAGCCGTGCGCCAGCAGGACCGACGCTATCCCGGCCGCCAGATAGACGGCCGCATCTCCCCCCAGCCAGATCCAAAACAGGCGCCGCAGTCCCGCGCCCAGCTCCGCCGCCCGGTCCGCGCCGCCCAGGCCCTCCCGCCGCAGCGGCGCCAAACGGGACGCAGCGCGCGGCCCGCCTTCCCGCTCCGGCAGAAATGCGCAGTCCAGCGCCTGACAGTCTCCGCACTTCTCCAGATCCCGTTCCCGGCAGCAGGCCGCCACGGGACAGGGGCCGTGGGGCGGGACCCCTCCGCTCTCGCGGCACCCGGCGCAGCCGTACGCCTCCCGGACGTCGCAGACGCCGCAGTCCCTTCCGCAGAACCCCAGTTCCATTCCCGCTCCCCCCCTTCAAAAAGCAGCGGAAGAAAGGCGCCCGGCCGCGCCCCTCTTCCGCGTTTCATTATGTATAGGACCGCTCCACCTTCACCACGGCGTAGTAGTTGCCGTCCAGCGCCCGGACGGCGGTGCGGATCTTCTTTGCCACGTCCTCGTCGCTGAGGCGGAAGCCGAAGGGCACCACCGCGTCGAAGATCACGTTGGTGTGGGTGGGGCCCTTCACCATCCGGAAGTCGTGGATGGAGATGGCGTCGTCGATGCAGTGGACCAGGGCGGCCACCCGCTGGCGGGTCTCCTGGGTGAGCCCGTCGTCGGTGACGATGGGGTCCATGTGGATCACCGCCTCGCAGCCCAGCTTCTCCCGCAGCTCGTTTTCCACGTTGTCGATCTCGTCGTGGAGCTCCAGCACGTCCCCGGAGGCGGAGACCTCCGCGTGGAGGGAGATCATCATGCGGCCGGGGCCGTAGTCGTGGACGATCAGGTCGTGGATGCCGATGATGGTCTTGTGGGCCAGGACCAGATCCCGGATCCGCTCCACCAGCTCCGCCGTGGGCGGCGCACCCAGCAGGGGGTCCAGGGTCTCCTTGGCGGCGCTGATGCCGGACCAGAGGATGAAGGCCGCCACCAGCAGTCCGCACCAGCCGTCGATCTTGAGCCCGGTGAAGTGGCCCACCAGGGTGGCCAGCAGCACCGTGGAAGTGGCCGCGCTGTCGCTGAGGGAGTCCAGGGCCGTGGCCTCCATGGCGGTGGAGCCCAGCTTCTTCCCCAGGCGCCGGTTATAGAAGAACATGTACAGCTTCACGGCGATGGAGGCGCAGAGGATGGCCACCACCAGGGGGCTGAACTCCACCGCCTCCGGGTGGAGGATCTTGTCCAGGGAGGACTTGCCCAACTCCACGCCCATCAGCAAGATCAGCACCGACACCACCAGGCCCGACAGGTACTCGATCCGCCCGTGGCCGAAGGGGTGCCCGGCGTCGGCCTTCTGCCCCGCCAGCTGGAAGCCCAGCAGGGTCACAAAAGAGGACCCGGCGTCGGAGAGGTTGTTGAAGGCGTCCGCCGTGATGGCGATGGACCCGGACAGCAGTCCGGCGAAAAACTTCCCTGCGAACAGCAGCACGTTCAGGCAGATGCCCACCGCGCCGCAGAGGACGCCATAGGCCCGGCGGACCGCGCCCTCATCCCCCTGATGTTTGATCAGCAGCCGTGCCAGCAGTGTGATCACGGCACATTCCTCCTTTTTGGGAGCCTCCGGCTCCGTCTCGTTAAAAGCGCCCCGCCTTGGCGGCGGGGCCCTGCCTGTCGAACCAGTTCGACAGGCAGGGCAAGTTTTTTTGAAACAAAAAAACTTATGATTGAAAACGAAAGACACCCCTCCTGGGTTTCTTTCGTAACTATCTTCCTTCCCGTCTCACAAGCTCGTCAAACATTTCAGCAAATCGCGCCCCGCCTTGGCGGCGGGGCCCTGCCTCATCCCCGGTTCCCGGGGATCACCAGTTTCATGTGACAGCACAGATCGTCCAGGTCCGCGTCCGTGGCGGCGCTGATGCGCAGCTTGGCGCCGCAGTCCCGGCAGATCAGGTCCACGGCGCTGCGGCGGATCTCCATGCCGTAGCGGCGGGAGCCGCAGGCGCAGGTGATGCCGCCGGGCCGGGCGGCGATCTCCTTGAGCTCGGAGAGGACCTCGTACATGATGACGCTGTCGGCGAAGGCCTCGGGGCCCTCCTCCTGGCGCTTTTCCTTCTCCGCCAGGATCTCCAGCTCCCGCAGGTGCTTTTCCACCGTGCCCTCGTCCCCGATGAAGCAGCAGAATTGCTTCGTCTGGGGGCAGGCCAGGGCCGTGCCGCCCCGGAGCACCCGCTCCGGCGGGCACACCGCCTCGTGGGTCTCGCTGCAGAGGCCGCAGGGCACCGTCAGGTGATACCGCTCCCCGTCAAAGCCCACGCTCAGGGCGGACTTGCCGCATTCGCACTCCACCTCCGCGTTGGAGGCCTCCAGGGCGAACACGGACCGAGCCGCCATAACGGGCTTGCCGCACGCCGGGCAGAGGTATCCGAAGGTCCGCATCTCCTCACTCATGCCGTCTGTCTCCTTTTTCTGGGATCTGTTCATTAAGTGGTGATTATACCACGGCACCGGGCGGATGTACAGGGGATTTTTGAAACATTAGAGCGGGCTAACCCCACTTTTTTGCCGCAGGTTTTCCCTTTTCATTCCCCGCCGCCTGTGGTAGAATGGTCCGATCCCGTCAAAAGGAGGCGAGAGCCGTGTCCTTTCCCTGGTATCTGAAGCCGGACCTGTTCCTGCACGCGGAGATGCTGGACAAGCAGGAGGCGCTGGAGAGCGCCGCCAACAGCTCCTATGCCACGGACCAGCGGCAGGACAAGGAGATCCAGTCTTTGAAAAAACGGGTCACGGAGCTGGAAAACCAGCTGCTGGCCCTGGAGAAGATCCTCTCGGAACACGGCATCCTGCCGCCCATGCCGCCCGAGCCGGAGACTCCGCCGCCGGACGCCCCCGCCCGCTTCCCCTCCAGGACCCTGGAGACCGTGGCCTGTCCCCGGTGCGGCCGCCGCCAGCGGGGCGACCGGAACTTCTGCTACGCCTGCGGACTGCCCTTTCTGTATGAGCACGAATGAAGGAACGCTTTGGAAGCCCGGCAAACGCCGGGCTTCATATTTTTGCCGTCTTTCGGACAACCTATGGAAAATCCTCACGAAAAGGCGGCGACACCATGAACGAAAAACGTCTGGGCAGCCGGACCGTGGCCCTGGCCCATCCCCCCTCCGTGCTGGCCTTCTCCAACATCGGCGGGAAATTCGAGGGCCAGGGCCCCCTGGCGGACTGCTTCGACCGGCTGGAGACCAGCTCCTTCTTCGGGGAAAAGACCTGGGAGAAGGCGGAGTCCGCCATGCAGCAGGCGGTGCTGCGCCAGGCCCTGGACAAGGCGCGGCTCAAGCCGGAGGACCTGGACTATGTGCTGGCCGGAGACCTCCTCAACCAGTGCATCGGCTCCTCCTTCGGCCTGCGGGACTTCGGCATCCCCTTCTACGGCCTCTACGGCGCCTGCTCCACCATGGGCGAGTCCCTGTCTCTCGCGGCCATGCTGATCGACGGGGGCTTTGCCCGCCGCTGCGCCGCCATGACCTCCTCCCACTACTGCACCGCCGAGCGCCAGTACCGGATGCCGGTGCCCTACGGCAACCAGCGCACCCCCACCGCCCAGTGGACCGCCACCGCCGCCGGGTGCACCATCCTGGACCGGGAGGGCCCCGGGCCCTACGTCACCCACGTGACCTGCGGCCGCATCGTGGACAAGGGCATCCCCGACGCCAACAACATGGGCGCCGCCATGGCCCCCGCCGCCTACGACACCCTCTCCGCCTTCTTCCGTGACACCGGCACCGGCCCCCGGGACTTCGACCTGATCGTCACCGGGGACCTGGGCGAGCTGGGCCACGCCATCGTCCGGGACTTCTTCGCCCGGGACGGCATTGACATGGGCGCTCACTTCCAGGACTGCGGCCTTCTGCTCTACGACCGCCAGCGGCAGGACATGCACGCCGGGGCCTCCGGCTGCGGCTGCTCGGCGTCGGTGCTCAACGGCTACCTGCTCTCCGGGATGCGGGCGGGCCGGTGGAAGCGGCTCCTCTTCGCCCCCACCGGGGCGCTGCTCTCCCCCATCTCCGCCTGTCAGGGAGAGTCCATCCCCGGCATCTGCCATGCGGTGTGTCTGGCCGCGGAGCGGTGATGTTCGCCGCCGGCGCACATTTTTCCCCGTATGGAAATTGCACAAAGGTGATTTTTTCCCTCCCCCACATTTTAGAACAACCCATAAAATCTGCCGCCAGCCCGTCCCGGAAGCGCCGAAAGCGTTGACAGGACGGGCTTTGCGACGGTATAATCCCTCCCAAGGGAGAGCAACGGGGCCCCCCTCAGGGTCCGTCGCGCTCTTTTTGTTTTTTGTAAAATACCGCTTTAAAGCGATAAATCGACCGGTTCCGCGGCCGGTGAAAGGAGATCGAGCCATGGGCAAGTACACCCGGGAGGACATCCTCCGCCTGATCCGGGAGGAGGACATCCAATTCATCCGCATGCAGTTCACCGACATCTTCGGCCAGCTGAAAAACGTGGCCATCACCGCCTCTCAGATCGGGAGGGCTCTGGACGGGGAGATCATGATGGACGGCAGCTCCATCGAGGGCTTCGTCCGGGTGGAGGAGTCCGATCAGTACCTACGGCCGGACCTGGACACCTTCGCGGTGCTGCCCTGGCGGCCCCAGTACGGCAAGGTGGCCCGGCTGATCTGCGACGTCTACAATCCCGACGGCACGCCCTTCGTGGGAGACCCACGGGGCGTGCTGAAGCGGGCGCTGCGGCAGGCGGAGGACATGGGCTTCACCTTCAACGCCGGGCCGGAGCTGGAGTTCTTCCTGTTCCAGACCGATGAGGACGGCCGCCCCACCACCCGCACCAGCGACGAGGCCGGGTACTTCGACCTGGGCCCCCTGGACCACGGGGAGTCCACCCGCCGGGAGATCTGCCTGTGCCTGGAGGAGATGGGCTTCGAGATCGAGGCCAGCCACCACGAGGTGGCCGCCGGCCAGCACGAGATCGACTTCAAGTACACCGGCGCCCTCCGCTCCGCCGACAACATCATGACCTTCAAGCTGGCGGTCAAGACCCTGGCCCAGAAGAACGGCCTCCACGCCACTTTCATGCCCAAGCCCGTGGCGAATGCCGCCGGCAGCGGCATGCACGTGAACATGTCCCTCTTCCGGGACGGGGAGAACGCCTTCTACGACCCGGCGGACCCCCGGCAGCTGTCCCCCCTGGCCTATCAGTTCATCGCGGGGCTGCTGGACCACGTGCCGGGCTTCTGCGCGCTGACCAATCCCTTGGTCAACTCCTACAAGCGGCTGGTCCCGGGATATGAGGCCCCCTGCTGCGTGGCCTGGTCCACCGGCAACCGCTCCGCCCTCATCCGCATCCCCACCCCCCGGGGCCGGGGCACCCGGGTGGAGCTGCGCAGCCCCGACCCGTCCTGCAATCCCTACCTGACCTTCGCCGCCTGCCTGACGGCGGGCCTGGACGGCATCCGCCGGGGGCTGACGCCGCCGCCGGAGATCACGGAGAACCTCTACGAGATGTCCCCCGCCGCCCTGGCGGCCCAGGGGGTGCCCCTGCTGCCGGACTCCCTGGAGGCGGCCCTGAACGCCCTGGAGGCCGACGGGACCGTCACCGCCGCCCTGGGCCCCCACGTGGCCGCCCAGTACCTCACCGGCAAGCGGCGGGAGTGGGAGGAATACCGGAGCCAGGTCTCCCAGTGGGAGCTGGAGAAGTACCTGGTCACCTACTGACCTGACCGGTCCGCCCGGCGGACCGGAGAACTGCCGAAAGGGGGTGCTGTGCCATGGAGCGGATCGTGACGGCCTTTGCCCATGAGGACGCCCGGCGCCGGATCCAGCGGCTGCTGGAGAGCGGCGGATATCCTGTGGCCGGCGCCTTCGCCTCCGGGGCCGAGGTGCTCCGGGCGGTAGGCAAGCTGGGCGGAGCCGCCGTGGTGTGCGGCTTCCGCCTGCGGGACATGACCGCCCCGGAGCTGGCGGCGGACCTGGGCCCCGGGACCGGGGTGCTGGTGATCGCCTCCGCCGCCAATCTGGACCTGTGCCAGGGGGAGAACCTCTACCGGCTCCCGGTCCCGGCCAGCCGGGCGGACCTGTACGCCTCCCTGGACACGCTGCTGCATCAGCGGCGCCGCCGCCCGCCTCCGGCCCGGCAGGAGGAGGCCCAGCGGCTGATCCGCCGGGCCAAGGAGCTGCTGATGGACGTCAACCGCATGAGCGAGGCGGAGGCCCACCGCTTCCTCCAGAAGCGCAGCATGGACACGGGGCTGCGGCTGGAGCAGACCGCCCGGCTGGTCATCGAGACCTACACCCGGTGAGCGGCGCCGATCCCGGTCCAAATACACACTGACAAGAGAATGGAGGGGTTCCAATGGCGGGACCTGAATACAAGCACTATCCTCTCTATGACCCGCGCTTCGAGCACGACGCCTGCGGCATCGGCGCGGTGGTGGACCTGAAGGGCCGCTGCTCCCACAGCGTGGTGGACGACGCGCTGAAGATCGTGGAAAAGCTGGAGCACCGGGCCGGCAAGGACGCCTCCGGCCAGACCGGCGACGGCGTGGGCCTCATGATGCAGATCCCCCACGCCCTGATGGTCCGGGCGGCCGCCGCCGAGGGCATCGCCCTGGGCGGACCCAGAGACTACGGCGTGGGCATGTTCTTCTTCCCCACGGACCCCCTCAAGCGGGCCCAGGCCCAGAAGATGCTGGAGATCATCGTGGCCAAGGAGGGCATGGAATTCTTGGGCTGGCGGCAGGTGCCCACCCACCCGGAGGTGCTGGGTCAGCGGGCTCTGGACTGCATGCCCGCCATCTTCCAGTGCTTTGTGAAGCGTCCGGCGGACTGCGCCCCGGGGCTGGACTTTGACCGGAAGCTGTATGTGGCCCGGCGGGTGTTCGAGCAGTCCAATGTCAACACCTATATCCCCTCCTTCTCCAGCCGGACCATCGTCTACAAGGGCATGTTCCTGGTGGGCCAGCTGCGCCGGTTCTACGCTGACCTGGAGGCGGAGGACTGCGAGAGCGCCCTGGCCCTGGTCCACTCCCGCTTCTCCACCAACACCAACCCCAGCTGGGAGCGGGCCCACCCCAACCGCTACATCCTCCACAACGGCGAGATCAACACCATCCGTGGCAACGTGGACCGGATGCTGGCCCGGGAGGAGACCATGCGCTCCCCCATCCTGGAGGAGGACATGGACAAGATCCTGCCGGTGGTGGACCAGAACGGGTCCGACTCGTCCATGCTGGACAACACCCTGGAATTCCTGCTGATGAACGGCATCGAGCTGCCCCGGGCGGTGATGATGTGCATTCCCGAGCCCTGGGCCAACGACCGGCGGATGGAGCGGGAGAAGCGGGACTTCTACCACTACTACGCCACTATGATGGAGCCCTGGGACGGCCCGGCGGCCATCGTGTTCTCCGACGGCGACACCGTGGGCGCCGTGCTGGACCGCAACGGCCTGCGGCCCTGCCGGTGGTATCTCACCGACAGCGACCGGCTGATTTTGTCCTCGGAGGTGGGCGTGCTGGACCTGCCGCCGGAGACCATCGTGAAAAAGTCCCGGCTCCAGCCCGGCAAGATGCTGCTGGCGGACCTGCGCCAGGGGCGGCTGCTGGAGGACGGGGAGGTCAAGGGCCGCTGCGCCGCCCGCCAGCCCTACGGCGAGTGGCTGGACGCCCATCTTGTTTATCTCAAGGACCTGCCCATCCCCAACCGGCGGGTGGAGCGCCACCCCCAGGAGCTGCGGGACCGGCTGTACAAGGCCTTCGGCTACACCTATGAGGAGGTCAAGGACTCCATCCTCCCCATGGCCCGGGACGGGGCGGAGCCCACCTCCGCCATGGGCGTGGACACGCCGCTGGCGGTGCTCAGCGAGCACCATCAGCCCCTGTTCAACTACTTCAAGCAGCTCTTCGCTCAGGTGACCAATCCCCCCATGGACGCCATCCGGGAGGAGATCGTCACCGACACCACCGTGTACGTGGGCTCCGGCGGCAATCTCCTGGAGGAGCGGCCGGAAAACTGCGCCGTCCTCCAGATCCACAACCCCATCCTCACCTCCGTGGACCTCATGAAGATCCGCTACATGGACCGGCCCGGCTTCCGCGTGGAGACCATCTCCCTGCTCTACTACAAGGGCTCTCCCCTGGAAAACGCCCTGGACCGGCTGTTCGTCAACGTGGACCGGGCCTACAAGAAGGGCGCCAATATCCTGATCCTCTCCGACCGGGGCGTGGACGAAAACCACGTGGCCATACCCTCGCTGCTGGCGGTCAGCGCCCTGGAGCAGTATCTGGTCCGCACCAAGAAGCGCACCGCCGTGTCCATGATCCTGGAGAGCGCGGAGCCCCGGGACGTGCACCACTTCGCCGCCCTTCTGGGCTACGGCGCCCAGGCCATCAACCCGTATCTCGCCCAGGAGTGCGTGGAGGAGCTGATCGCCGTGGGCCTTTTGGACAAGGACCCGGCGGCGGCCGTGGACGACTACGACCGGGCCATCCTCCACGGCATCGTGAAGATCGCCTCCAAAATGGGCATCTCCACCATCCAGTCCTACCAGTCCGCCCAGATCTTCGAGTGCGTGGGCATCTGCAAGGACGTGATCGACAAGTACTTCACCAACACCGTCAGCCGGGTGGGCGGCGTGGGCCTGGAGGAGATCGGCGAGGGCGTGGAGTGGAACCACAACCAGGCCTTCGATCCCCTGGGCCTGGGCTACGACACCACCCTGGACTCCACCGGGTCCCACAAGCTCCGCTCCGGCCCCGACAAGGAGGACCACATGTACAACCCCCGGACCATTCTGCTGCTGCAGAAGGCAGCCCGGGAGGGCAGCTACGAGACCTTCAAGGAATACGCCGCCCTGGTGGACGACGCCGATAAGCCCCACACCCTCCGGGGCGTACTGGACTTCCGGTTCGACGAGCACGGCGGCATCCCCCTTGAGGAGGTGGAGAGCGTGGAATCCATCGTCCGCCGGTTCAAGACCGGCGCCATGAGCTACGGCTCCATCTCTCAGGAGGCCCACGAGTGCATGGCCATCGCCATGAACCGCATCGGCGGCAAGTCCAACTCCGGCGAGGGCGGCGAGGCCCGGGAGCGGCTGGGCGACGAGCGGTGCTCCGCCATCAAGCAGGTGGCCTCCGGCCGCTTCGGCGTCACCAGCGAGTACCTTTGCAGCGCCCAGGAGATCCAGATCAAGATGGCCCAGGGCGCCAAGCCCGGCGAGGGCGGCCACCTGCCGGGGAAGAAGGTCTACCCCTGGATCGCCAAGACCCGGTACTCCACCCCCGGCGTGAGCCTGATCTCGCCCCCGCCCCACCACGACATCTACTCCATCGAGGACCTGGCCCAGCTGATCTACGACCTGAAAAACGCCAACCGTCAGGCCCGGATCAGCGTCAAGCTGGTCAGCGAGGCGGGCGTTGGCACCATCGCCGCGGGCGTTGCCAAGGCAGGCGCCCAGGTGGTGCTGATCTCCGGCCACGACGGCGGCACCGGCGCAGCCCCCCGCAACTCCATCTCCGGGGCGGGACTGCCCTGGGAGCTGGGCGTGGCGGAGGCCCACCAGGCCCTGCTGCAAAACGGCCTGCGGACCCAGGTGGTACTGGAGGCCGACGGCAAGCTGATGACCGGCCGGGACGTGGCCATCGCCTGCATGCTGGGCGCCGAGGAGTTCGGCTTCGCCACGGCCCCCCTGGTGGCCATGGGCTGCTGCATGATGCGGGTGTGCAACCTGGACACCTGCCCCGCCGGCATCGCCACCCAGAACCCCCAGCTGCGCAAGCGCTTTGCCGGAAAGCCGGAGCACGTGATCAACTTCATGACCTTCGTGGCCCGGGATCTGCGGGAGTATATGGCACACTTAGGCATCCGCACCGTGGAGGAGCTGGTGGGCCGCAGCGATCTGCTGCGGGTCCGGGAAAAGCTGGTGACCCATCGGGCGGAGACATTGGACCTGGGCGCCCTGCTGCAAAACCCCTGGGGCGCGCACGTGCCCCGCTTCGATCCCAAGGACGCCTACGACTTCCACCTGGAGCGCACCGCCGACATGCGGGTGCTGCTGGAGAAGCTGGGCAAGGCCCTCAAGGCCGGGAAACCCGGCCGCCTCAGCGTGGACGTGTCCTCCACGGACCGGTCCTTCGGCACCCTCTTCGGCTCCGAGATCACCCGCAGGCGGGGCGATACCCTGCCGGACGACACCTACGTCATCTCCTGCAAAGGCGGCGGCGGACAGTCCTTCGGTGCCTTCATCCCCAAGGGTCTGACGCTGGAGCTGGAGGGCGACTGCAACGACGGCTTCGGCAAGGGTCTCTCCGGCGGAAAGCTGATCCTCTATCCGCCCAAGGGCTCCGTTTTCGACCCCGGCGAGAACATCATCGTGGGCAATGTGGCCCTCTACGGCGCCACCGGCGGCGCGGCCTTCATCAACGGCCGGGCCGGCGAGCGGTTCTGCGTCCGCAACTCCGGCGCCGTGGCGGTGGTGGAGGGCGTGGGCGACCACGGCTGCGAGTATATGACCGGCGGCCGCTGCGTGATCCTGGGCCCCACGGGCAAGAACTTCGCCGCCGGCATGTCGGGCGGCATCGCCTACGTGCTGGATGAACACCACGACCTGTACCTGCGCCTCAACAAGGAGCAGGTGCTCACCGACACCCTGACCGAGAGCCACGACATCGCGGAGCTGCGCTCCCTGATCGAGGCCCACGTGGCCGCCACCGGCTCCCCCCGGGGCAAGAAGATCCTGGCGGCCTTCAAGTCCTATATCCCCTGCTTCAAGAAGGTCATGCCCCGGGACTACGACCGGATGCTCAAATCCATCGCCCAGTACGAGGAAAAGGGCATGAGCCGCGAGCAGGCGGAGATCGAGGCGTTCTGCGCCAACGCCAGAGGCTGAGGAAGGAGGCACGCACAATGGGAAAACCCACTGGATTTCTGGAATACGCCCGGAGGGACGACCTGCGGCGGCCGCCGGAGGAGCGGGTGCGGGACTGGGAGGAATTCCACATCCCCCTGCCCCAGGCCGTCCGGGAGCAGCAGGGCGCCCGCTGCATGAACTGCGGCGTCCCCTTCTGCCAGACGGGCATGGTGTATGAGGGGCGCACCTTCGGCTGCCCCCTCCACAATCTCATCCCCGAGTGGAACGACATGATCATGAGCGGCAACCTGGGCCACGCCCTGGCCCGGCTGCTGAAAACCAACAACTTCCCGGAGTTCACCGGCCGGGTCTGCCCGGCTCCCTGCGAGAGCGCCTGTGTCTGCGGCATCTATGGCCAGGCGGTGTCCAACCGGGACAATGAGCTGTCCATCATCGAGGGCGCCTTCTCAGAGGGGCTCATGCGGCGGCGCCGCCCGCCCCAGTGGTCCGGGAAGAAGGTCTGCGTGGTGGGCTCCGGCCCGGCGGGCCTGGCGGCGGCGGATCAGCTGAACCACCGGGGCCACTCCGTCACGGTGGTGGAGCGGGAGGCCCACCCCGGCGGCCTTTTGACCTACGGCATCCCCTCCATGAAGCTGGACAAATCCATCGTCAAGCGGCGGCTGGACCTGATGACCGACGAGGGCGTGAGCTTCGTCACCGGCGTGGACGCCGCCGACGAGGCGGTGGCCCGGCGGCTCATGGCGGAGTACGACGCCGTGATCCTCTGCTGCGGCGCGGGCCGTCCCCGGCCCCTGGGGCTGGACACCTCGGCCGTCACCGGCGTTTACTACGGCACGGAGTTCCTGAAAGCCGCCGTGGAGCGGCAGGTGTTCGGGCAGACCCCCGCCGTGCCCACGGCGGAGGGCCGCCATGTGGTGATCGTGGGCACCGGCGACACCGCCAGCGACTGCGTGGCCACCGCCCTGCGCCAGGGCTGCGTCTCCGTGACCCAGCTGGTGCGGCGCAGGCGGGAGGACTACCTGGTGGACGGGGCGCTGCCCCTGGACTACGCCCACGAGGAGGCCGCGGCCGTCACCGGCGCCGATCCCCGGCGCTTTTCCGTCCAGGTGAAGGAGTTGACGGTGGATAAGGACGGCGCCCTCACCGGCGCGGTCACCACCAGCGGCGACACCCTGCCCTGTGAGCTGCTGATCGCCGCCACGGGCTTTGCCGGGTGCGAAAGGGGCGTGTGCGAGGCCTTCGGCGTGGAGGCGGGGGACACCGTGACCACCGCCCCGGGCCGCCACGCCACCAGCGTGGAGAAGGTCTTTGCCGCGGGCGATATGCGCCGGGGCCAGTCCCTGGTGGTCTGGGCCATCGCCGAGGGCCGGGCCGCCGCAGCGGAGGCGGACGCCTTTCTCAACGGCTACACCAATCTGGTGCGGCCCCTGTGACAGGCGGAGAAATTTTCAAAAAATCCCCAAAAAGCGTTGTGAAAATCGCACGTTGACGATTTCCCGTCCCCCGTGGTAAAGTCTTTGCATCAAAAGGCAAGGGCGCCTGTGAGAAGATCTCTCAGGCGCCCTTGCCCTTTATTTTTTCCCGGCGCGGGTCGGAAGCCGGCCCGGCCCGCCGCCGGTGGTCAGGGAGGGAACACCATGTATTCATCCGTCAACACCATCTGGGTCCTGCTGGGAGCAGCCCTTGTCTTTTTGATGCAGGCCGGCTTTGCCATGTGCGAGGCGGGCTTCACCCGGGCCAAGAACACCGGCAACATCCTCATGAAAAACCTCATGGACTTCTGCATCGGCACCCCCACCTACTGGATTTTGGGCTTCGGCCTGATGTTCGCCGGGTCCGGGGCCATCATCGGCGGCTTTGACCCCTTTGTCCGGGGCGACTATTCCGCCATCCTGCCCGCGGGCGTGCCGCTGCTGGCCTATCTCATTTTCCAGACCGTATTCTGCGCCACCTCCGCCACCATCGTCTCCGGTTCCATGGCGGAGCGGACGAAATTCGTCTCCTACTGCATCTACTCCTTCTGCATCTCCGCGTTCATCTACCCCGTCTCCGGCCACTGGATCTGGGGCGGCGGCTGGCTGAGCCAGCTGGGGTTCCATGACTTCGCCGGATCCACGGCGGTCCACATGGTGGGCGGCGTCTGCGCCGCCATCGGCGCCGCCATCCTGGGGCCCCGGATGGGCAAGTACGACAAGGACGGCAAGCCCCGGGCTATCTTAGGCCACAACCTGTCCCTGGGCGCCCTGGGGGTGTTTATCCTCTGGTTCTGCTGGTTCGGCTTCAACGGCTGCTCCACGGTCTCCATGACCGGGGACGACGCCATCGCCTCCGCAGGCCTCATCTTCGTCACCACCAATATGGCCCCCGCCGTGGCCTGCGTGGTCACCATGGTCTACACCTGGCTGCGCCACGGCAAGCCCGACGTGGGCATGACCCTCAACGCCGCCCTGGCGGGCCTGGTGGCCGTCACCGCCGGGTGCGACGTGGTCTCCCCCGCCGGCGCCGCCGTCATCGGCATCGTAGCGGGACTGCTGCTTCCCATCTCCGTTGGCTTCTTCGATTCCGTTTTGAAGATCGACGACCCGGTGGGCGCCATCTCCGTCCACGGCGTGTGCGGCGCGGCGGGCACGCTCCTCACCGGCCTGCTCTCCACCTCCGAGGGCCTGCTCTACGGCCACGGCGCCTCCTTCTTCCTGACCCAGTGCATCGGCGTGGGCGCCACGGCCCTCTGGGCCGCGGTGATGATCACCATTGTGTTCCTCGTCATCAAGCACACCATCGGCCTGCGAGTCAGCCCGGAGGAGGAACTCAAGGGCCTAGACGTCACCGAGCACGGCCTGCCCTCCGCCTACGGCGGCTTCGCCTTCGTCTATGACGACACCCCCGACGGCCTGCCCCTGCCCGCCGTTCCGGCGGCAGCGGAGGTGCCGGTGGAGAAGGCCGTTCCGGTGGAGACGGTGCCCTCTCCCGTGAAGGCCGCCCCGGGCGGCGTGAAGATCACCCGGGTGGAGATCCTGTGCAAGATGGAGCGGTTCGACGCATTGAAGCGGGCCATGTTCGACATCGGCATCACCGGCATGACCGCCACCAACGTCATGGGCTGCGGCGAGCAGCGGGGCAAGACCGAAGGCTACTTCCGAGGCGCCAGGGTGGAGGCCACCATGCTGCCCAGCATCCAGGTGTCCATCGTGGTGTGCAAGGTGCCCGTGGCCCTGGTGGTGGAGACCGCCAAGCGGGTCCTCTACACCGGCCACATCGGCGACGGCAAGATCTTCGTGTGCGACGTGGAGAACGTCATCAAAGTCCGCACCGGCGAAGAGGGCTACGACGCCCTTCAGGACGCCGAGTGAATAAACGCATCCCTTTTTCCTCTTAAACAGGACGGACGGGGCCGGAAATTCCGGCCCCGTCCGTCCGTTTCCGGCCTCTTGCGCATAATCTCCCGGCGACGGGGAAACCTGTGAAAAACAGATTTCCGGGAGGCAGGCATATGGACTATCTCAAGGCGTTCCTCTGCGGCGGCATCCTCTGCGCCGTGGGGCAGATCCTCATTGACCGGACCCAGCTGACCCCCGCCCGCATCCTCACCGGGTACGTGGTGGCCGGGGTGGCCCTCAGCGCCCTGGGGCTGTATCAGCCCATCGCCGACTGGGGCGGCGCCGGGGCCACGGTGCCCCTGACCGGCTTCGGCCACGCCCTGGCAAAGGGCGTGGAGACCGCCGTGGCGGAGGAGGGCTGGCTGGGGGTCCTGACCGGCGGCCTCTCCGCCACCGCCGGGGGCATCGCGGCGGCGGTGGTGGCGGGGCTGGTCATGGCCCTGGTGTTCCGGCCCGGGGACAAGCGGTAGCGGCTCGGTACGGGGCCCTCGTATACGGTGAAAGGCGGCTCCGCAAGGACCGTCTTTTTACCATCCTGTTTCTTTTGTCATCTTTTTGTTCTTCTCTCCGGCGGGAATTCCTGATATACTGAGATCGACTAAATTCGACAGAAAGGAACGTCCCGCCATGCGCCGCTTTCTCTCATTCCTGCTCGCCTGTTTCCTGCTGTTCTCCCTGACCGCCTGCGGCGGATCCCCGGCCCCGTCAGAGGACCCGGATGCCGCTGAAGAAGATACCTCCGCCCAGGAGGCGGAGGAAGAGCCCGCGCCCCCGGAGCCGGAGCCCTATGACATTTACGACCCCACGGTGATGCCCGAGGGCGGCACCCGGGACGGGGTGACCTACGCCGCCTACGACGGCATCGTGGAGCACCTGTTCTTCCACCCGGTGGTGGCCTACCCGGAGCTGGCCTTCGACGGGGACAATCAGGCCAACGGCATCGACGACTACATGGTCACCGTGGATGAGTACAACAAGATCCTCCAGAGCGTCTATGACAAGGGCTACGTGCTGGTGGACATCGCCGACGTGTGGAGCGAGACCACCGGCGAGGACGGCACGCCCAAAATGGTGAAGAACACCCTCTACCTCCCCGAGGGCAAGAAGCCCCTGATCCTCTCCTACGACGACGTGAACTACTACGAGTATATGCTCACCAACGGCTTTACCTGGAAGCTCATCCTCGGGGAGGACGGCAAGATCGCCTCCTACGGCAAGGACCCCCAGGGGGCGGAGGTGGTCAGCCGGGACCTGGACGCGGTGCCCATCCTGGACAAGTTCGTGGAGGAGCACCCGGACTTCTCCCCCTTCGGCGCCAAGGGCTGCCTGAGCCTCACCGGCTATGAGGGGATCCTGGGCTACCGCACCCAGACCGACACCAAGAGCTGGACCGAGGCCCAGGAGGCCAATCGCCAGAGGGAGATCGAGGCGGTCAAGCCCATCATCGCCGAGCTCAAGCGCACCGGCTGGACCTTCGGCAGCCACACCTGGGGCCACATCCGCCTGGGCGCCAAGTCCCTGGAGTCCATCCAGGCGGACACGGAGCGGTGGCTTGACGAGGTTGGCAGCCTGGTGGGCCCCACCACCATCCTCTTCTACCCCCACGGCGAGCGGCCCGACGGCAACGACTGGCAGAACACCGGCCCCGTGTTCCAGTACCTCCAGAGCCAGGGCTTCCGGGTGTTCGCCTCCGTTGGCATCGAGAGCTTCAGCTACATCAAAAAGGACATCTGCGCGGTCATCTGCGACCGGCTCCACCCGGACGGCACCACCCTGCGCCACTCCCGGGACCGGTACTTGCAATTCTACGACGCAAAGGATATTATGGATGTAGCAGTCCGGCCCCAGCGGGAGATCGACTGGGACTGAACATGAAAAAGGAGGCGTCCTCCCATGAGACAGCGCGTCTTTTTGTTCCTGCTGTCGCTGCTGGCAGTGACGGCGCTGACCGCCTGCGGCTCCGCTGAGAAGGCGGCGGAGGTCCCCCCTCTTTCAGAGGTGGAGGCCATGACCGACGAGGAGGCCACCGAGGCCCTGGCCGGGTTCCGCCGCCAGGACCTGCTGGACGCCTGGGGCGAGCCCCAGGACGTATCCGACGCCCTGTCCAGCCTGTGGGTGGACCTCTATGACGCCCCCACGCTGGGCGGCTGGGTGACCGTCCGGTACGACACCTCGGAGATCTCCGACCCGGACACGGAGCTGGACACGCTGCCGGTGGCGGCCGTGGAGCTCCAGACCATCGGCTGAGCGTATTTTCTTGAAGGAGGGGTTTCATGACCCGAGACGAACTGAAGGCCGCGGCCGTCGCCATGCTGGACCGGTCCTACTGCCCCTACTCCCACTTCCCCGTGGGCGCCGCCCTGGAGTGCGCCGACGGCACCGTGTTCACCGGCTGCAACATTGAAAACGCCGCCTTCTCCCCCACCATCTGCGCCGAGCGGACGGCGGTGGCCAAGGCCGTCAGCGAGGGGCACCGGGACTTTGTGCGCATCGCCGTAGCCGGCCGGTGCGACGATTTCTGCGTGCCCTGCGCCGTGTGCCGCCAGGTGCTGCGGGAGTTCGCGCCGAATATCGAGATCATCTGCCTCAACGGCGCCGGGCAGGAGCGGACCTTCACCCTCCCGGAGCTTCTGCCCCACAGCTTCGGCCCGGAGTATCTGACCCCGGAGAACTGAACCGCAAAACAAGGCCCGGACGCATATGCGTCCGGGCCGTTTTCGATATATCTGCCTGTATGGGCCTACCGGGCCCGGAAGAGGCGGACCAGCCAGTAGATCATGTCCCCGAACAAGGCGATCAGCACCACCGGCAAAAACCACACCGGCAGGGGCCGGGCCAGGGCGCACCAGACGGTGATCCAGGCAAACAGGACCACCATCAGGAATTTCAGCGTGCTGAGCATGTGGGCCAGCAGGGCGTAGACCCGCTCCCGGTTCTCCTCCGTCACCTTCACGCCGGTGTTCCAGGCGCTTGGGAACTGCTCCACCACGGTGAGAAGGCCGTACATCAGCCAGGCGATCACCGGCAAAATCAGCAGCTCCGCCTGACTGCCCCAGCGGTCGATCTGGCCGGCGGCGTTGAAGTGCATGGGCACCCGGGCCGGGATGCGGTGCCAGTACGCCGCGAGGAACACGGCGGCGCCCGCCAGCACCAGCAGACTCAGCCGGTTCATCAGTTTGTCCAGGGGATGCTTTTTCATGGCGCCGCCCTCCTTCCCTCGTTCTGGTCCCAGCATAGCACACCGCCGCTCCCGCCGCAAGGGCGCAGCGCCCCGCCGCAAAAAAGGGCCGCCCTTCGGGACGGCCCTTTCCGCACGCTTCACACCAGCTTTTCAAAATAGAAGAAGGTCTCGTCCTCTCCCTTTTTCCGCATACAGGACGAGAGCATCTTGTAGGAGGCCTGGTTCTCCTTGTAGCACTTGGCCACCACCCGGCTCAGGTGCACCTTGTACAGCGCCCAGTCCGCCACGGCGGCAAAGGCCTCGGTGCCGTAGCCGCAGCCGGCGTGGGCGGCGTCGACGCGGCAGCCCAGCTCCGCGCCGCCACGGCAGTCGAAGCGGTAGAGCACCGCCTCGCCGATCAGCTGCCCGTCCAGCCGCACGGCGAAGTTCACCGCCTGGCGGTTTTCAAAGTCCCGGCGGGCCACGTCCAGGAAGCTGGTCTGCGTCACCGGTCCGCCCAGGCCGCCCACGTCGTCATAGCCCCACCAGCGGTTCCGGCCAGCGTCCAGCACCAGGGCGTTGTAGGCGGGCAGATCCGCCTCGGTGATGGCGGAGAGGGTCAATCGCTCCGTTTTCAGCCCCGGGATGGCCGCCACATGGCGGATCAGCTCGTTCTGGGGCTCGAAGCGGTACTTGGGGGCCAGCTTGGCAGGGCCGTACTGGAGCTTGGAGGTCCGCAGGCCGCGGTCTGCGGCGTCGTCCTCCCGGTTGATCCACTGGCAGCCCTCGCCGAATGCATCCGCCACCAGCTGCACCAGGGTGGGGTACACGCCGGTGTAGGAGTACAGGGCCTTTTCGATGTGGATGATCAGCGTGTCGCCGCACTTTTCCGACAAAGACAGGCCGATCAGCTTCTCTCCGTCAAAAAGCCCCCCCGTAAAGAAGCAGGATTTCCCCGCCAGCTTCAGCATCTTCCGGGCCAGGGCCAGCTCGTCCAGGGCCTTGGCATTGTTGCCCTTGGGGAACTCCGCCTCATAGTCCTGCCAGAACCGCTCGATTATCGCCTCATCCGCCGCCGTCAAGGGCCGGAAGGCGGCCTCCGGCCAGCCGGCGCGGAACTTGTTGATATGATTGCGCTGACCGGAGTAGCGGCGGCCGGTGAAAAACTGCAGGTCCTCCCGGTAGTACACATAATCCTGCCAGGTGCGTACATTGCTGACCTGGGCGTAGGGATAGCGGGCCAGCAGCCGGGGAGCCCTGCTCTCCGGAACCACGGAGATCACCGGCGGGAGCCCCTGCTCCAGGCAGTAAGTCTCAATGGCCTCCAGCGCGGCGTCCTCATCGCCCTCCGGCCCGGGCACCGGGTAGTCGAACACCACCTGGCCGTCGATCTCGTTGCGGACTACCAGGCAGCCCGCCGCCTCGGTCCAGCTGGGATGCAGCGCCCGGCGCCACATGAGCTTGGTGCCCACGGAGTACTCGCAAAGGCCGAAATCACAGCCCTGATAGTACCGCCGCAGCCGGGCCGCATCTCGTTTTGTCACTGACTGAAACTGCAACATACTTTCAAACCCTGTCCTTAATTGTGAAATATTTGTCCATGGCAAAAAGACACATCTGGGCACTTCCCACGAAAGACACTTGACGGGAGCACCGGAACGTAGTATATTTTTAACAGAAATCCATATAGGAAAGAGGGGAAATTTTATGTCAAATGAGCGAGGTTCCTGGGGCAGCAATATCGGCTTTCTGCTGGCTGCCATCGGCTCCGCCGTCGGCCTTGGCAACATCTGGGGTTTCCCGTACAAGATGGGCAAGTCCGGCGGTTTTACCTTCCTGATCGCATACCTGTTCCTGGCCATCTTCGTGGGCTTTGTGGTCATGGTCAGCGAGCTGGCCATGGGCCGGAAAGTCGGCAAGGGCGTCATCGGCTGCTATCGCACCCTGTCCAAAAAGTTCAAATGGGTGGGCTGGCTGGCAGTCTTTGCCCCCTTCATCATCATGAGCTTCTACTCGGTTCTGGGCGGCTACTGCATTGAGTACATGTCCCTGAACATGAGCAACCTGGCCTTCGGCGGTACGGAGGTGCTCTCCACCGGCTCGGAGCTGTTCAGCGCCATGCTGACCAATCCCTTCGGCTGCGTGGTGTTCACCCTGCTGTTCCTGGTAATCTGCTTCCTCATCAACCGGGGCGGCATCTCCGGCGGCATTGAGAAGTTCAACAAGATCGGCATGCCGGCCCTGTTCGTGATGCTGGTCATCATTATCATCCGGGCCCTGACCCTGCCCAACGCCGTGGAGGGTCTGAAGTTCATGTTCGTCCCCGGCTACGCCGTCAGTGCCGGCTTTATTGCGGAGGCGCCCAACTTCATCACCGTCCTGGCCACCGCCGGCGGTCAGATGTTCTTCTCGTTGTCCCTGGCCATGGGCGTCATGTTCACCTACGGCTCCTACCTCAGCAAGCAGGAGAACCTGGTGAAAAACTCCGTGGTCATCGTGTTCTCCGATACCCTGGTGGCCCTGATGGCCGGCCTCGCCGTCATCCCCGCCGCCGTGGCCAACGGCATCAACCAGGGCATGAACGTGGCCGACATCAAGCTCAGCGGCCCCAACCTGCTGTTCGTCACGCTGCAGGACGTGTTCAACGCCATGGGCACCGCCGGTCCCCTGTTCGGCGTGATCTTCTACCTGCTGGTCCTGATCGCCGCCATCTCCTCTGCCATCTCCCTGGTGGAGGTGGTCGCCACCTTCTTCCTGGACCGCGCCGCGGAAAAGGGCAAAACTGCCAGCCGCCACAAAGTGGTCCTGATCGTGTGCCTGGCCATCACCGTGGAGGCCATTCTGGTTGCGGTGGACGGCCTGGGCTCCAACGGTCTGTGGGTTCCCGGTCAGGCCACCTTCGGCATCCACACCTGGAACGACTGCTGGCTGGACTTCATGGACATGATGTCCGAGGGCATCGCCATGCCGCTGGGCGCGCTGCTGATGAGCCTGATGGTAGCCTGGGAGCTCAAGCCCAAAACCGTACTGGAGGAGGTCCATCTGAGCAGCAGCGCCAAGATCGACCTCTTCTACAAGATCTGCATTTACATTGTCACTCCGCTGGGTATGTTCCTGATCCTGCTGGGCCAGCTGAACGACTTCGGCTTCATCCACCTCTTCGGCTGATCGGCACTTGTACATCAGAAAACGGCGCGGCCTGCGGGCCGCGCCGTTTTTTCGGCCTTATGGGAAGTATACCCCAAAAGGAGGCCGAACGCAGTCGTTTTGGCAACATCCAGTTTATTTCAGGCCAATGTAGGCCATGCCGTAGCAGCCGGGCCCGGCGTGGGTGCCGATGACGGGACCCAGCTCGTCCTGGGCCCAGTCCCGCAGGCCCAGAGCCTGGATGCACTTGTCCCGATAGGGCTCCATGGTCTCCAGGCACCGGGAGTGTCCGAACACCACGCAGTGGCGGCTGTCCACGGGATAGTGCTGGGCAAAATCCATGGTGTAGCTGAAGATCTTCTCCCGGCCCCGGACCTTGCCCACGGCCTTGACCTCTCCCTCCACCAGGGCCACCACCGGGGAAATGTGCAGCATCCCTCCCAGCGCGGCAGCGGAGGCGGACACCCGCCCGCCCATTTTCAGATACTTCATGGTGCCGATGAAGGCCAGGAACCGCACCCGGCGGCGCAGATCCTCCAGGGCGGCGGCAATCTCCGCAGCGGACTTTCCCGCGTCCCGCATCCGCACAGCCTCCCGCACCAGCAGCCCCTCGCCGATGGTGGCGTTGAGGGAGTCCACCAGATGCAGCCGCTCCCCGGCCTCCTCCAGCATCTCTTTGGCGATGCAGGCGGACTGGTAGCAGCCCGACAGCTTGGAGGACAGCAGCACGGCCACCACCTCGTCCCCGCTCTCCAGCAGCGGGCCGAAGGCCTCGCAGTACTCCTGGGGGTTGACCTGGGTGGTCTTGGGCAGCGCGGAGGCCGCGGCCTGCTTGGCGTAGAACTGCTCCTTGTCCATATCCACGCCGTCGGTGAACACACCGTCCTCGAAAATCACCCGCATCCGGATGACGTGGACGTTCAGCTCCCGCAGCTCCTCGTTGGTCAGGTCGCTGGTGGAATCGGTGATGATCTGGACAGCCATGGCTCCTCCTTCTCCGGCGGAGCGGGCCGCCGGCAATCCTGAAAGGTTGGTTCCATGATACCAAATCCCCCGGAAATTGCAAGGACTTTCCGTTGACAGCGGCGGCAATTTCTGCTTTACTGGCCTTATCAATCTCACAGTCCACAGGAGGGGATCGACCTTGACAGAGCGGGAGCGGATGCTGACCGGACAGCTTTACAACGCCGCAGATCCGGAGCTGGCGGCGGCGCGGCTGCGGGCCAAGGAGCTGTGCCGGGCCTTCAACGACACGGCCACGGCGGACAGCGCCGGACGGGAGGCCATTTTGCGCCGCCTGCTGGGCCATATGGGCGCGAACTGCTGGATCGAGCCCAGTTTCCGCTGCGACTACGGCACCAACATCACCATCGGCGACCACTTCTACGCCAACTACGACTGCATCATTCTGGACGTGGCGTCCGTCACCATCGGCTCCCACGTGTTTTTCGGCCCCAGGGTGAGCCTCTTCGCCGCCGGGCACCCCATTGACGCCGGGGTGCGGAACACCGAGCTGGAGTTCGGCGCCCCCATCACCATCGCCGACAACGTCTGGATCGGCGGCAGCGTGACGGTGCTGCCCGGCGTCACCATCGGGGCGGGCACCATCGTGGCCGCCGGGTCCGTGGTGACAAAGGACCTGCCCGCCGGCGTCATCGCCGCCGGGAACCCCTGCCGGGTGCTGCGGCCCATCACCGACACCGACCGGGCGTACTGGGAGGCCCAGCGGGCCGCCTACGAGGCGGAGCGCGGCATCCACCTCACCTGAGCGGCCCAGGTGCCCCATCCGGCCCGCAAACGCACAGAGACCTCCAAAAAGGCCGCCCTGCCGGGCGGCCTTTTCCTGCGTCTGTTCAGTTCATCTGCTTGCGGCGGCTGAGGTTCATGGTGCCGTCCTGCATGGCGTTGAGGGAGTCCAGGCTCTTGCCGGTACCCAAGGCCACGCAGGAAATGGCGTCCTCGGCGATGACGGTGTGGATGCCGGTGCGGGCGGTGACCAGCTTGTCGAAGCCGGAGACCAGGCTGCCGCCGCCGGTCATGACGATGCCGTTGGTGGAGATGTCCGCCACCAGCTCCGGGGGCGTGCGCTCCAGCACGGAGTGGATGGCCTCCATGATGCGCTCCACCGGCTCTTCAAAGGCGTCCATCATCTCGGTGGAGCTGACGGTGACCACCTTGGGAAGGCCCGTCAGCAAACACCGGCCCTTGACGTCCATGGTCTCCTCTTCCTCCTTGGGGAACACACAGCCGATCTGCTTCTTCATCTCCTCGGCGGTGCGCTCGCCCACCAGCAGGTTGTGCTTGCGGCGCATATACTTCACCACGGACTCGTTGAGCTGGTCGCCGGCGATCTTGATGGAGGCGCTCTCCACCACGCCGCTGAGGGAGATGACGGCGATGTCGGCGGTGCCGCCGCCGATGTCCACCACCATGTGGCCGTCGGGCTGGGTGATGTCGATGCCGGCGCCGATAGCCGCGGCCACGGGCTCCTCGATCAGATACACCTTCCGGGCGCCGGCCTGGATGCCGGCGTCGATGACGGCGCGCTCCTCGACCTCGGTGATGCCGGAGGGCACGCAGATGATGACCCGGGGCTTGAAGAAGGACACGCCAGCCACCTTGTGGATGAACTCCCGCAGCATCCGCTCGGTCATGTCGTAGTCGGAGATGACGCCCTCCCGCAGGGGACGGATGGCGATGATGTTGCCGGGGGTGCGGCCCAGCATGGCCTGGGCCTCGGTGCCCACCTTCAGCAGCTTGCCCGTGGTCTTATCCATTGCCACCACGGAGGGCTCGTTGAGCACGATGCCCTTGCCCTTTACATACACAAGTACCGACGCGGTACCAAGATCGATACCGATATCCTTCGTCATGGACATAGTTCCACCTCATTTGATCTTTCTAACAGGTATTATGAACGGGTTTTCCCGAACGCAATCATACAAGGTACATTATACTGACAGTTTTCGCCGATTGCAACCCTATTCTTTGGCCGGATTGTGAACTTTTTCCTTCTCCCGGGTCAGCGCGGCGGTCACGCAGGCCACGGACTCCGCTCCGGCGGCGCGCAGGGTCCGGGCGCACTCGGCCAAAGTGGCGCCGGTGGTGCAGATATCGTCCACCAGCAGCACCCGCCTTCCCCGGAGTTTATCCGCCTCCGCCGCCTCGTAGACCCCCAGCACGTTGGCCCGGCGGGCGGCGGCCTCATGGAGTCCCGACTGAGCGGGGTTGTCCAGGGTCTTGCGCAGCAGCCGCTCCGGTCTCACGCCCCAGACCCGGCAGGCGCTCTCCGCCAGCAGCCGGGCCTGGTCGTAGCCCCGTTTGCGCAGCCTGCGGCGGCTGACCGGCACCCAGGTGACCACGTCGAACGCCCCGGAAAACCGCTCCGCGGCGCACTGGGCGATCAGCTCCCCCAGGGGCTCCGCCGCGGCGGCGGCGCCCTGGAACTTGAAGCGCAGGAGGCCCTCCCGGGCCAGGTCCTCGTACCACAGCGGCGCGGCGCAGACGGTGCCTCCGGGCAGCGTTTTCAGGCCCTGGTCCCCTTCTGTCCAGGGCAGGGCCTTGCGGCAGGCGGGGCAGATGCCCCGGGTCTCCTGAACCTTGCCGCAGAAGGGGCACTTGGGCGGGTAGAGCAGGTCCAGAAAACTCTCCCAAATTTTCATGGGTTATTTCTCCGCCGGGAATAAGGGCGCTTTTCGTCCGTCAGTCCTACCAGATAATCCAAGCTGACGCCGTAATAGTTTGCCAGCGCAATGGCGTAGCGCAGCGGGAGTTCCCGCTCTCCCCGTTCATACTTCGAGTACAGCGACTGGTCACAAAGCAGAACTTCCGCGATTTGCTTCTGCTTCAAATCACGGTCCTCACGCAGATCACGAATCCTCAAATTCATCAAACATCACCGAAGTGATTGTATTCTTAGGACACATTGTACTGCGCTATTTTGGACTATTTGTCCTATTATATGCAGTGAGCCGTCACTGTCTGGCGTAGGCCGGGAGTTTCCCGGAGGAATCCGCCCCCATTCTCTTTTGTCTTGACAAAAGAAAACGGCCGCGGCCGGTCAAAAGAAAACCGCCAGGACAAGAGGCCGGCCCAGAGGGCCGGCCTCTTGTAAATGCGGGGGTCGTGCGAATCGGTCCGGCGCGTATCGACGGCCCCGTCGGCCCTGCGCCTGACTCCGGAGTTTGAAGAGCCCTGTACCCGCATAACAACTGCGGTGGATAAGCGGGGGGAAACCTGAATCGGCGTATTCCCACTCCCGCGCGTTCCGCTTCGCTACGCGCTGCCCTGGCACTTGCAGACGCCGCCAATAGCTGCGCGCTTCCCGACGGGCACGGTAATTGGGACCGGCGATTGATGTTGGTCCCCGCTTACCGCACGGGTAGATTCTATATCCTCCTGCTGAGGCCCATGCGTCCACCCCCTGAGCATTCCCCTGTTCGTCAAAACTCTTGCCGCCACCGGGCCAGCGCCTAGCAGCTGCGCAGCCGTTGGCAGCTCTGCTGCCTTACGGATGCGGCGTACCCCTTGCGGGTAAAGCGGAAGGCGCGGAAAGAGAAGCAGGGGCAAATCCGATTTTGCACCCCGAACAATCGCCGCAGTCGTTATGCGGGGACGCAGCTCCACAACCGCCCGGGTAAGGCGCAGGGTCGACGGGGCCGTCGATACGCGCCGGACCGATTCGCACGACCCTCGTTGCACGAAGAGACGGCCCGCACGGGCCGCCTCTTCGTCTCAGCGATTTTCTCTTCCACCGGGCGCGGCGCATTCTCTTTTGGCAAGACAAAAGAGAATGGGGGGCGCATCCCCCGCGGGGACCCCGCGCCGCCCTCCCGGCCCGCCGGGAAAAGGGACATCCCACGAACGCCCCTGCCGGAAACGCTGGCGGCAGACTGCCTCCTCACTCCCCGCTGTGGGCCAGCCGCCACCGCAGCCCCGAGTACCGCTTCTGCTGGCGGTCGTTGGCCGCCATGGCCCGGATAGCGGCGTCGTCCCCCACCAGGATCAGCAGCTCCCGTGCCCGGGTCAGGGCCGTGTACAGCACGCCCCGGACCATCAGCGACGGGGCGGCGGGCATGACGGAGAGCACCACGCAGCGGTACTCGCTGCCCTGGGCCTTGTGGACCGTCTGGGCGTAGGCCAGGTCGATCTCACTGAGCTGCTCCGCGCCGTAGACGGCCGCCCGGCCGTCGAAGTCCACCTCCAGCCACTCGCCGGAGGGGTCGATCTTCAAAATCTTCCCCACGTCGCCGTTGAACATCCCGGTGCCCACGGTGCCGTCGGCCTTCTCCCAGACCACGTCGTAGTCGTTGCGGGTCTGCATGATCCGGTCCCCCTCCCGGAACAGCCGCTCGCCCCACTGGAGCTCCCGCTTGTCCTCCGCCGGGGGGTTCAGCGCCGCCTGGAGGCGGCGGTTGAGGCTGATGGTGCCGGTGGGGCCCTTGCGGGTGGGAGTCAGGACCTGGATCTGGTCCGCCGGGACGCCCATCTTCTCCGGCAGGCGGCTGCCGCACAGCTCCACCACCGTGGATACCACCCGCTCCGGATCCCGGCGGCACAGGAAAAAGCAGTCCCCCTGGTCGTTGGTCAGCTGGGGCGGCTGCCCCAGGTTCACCGCGTGGGCGTTGCGGATGATGGCGGATGCCGACGCCTGGCGGAACACCTCCCGCAAAAATACCGTCTCCACCTTGCCGCTGCGGATCAGGTCGGAGAACACATTCCCCGCCCCCACCGAGGGCAGCTGGTCCGCGTCCCCCACCAGCACCAGCCGGGTCCCGGGCCGCAGGGCCCGGAGCAGCGCGTCGAACAGCGTCAGGTCCACCATGCTCATCTCATCCAGGATGACCGCGTCGGCCTCCAGGGGCTCCTTCTCCGACTTGGCGAAGGTCACCTCCCCGGTGCTCTCGCTCCAGTTCATGCCCAGCATCCGGTGGATGGTCTGGGCCTCCCGGCCGGTCAGCTCACTCATGCGCTTGGCGGCCCGGCCCGTGGGCGCCGCCAGCAGGATCTCCAGCCCCATCTTCTCCAGCAGGGCCACGATGCCCCGGACCGCCGTGGTCTTGCCGGTGCCGGGGCCGCCGGTGAGGATCACCACGCCCTGCCGGGCGGCCAGCTCCACCGCCTGGCGCTGAAGGGGCGCGTAGGTGATGCCCTGCTCCCTCTGGATCTCCTCCACGGCCCGGGCGGCCTGGGTGCTGGTGTCCGCCGGGGAGGCCAGCAGGCCCAGCAGCCGCACGCAGGCGGACCGCTCCGCCTCCCACAGCCGCCGCAGGTAGCAGGCGTCCACGTTGGCCACCCGCTCCTGGACCACGGCGCCCCGTTCCACCAGCGTGTCCAGGGCCTGCTCCACCGCCTCCGTGCCGCAGGAGAGCAGCTGGGCCGTGGCGGCGATCAGCTTGTCCCGGGGGAGAAAGACGTGGCCGTTGTTCTCGTTGTGGCTGAGCTCAAAGGTCACCGCCGCCTGGAGCCGCTGGCTGCTGTCCGGGTCGATGCCCATGCCAAGGGCGATCCCGTCGGTGACGGAGAAGGCCACGCCGCAGCTGTCGCCGGAGAGCAGGTACGGGTTCTCCCGGATCTTCTCCAGGGCCGCGTCGCCGTACTGGCGGCGCAGCTGCATGGCCAGCACCGGCGGCAGCTGATACCGGGCCAGGAAGGCCATCAGCCGCCGCAGTCCCATGTGACGACGGAAGCTCTCCGCGATCTCCTGGGCCTTTCGGGCGGTGATGCCCTTGAGCTCCGTCAGCCGCTCCGGCGAGAGCTCCAGAATGTCCAGCGCCTGGGTGCCGAAGCGGTCCACGATCCGCTCCGCCGTGGCGGGGCCCACGCCCTTGCACACGCCGGAGGACAGGTAGCACACGATCTCCTCCTCGTCCTCCGGCAGGCTCCGCTCCAGCTCCACCGCCCGCAGCTGCTCGCCGTGCTGGGGGTGGGTCTCCCGGACGCCGGTCACCGTCAGGTGCTCGCCCGGCGCGGCGCAGGGGATGCACCCCACCACCGTGACCACCTCGCCCTCCTCGGTCAGGAGGCGCAGGACCGTATAGCCGTTCTCGGCGTTTTGAAAGATGACGCTATGTACGGTGCCCTCGCAGGCGGTCAGCTCTTCCATATCCTTCGTTCACTCGCTTTCGGGGTCTCACCCCAGTTTAATCTCCGGCCCCTCCGTCAGGGCCACGCCCTCGGTCCGGTCCGCCAGGTACGCGGCCAGAGCCCGGGCGTCGGCGCTCATGCCGCAGTCCGCCAGGAGGATCCCGGCCCCCGGCAGCTGGCGGCGCAGACGCCGCAGCTCCCGCACGTCCGCCTCCATGGCCAGGGCCTCCCCCCGCAGGGGCAGCACCAGCAAAAGCCCGGGGATCGCGGGCCGCCCGGCCCGGAGCACCGCCCCCGCCAGGAGCCAGACCACGGTGGTCACGCCCACCGCTGAGAAAAAGGCCAGCAGGCCGTCATGGAACCATACCATCCCAATCACCTCGGGACAGTATATGCCCCGCCGGGCGGCGGGGTGCGGGGGTCGTGCGAATCGGTACGGCGGGAATCGGCGGCCCCGTCGGATCCCCGTATCTGCCTGGGGAAAAGGCATTTCGGAACCGGGGGATTTACTCCCGGGTGATCCCCAGCTGGGCCAAAATGGCCTCCTCCCGCGCGCGCATCTGGGCCTTCTGGGGTCCCTCGTCCAGGTGGTCGTAGCCCAGCAGGTGCAGCGCCGAGTGAACCACCAGATACGAGAGCTCCCGGCGCCGGGTGTGGCCGTACTCCCTGGCCTGGGCCGCCACGTGCTCCATGGAGATCACCATGTCCCCCAGGGGCACCAGGCCCGTGCCCGGGTCGGCGTCCTCCGCGCCCGGCAGCTCGCCGGGCGTCAGGTCGAACTCCGGAAAGCTCAGCACGTCCGTGGGCCGGTCCACCTGCCGCATCTCCCGGTTGATCTCGTGGATGCGGGCGTCGTCGGTCAGCAGCACGTCCACCTCGCAGGGGAAGTCCACCCCCTCCGCCTCCAGCGCCGTGCGGATGACCTTGCGGATCAGGGCGCAGTTGCCCTGGCTGGCGGCGCCGGGAATGTCCGCGGTGACCGGAATATAATGCCGCTTTGCCATCACTTCTTCCCCTTTCCGCCGTTTCTGGCGTTCTCGTACTCCTCATAGGCCGCCACGATCCGCTGGACCATGACGTGGCGGACCACGTCGGCGTTGGTCAGCTCGCAGATGCCGATGCCCTCCACCTTCCGCAGCACCCGCATGGCCTCCCGGAGGCCAGAGGCCTTGCCGTCGGGCAGGTCGATCTGGGTCACGTCGCCGGTAATGACGATCTTGGACCCGAAGCCCAGGCGGGTCAGGAACATCTTCATCTGCTCCCGGGAGGTGTTCTGGGCCTCGTCCAGGATGATGAAGCTGTCGTCCAGGGTGCGGCCCCGCATATAGGCCAGGGGCGCTACCTCGATGTTGCCCCGCTCCAGGTACTTCTGGTAGGTCTCCGCCCCCAGCATGTCGAACAGGGCGTCATACAGCGGCCGCAGGTACGGGTCCACCTTGCTCTGGAGGTCGCCGGGAAGAAAGCCCAGCCGCTCGCCGGCCTCCACCGCCGGGCGGGTGAGGATGATGCGGTTGACCTGCTTGTCCCGGAAGGCCTGGACGGCGGCGGCCACGGCCAGATACGTCTTGCCGGTGCCCGCCGGGCCCACGCCGATGGTGACGGTGTTTTTCAGAACGGAGGCGATATACTCCTTCTGGCCGATGGTCTTGGGCTTGATGGGCCGGCCCTTGGCGGAGATGCACAGCACGTCCCCGGTCAGCTGGGTGATCTGCTCCTCCTTGCCGGAGCGGACCAATCCGATGACGTAGCGCACGTTCTGCTCGCCGATGGCCTCTCCCCGGGAGGAGAGGGTCAGCAGGGCCTGGATGGCCTTGCAGGCCAGCATCGTGTTCTCCGGCTCGCCCTCCACCCGGAGCTCTCCGTCCCGGTTCACCACCGTGACGGAGAACTCCTGCTCCAGCAGGCGGATGTTCTCGTCGAAGGACCCGAAGATGTTCACGGCCTGCTCCAGCCGCTCAATGCTGATTCTCTGTTCCAAAGTATCACTCCTGTGCTTTTTACGGGCGGTCTCCGTCCGGTTCTTCCGTATAGATGGGCACCGTCTGGGCGATCTGCTCCACACACTCCGCCGTCAGCGTCACTGTCAGCGTCTCGCCCCGCTGGCGGGAGGAGCAGAGGGTGGAGGACACGGTGCCGTAGTCGTCCACCAGGGTGTGAAGGTAGTCGGTCAGGGCCGCCTCGGCCGCGTCCTCCGCGGCGGCGATATCCACGGCGGCGGCCTGGGGCTCATAGTACCGGCACGTCTCCCGCTCCAGCGTCACCGGCAGCGGCACGCCAAAGAAGGTGAGACGGTCTCTGGTGGTTATTTTATCATAAGAACCGGCCTCCATGCCACTGTTTGAGAAGAATTTTATCCGCTCCGTCCCCAGGACCAGGGAGTAAAAGGTCCGCTCCTCCCCGGTGTAGCGCTTCACCGGCGCCGAAAGGGGCAGGTCGGCAGTGAGCGTATACCAGGTCCGGGCCTCCACGGTGCCCATGCCGGTGAGGACCCGGGCGCCCAGGGTCTGCGTGTCCTCCACGCCGGAGATCAGGATCTGCCCCTCCGTCACAGCCGTGCCCGGCAGGACGCAGGCGGTGCCGTCCAGCGCCTGGATCTCCAGCACCAGACCGGCCCGACGGGCCACTACGTTGGCCGGTTCCCGTTTGCTGACCAGCTCCGGCACCGGCCGCCGCTCCTGCACCTGGACCGTGGCCCGGCAGCCGGAGACGTTGACGGTGAGCCAGTTGAGCTCCGGGATCTCCAGCAGGATGTGATTGCGCAGGTCCTCCGTGTCCAGGCCCAGGCCCAGCGTACCGATGCCGATGCCGTTTTTCTCCAGAGCCCTTAGGATCTCCTCGTCCGAGACGGTCTCGTTGCCCTCCACGGTGAAGTCCCAGATGAAGAAGGACCCCACCGTCACCCACAGCACGCACGCCGTGAGGCCCGCCAGCAGCACCTGCCGCCGGCGGAACCGGCCCAGGAAGAAGGGCACGCCCTCGCCCCGGACCACGGTCATCTCGCACTCCATCCTCCGCAGAGCCCGCCGCAGCCGCCCGCAGTCCCGGCGGCTGAGGCGGCAGGTGAAGGCGGTCTCCGACTGCCACTCCAGGTCCCAGAAGGCCAGCCCCCTGGCGCTGCACAGGTTCAGCACCCGCTCCGGGAAGGGGGCCTCCACCCGCACCCAGGTCTGGCCGCGGAGGCGGTTGACGATCTCTTTCAGCATGGCCTACACCCACTCCACGGCGGCGATCCGCCCGCCGATCCGCAGCTCCTCCGCCGTCATGGCCATCAGGGACAGCCGCTGCCCCCGCACCCGCAGCACACCGCCGGAGGTGTTCACGTCGATCTGCTCCTCCCCATAGGACAGGATCCCGGCGTGGTGCTCCAGATACAGCTGGCGGCTGCCCACCATCTCCAGGTGGGGCAGGCCCGCCACCACGTCCGCCGGCAGGTCGAACAGCTCCGCCACCGTGTCCAGGACCCCCGCCTTGTCTTTTTTGTTCCGCTCCATCGTCTCACCTCTCCCCCGACTGTATGCGCCGCCGGGGAGAAACTTGCGTGTCCCACGGCGGCATAGCCGCCGCCGGCGGGGCATAGACTCAGGCGGGGGGTGACGGGGGAATGAGACTGCGCTGGCGCCTTTTGGCCTGTCTGGGACTGTGCGGACTGCTGCTGTGGATGCTGGCGGACGCCGCCGCGGTCCGGGCCTCCGTGGAGGAGGCGCTGGACCTGTGCGCCCGGTCCGTGGTCCCGGCGCTGTTCCCCTTCCTGGTAGTCACCTCCGCCCTGCTGTCCCTGGGCTTCGGCGAGCTGGCAGCCCCCTGGCTGGCGGGGCTGATGGAACCGCTCTACCGGGTGCCCGGGGCCGGCAGCGCCGCGCTGGTGCTGGGGCTGGTGGGGGGCTACCCCATCGGCGCCTCCACCGCCGCGCAGCTGTGCCGGGCGGGACTGGTATCCCGGGAGGAGGGGGAGCGGCTGCTGACCTTCTGCAACAACTCCAACCCGGTGTTCCTCATCAGCGTCCTGGGCGTGGGGGTGTTCGGCAGCGTGCGGACGGGGATCTGGCTGTGGCTGATCCACCTGCTCTCGGCGCTGCTGACGGGCCTTTTGTTCCGGGGCCGGGCGCGGCCCGCCCGGCGGCGGCAGCTGACCCGGCCGCCGGCCTTCCGGGCCGTGTCGGCCCCCGCCGCCCTGGTGGAGGCGGTGGCAGCGTCTCTGCGGGGCATGGCGTCGGTGTGCGCCTTCGTGGTGTTCTTCTACGTGCTGGCAAGGCCTCTGGCGGCCCTGGGGGGCCGGGCCGGGGCGGCGCTGGTGGGGCTCACGGAGCTGTTCTCCCTGACGCCCCTGCTGACGCCGGACCGCTTCGGCTTCATCCTGGCCTCCGGCATGGCGGGCTGGGGCGGGCTGTCGGTGCTGTGCCAGACGGCGGCGGTGCTGGAGGGCAGCGGCCTGTCCCCGGCAGCCTGTCTCCGGGGCAAGGCGGTCCAGGGCCTCCTGGCGGCGGCGCTGGCGGCTTCACTGGCGGGGTACGTGCTGGGATAGGCAATCCCTCCTCCGGCGTCCCGGTCCGGCCTCCCCTGCGACGCACCGCACCCCCGGCGCCCAGGCGCCGGGGGTGCGGTTTCGCTGCGTCATATGACAGAATAGCCGAAGCTGTTGACCACCGCGTCCAGGGGCACGCCCCGGCGGCAGAAGGGACACTGGTCCGGCGGATAGCTGGCGTAATCCGGCAGGTCCGTGTAATCGAACAGCGACGCCACGGGCACGTCCTCCATGACCGTCTTATGGCTGTAAATGGCGGCCACGCCGGCCACATGGCCGCCGTAGTACGCCACGCACTCCATGCCCCGGCGGGCGGTGGTGCCGGTGGTCAGAGAGGCCACCAGGAGCAGCACGTTCTTCCCCCGGATCATGTGGCGGGCATTGTCCCGAATCAGGATCTTGCCCTCGCCGTCGGCCTCCGCCCGGAGGACATACATGTCCCGGCCCTCGTTCATGGAGCGGTAGCCGGACTGGGTCAGCTGCCGGGCAAGGCAGGTGCCGATGACCCGGGTGCCGTCCAGGCACAAAATGGTGTCCACCAGGCTGTTGGACAGGTGCCGCTCCGCCAGCTGCTGGGCCACGGCCTCCGCCTCCCGGAGGCTGGCCTTCTGGGCGGTCACGTCGATGAGATAGTTGATGTGGCTGTGACGGGTGGCAAAGTGGCCCCGGGCCACCCGCAGCGTCACGTCTCCCACACAGACGGGGAGCTGGAAAAAGTTCGGTTCCATGGCGCTCCCCCCTCTCTCAGCGCTGGCCCTTGTCGTAGGGGATGCCCTCGGCCTTGGGGGCCCGGGACTTCTTGGAGGTGAAGGCCAGCACCACCAGGGTGATGATATAGGGCAGCATCCGGTAGAAGTGGGGGCTCACGCCGATCTCCTTGAGCAGGAACACGCCGTCGCCGTTGATGTCGATGCTGGAGTAGGAGGCGGCGATGCACTTGAACAGGCCGAAGATCAACGCCGCGCCGGCGATGTTCAGGGGCTTCCAGTTGCCGAAGATCATCACCGCCAGGGCCAGGAAGCCGAAGCCCGCCACGTCGCCGGTGGAGGCGCAGTTGGCGGTGGTCATGGCGTAGACGAAGCCGCCCATGCCCGCCAGGGCGCCGGAGATGGTGGTGCCGGCGTAGCGCATCTTGTAGACGTTGATGCCCAGAGAGTCCGCCGCCTGGGGATTTTCACCGCAGGAGCGCAGCCGCAGGCCGAAGCGGGTCTTGTACAGCAGGATGGACAGCACCACGAACAGCAGGATGCAGATGTAGGTGGCAAGGTAGGTCTTGTCGACGAAGGTGGAGCCCAGGAAGCCCATCTCATCGCCGCGGCCGTAGCCGAAGAAGCTCTTTTTGATCATGAACCAGCTGGCGGAGTCGCCCTCGGCCATCTGGAGGGTGTTCTGGTTGGCGATGATGCGGATGAAGAACAGCACCAGGGCGGGGGCCAGCAGGTTCAGCGCGGTGCCGCCGATGGTCTGGTCCGCCTTCAGGTTCACGGAGGCAAAGCTCAGCAGCAGGGAGAACACGGCCCCCATCACCGCCGCCGCCAGCATGGCCAGCAGCATGAAGCCCTGGAGGGCCACCCAGTCGCCGGCAGCCTTGGCCTCGGCGAAGGTGCCCGCCTGCTGGGTCACGTTGACGAACAGCACGCCCACGAAGGCGCCGAAAATCATGATGCCTTCCAGCGCCAGGTTGATGATGCCGCTGCGCTCGGCGAACACGCCGGCCAGGGCCACGATCATCAGGGGGACGGCGTAGATCAGGGTCTGCTGGATCAGAAACGTCATACCCCATCGCCTCCTTTCCCATCCGTTCCATCCGGCCCGTCCTTTGCCGGTGCGGCCGCCGGGGCCGCCTGCTCCGCCGCCGCAGCCCGGCGCTTGCCCCGGGCGCTGAGCAGCATCTTGATCACCAGGGAGAAGGCGCTGAGGTACACGATCACCGCGATGATCACGTCGGTGATGTACTCGTTGTAGGCCGTCAGGTTGGTCATCTGCAGTCCCACGATGTCCAGCATGGACATGAAGCAGCCGGTGAACACCACCGCGATGGGATGGCTGGCCGCCAGCAGGGCCACGGGGATGCCGTTGAAGCCCGTGGCGGGCAGGGACTGGTAGGTGGACCAGAAGAACTCGGTGTTGCCGGAGAGGTAGTACAGCGACGCCGCGGCGCCGGAGAGGCCGCCGGCGATGGCCATGGACAGCACGATGTTGCGCTTGTCGGCGATGCCGGCGTACCGGGCGGCGTGGCGGTTGGCGCCGCAGGCCTTGAGCTCATAGCCCAGGGTGGTCTTGCTCATAAGGATGTAGATCAGCACCGCGATGACGATGGCCACCAGGATGCCGCCGTTGACCTGGGAGTTGGGGAAGAGCTTGTCCAGCCCCAGCTTGGGCGTCTGGACGCCGTTGAAGGAGGTCTTGTAGATATAGCCGCTCTTGGTGTTCTCCACCAGGTTGCGGTAGTCGCTGCCGTCGAACATCCAGGTGACCAGATTGGCGGCGATCCAGTTGGTCATGATGCAGGCCAGCACCTCGTTGATGTTGAGGAAGGCCTTCACCAGGCCCGGGATGCAGCCCCACACGGCGCCGGCCAGGATGCCGCCCAAAAAGGCGATCACCCAGATCAGCCCGGCGGGGACGGTCTCGGAGGGGATGCCCAGGGCCAGCATCAGCGTGGCGGCGGTGCCCATCAGGTACTGGCCCGGCGCGCCGATGTTGAAAAGGCCCGTCTTGAAGGCCACGGCCACGGAAAGGCCCGTCAGGATCAGCGGCGTGGCCCGGAAGAGCATATTGCCCATGTTGGTGGGGTTGAAGCCGAAGGTCAGGGCGCCGGCGGCGTCCCGTCCGGTGGCGAAGAGGCCGCAGAACACCAGCCGGATGCCGTCCCAGGCACCGGTGATGCCCAGCTCCGGAGAGCCCAGGCCCACGATCAGAATGATGACGCCGCCCACGATCAGGCCGATGAAAATGGAGATCAGGGACGCCAGCACGGATTTGGTGCCGTCCCGCTCCAACAGATTGGAACCCTTTTGCTTCACGCCGTCTCACCTGCCTTCGTCGTTCTCTTGGCGCCTGCCATATACAGGCCCAGCTCCTGCACGGTGGTGGTCCGGGGATCCAGCTCGCCCACGATCTCGCCCTCGTACATCACCAGGATCCGGTCGCTGAGGCTCATGACCTCGTCCAGCTCCAGCGACACCAGCAGCACGGCGCGGCCCTTGTCCCGCTCCGCCACCAGCTGGCTGTGGATGTATTCGATGGCGCCCACGTCCAGGCCCCGGGTGGGCTGGACGGCCACGATCAGCGGCTTGTCCCGGTCCACCTCCCGGGCGATGATGGCCTTTTGCTGGTTGCCGCCGGACATGCTGCGGGCCACGGTGACGGGCCCCTGGCCGGAGCGGACGTCATACTGCTCGATCAGCTTGTCGGCGTACTCCCGCACGGCACCGTTTTTGATGAAGCCCATGTGCTGGAACCGGGGCTCACGGAACCGCTGGAGCACCATGTTCTGCTCCAGGGTGAAATCCAGGATCAGCCCGTGCTTGTGCCGGTCCTCGGGGATGTGGCTCATGTCGTCCCCCCGGTGGCGGATGGAGGCGTGGGAGATGTCCCGGCCGCACAGCTTCACGGTGCCGCCGGAGCACTTCTCCAGCCCCGTCAGGCCGTAGATCAGCTCGCTCTGGCCGTTGCCGTCGATGCCGGCGATGCAGACGATCTCCCCGGCCCGCACCTGGAAGGTGACGTCGTTGACGGCGTTGCGCTTGTGGCTCTTGGAGGGCACGGTAAGGCCCGCCACATCCAGCACCACGTCGGTGGGCCGGGCGGGGGCCTTGACCACCTCCAGCTGCACGGGGCGGCCCACCATCATGTTGCTGAGGGACTGCTTGTCCGTGTCCCTGGTCTCCACGGTGCCGATGCACTTGCCCTTGCGCAGCACCGTCACCCGGTCGGCCACGGCCATGATCTCATTGAGCTTGTGGGAGATGAAGAGGATGGACTTGCCCTCCTTGGCGAACTCCTTCATGGTGGCCATGAGCTCGTCGATCTCCTGGGGCGTCAGCACGGCGGTGGGCTCGTCGAAAATCAGGATCTCGTTGTCCCGGTAGAGCATCTTCAGGATCTCCACCCGCTGCTGCATGCCCACGGTGATATCCTCCACCCGGGCGTCCAGATCCACCTTGAGGCCGTATTTCTCCGACAGGGCCTCCACCTTCTTCCGGGCCTCCTTCTTCTGCAAAAAGCCCAGTTTGGTGGTCTCCGCCCCCAAAATGATGTTGTCCAGCACCGTGAACACGTCGATCAGCTTGAAGTGCTGGTGCACCATGCCGATCCCCAGGGCGGTGGCGTCGTTGGGGTCGTGGATCTTCACTTCCTGCCCGTTTTTCTTGATGACGCCCGCCTCCGGCTGATACAGGCCAAACAGCACGCTCATCAGTGTGGACTTTCCGGCGCCGTTTTCGCCCAGCAGCGCGTGGATCTCTCCCCGCCGCAGCTGGAGCGTGATGTCGTCATTGGCGATGATGCCGGGGAATTCCTTGGTGATGTGAAGCATTTCGATGATGTTCTCCGCTTCCATAAGCCTCATCCCGCCCTCTCCTGAATAGATAGAGCTATTATATAATATTTGGGGAAAAAACACAAGAAATTCATGCCCCGGAACGCCGGGGCCAAAAGAAAGAGGGCGCGTTCGCGCCCTCTTTCCCCAGTGAAATATTGCCTTAGATAATGCTCAGGTTCACGTTGCTCCACTCGGTGGTCTCCAGCTTGGAGAAGTCGTTGTCCACCACCAGGGTGCCGTCCAGCATCTGCTGATACAGATCCTCGTACTCCTCCACGGTGAAGGTCTCGAAGCGCCAGGAACCCTCGGCGGTGGGCAGCGCCACGGCGTTGTCCTTCACGCCCAGAGAGGTGCCGGTGCCGCCGATCTCAGAGAAGGTACCGTCATACACATGGCCAACGGCCCACTGCACGGCGTCAGACAGACCCTTCATGGCGGAGGTGACCACGTAGTCGGACTCGCCGGACTGGTCCACGTCCACGCCGATCACATAGCCGTCGTTGGCGGAAGCCGCGGCGGCGATGGACTGGAACATGGAGCCGCCGCAGGCAAAGACGATCTCAGTGCCGTTGGCATACCAGCCGCTGATCATGGTCTGCAGCTCGGTGGAGGCGGAGAAGGTGGCGCCGTACTCCCAGGAGTAGTTCATGTCGACGGTGACGCCCAGCTCCTCAGCCGCGGCGTTGGCGCCCTGGACATAGCCGTAGCCGAACCGGCAGCAGGCATCGTTGGTGCCGCCGCCGCCGCCGGAGAAGCCCAGCTTGGTGAAGCCGTCCTTCACAGCGGCGAAGCCGGCCAGATAACCGGCCTGCTCCTCCTGGAAGGAGATGCCGGCCACGTTGGCCAGGACATTGCCGTCGTCATCGGTCAGGGGATAGCCGTCGATGAACACGAAGGGCACGTCGGGGAACTCCATGGCGGCGCGCTTGAGGGCGGCCTCCTGCAGGTAGCCGGCGCACACGACGACCTCAGCGCCGCCGTCCACGGCGGCCTTCATGGCGTCATAGCGGTCATCGTCGGTGGCCTCGCTGGAGTTGGCGGGCTGATAGTACTTGTAGCTCAGGCCGTTGGCGGCGGCATACAGCTTCACGCCGTCAAAGGTGCCCTGGTTGAAGGACTTGTCCTTCAGCTGGCCCACGTCGGTGACGAAGGCCACCTGATACTTGCCGTCCTCGCTGGTCATGGTGTCGGGGATATCGTCGGCGCTGGCGGGAGCCTCGGTCGTGGTCTCGTCAGTGGCGGTATCCTCGGTCGTGGCGGTATCCTCGTCCGTCTGAGCGGTATCGCTGCCGCCGCCGCAGGCGACCAGGGACAAGGCCATCACCAATGCCAGAGTCAATGCAAGAAACTTCTTCATTGGAATCTACCTTCTTTCCATATTTTTCCGGTTTCAACCGGGTCCGATCCGTTTCGGATCAGCTTGCATTATACCAGTTCTTTACCCGGATTTCAACTAGGAACCCCCATCGTTTTCGTTTTGGACACATTTTCCCCCATTTTGACGAAAGCGGGAGGCCGTTTGCCTCCCGCTTTCTCTATCCGCCCTTAGGCGGCGCAGTTCACTTCTTCGCCATTTCCACGGCGGTGCCCAGGGCAATCTCCATCATCCGGGTGAAGGTGGTCTGCCGCTCGGCGGGAGGCAGGGCCTCCCCGGTGACCAGGCTGTCGGAGATGGTGCACATGGCCAGGGCCCGCTTGCCGGCCTCGGCGGCGTTGCAGTACAGGGCGGCGGCCTCCATCTCCACGGCCAGCACCCCCATCTCCCCCCACTTCAGGGTGTCTCCGGACTTGTTGTAGAACACGTCGGAGCTGAGCAGGTTCCCCACCGGGGGCTCCACGCCCAGCCGCCGGGCCACGGCCACGGCGGTCTCCAGCAGGGTGAAGTCGGCGATGGGGGCGAAGGTGCCGCCCAGGCCATACTGGTGGGCGTAGCGGGAGTCCGTGCAGGCCCCCTGGGCCAGGACCACGTCCCGGAGCTTCAGCTTCGGGGAGATGGCACCGGCGGAGCCGATGCGGATGATGTTGTCCACGTCGTAGACGTGGAACAGCTCATGGGAGTAGATGCCGATGGAGGGCATGCCCATGCCGGAGGCCATGACGGACACCGGCGTGCCCTGATAGGTGCCGGTATAGCCCTGGATGCCCCGGACGTTGTTGACCAGCACGGGGTTTTCCAGGAAGGTCTCGGCGATGAATTTGGCCCGCAGGGGATCGCCGGGCATCAGGACCGTCTTGGCGAAGGCGCCCGCGGCCGCCTCATTGTGGGGCGTGCCCATGGCTCAGCCCTCCATGGCCTTGACGGCCTTGACGATGCGGCTGGTGCCCAGGCGGGAGGCGCCCAGGCTGATGAAGTCCTCGGCGTCCTTCAGGTCGGCGATGCCGCCGGCGGCCTTGATCTTCACGTCGGGGCCCACGTGCTTTGCGAACAGGGCCACGTCCTCCCGGGTGGCGCCGCCTCCGCCGAAGCCCGTGGAGGTCTTGATATAGTCGGCGCCGGAGGCGGTGACGATCTCACACATCTTCACCTTCTCCTCGTCGGTGAGGAAGCAGCACTCGATGATGACCTTCAGGAGCTTTCCCTTGCAGGCGGCCTTGACGGCCTTGATCTCGCTGAGCAGGTCGTCCCACTTCCGGTCCTTGACCCAGCCGATGTTGATGACCATGTCCACCTCCTCGGCGCCGTTGTCCACGGCGTCGGAGGCCATGAAGCACTTGGCGGCGGTGGTGTCGTAGCCGTTGGGGAAGCCGATGACGGTGCAGATGGGGAGCTTTCCCTCCACGTACTGCGCCGCCTGCCGGACGTAGCTTGCGGGGATGCAGACGCTGGCGCAGCCGTATTTCATGCCGTCGTCGCAGATAGCCTGGATCTCCTTCCAGGTGGCCGTCTGGGCCAGCAGGGTGTGGTCGCACTTGCTCAAAATCTCGTTCAGTTCCATTTCAGCACGCTCCTTTATTTGAAGTAGGTCTCTTGGGTGATCCTGCCGCCGTCGGCGGCGAAATAGACGTCGTGTTCCCGCTCCGACCGCCGTTCCACCAGGCCCCGGACCTCCAGATAGTCCAGGTGGGACAGGGCCTCGCCCACGGCGAAGAACTTCTGGGTCACGGGGAAGTCCCCCCAGTCCCGGCAGCGGATGCTCCAGCGCATCTCGCCGGCGATGTCGTAGGCGGTGAGGCCCGGATGGCGGCGGACGATGTCCAGGGCGTTTTCCAGGCGGCGCAGGTGGTGGAGCCGCAGCTCCTCCGCCCGGGCGCGGAGATCCCCCGTCTCGGCCCGGTGGGCCGGCAGCAGCCGCTCCACCGGCAGCTTCTTCACCCGCTCCAGGCTCTCGAGATAGTCCCCCAGGGAGTCCCGCACGCCGCTCCAGCGGCAGATATTGGGGGTGATGTGGAACAGCACGTGGTCCCCGCAAAAGAGCCACCGCCGCTCCGGCTCGTACAGGCACAGGTGCCCCGGCGTATGGCCCGGGGTCAGGATGCACCGCAGCCGGCGGCCGCCGTACGTCAGCTCCGCCCCGTCGGCCAGGGCCGTGTACAAAGACGGGTCCCACCGCCCGGCGCCGGCGTTCTGGGCCGGATTGCCGCACCAGAGCTGGGCCGTCTCCTCCGGGGAAAAGCCGTTTCGCTCATACTCCCGGTACATCCGCCGCCATCGCTCCGGGCTCATGGCGTCCTCCAGCCCCGGCAGGTCCGTGCCGCTGATGAAGATGCGGCAGCCGGGCCGGATCAGCTCCGGGGCCAGGCCCGCGTGGTCGCTGTGGAGGTGGGTAAGGAAGATATCCGTCCGGTCCGGGTCCGCGCCGATCTCCTGAAGCTGGCGGGCCATGGCCTCCCGGCAGGGGTCCTGGCGGAAGCCGGTGTCGATCAGCAGGTTCCGCTCTCCCGTGAGCAGGTAGCTGTTGAGATTTTTCAGCGGGTTCCCCACCAGCGGGATGTCCAGGCGCCACAGGCCCGCTTCGATCTGTTCCGCCATGGTCTCCCCCCCTTCCGTATGGGGCCAGTATAGCAGTTTTCCCCCAGCCTGTCCAGTGACGCGCACTTGCCTGCGGAGGGGATATGCCGTGCGCCGGGTGCGATCCTGGCCCGGGCAGCCGCCGTCAGCTGCGGAGGCTGACCCTCCGCAAATCCCCTCCCCTCCGGCCGCAGGTTGGTTCGGACAGGCGCTTTTTCCGTGGGCGCCGGAGGCGATTTTCTCACGGGGTGACAAAATTTCGCCGGTGATTTTCTCCCTCCTGCCCAAAACGGGAAAGATGCCAAAATTTTTGTTGTATTGCCCCGGCAAACGTTGTATAATTTCTACATTAGGCATTCCCCCGCGCTTATGATCCGGCCCTCTGGGCCAGGAGGCAGCACAACATAAGGAGTGGAACGAACATGAGCTATTCTGTACAAAACATCCGCAACGTCTGTCTGCTGGGGCACAGCGGAAACGGCAAGACCGCCCTGGCGGAGAGCCTGCTGTATATGACCGGCGCCATCGACCGCATCGGCCGCGGCGCCGACGGCAATACCGTCTGCGACTACGATCCGGAGGAGACCAAGCGCCAGATCTCCATCTCCGCCGCTGTGGCGCCCCTGGAGTACAAGGGCTGCAAGATCAACCTGCTGGACACCCCGGGCGCCTTCGACTTCGCCGGCGAGGTCATGGAGTCCCTGCGGGCCGCCGACGCGGCCATCATCGTCTGCTCTGCCAAGGACGGCGTGTCCGTGGGTCTGGAGAAGGCGTGGAAGTACTGCGAGGAGCGGAATATGCCCCGCTTCATCTACATCTCCAAGACCGACGAGGACAACAGCGATTACAACGCCACCTTCGAGGCCCTGCGGGAGCGCTTCGGCAACAAGATCGCCCCGGTGGTGGTCCCCATCTGGGACGCCGACAAGAAGGTCACCGGCATCATCGACGTGCTGAACAAGCGCGCCTATGAGATGCAGAACCTCAAGCGGGTGGAGATCGAGATCCCCGAGGGAAAGGGCGAGGTCATTGAGGAGTTCAACAACGCCCTCAAGGAGTCCGTGGCCGAGACCAGCGAGGAGTTCATGGACAAGTTCTTCGGCGGCGAGGATTTCACCTACGCCGAGATGATCCAGGGCCTGCGCCAGGGCGTCCGGGAGCTGAGCCTGTTCCCCGTGCTGTGCGGCTCCGCCGTCAACTGCATGGGCTCCCTCATGCTGCTGGACAACATCGTGGACCTGCTGCCCAACCCCATGGAGGGCAACTATCATAAAGCTACCAAGGCCGACGGCGAGACCGAGGAGTTCGTGGTCTCCCCCGGCGGCGTGCCCACCGCCTTCGTCTTTAAGACCGTCTCCGACCAGTACGGCAAGTACTCCTTCGTGAAGGTCCTCTCCGGCTCCATCACGCCGGATATGCCCATGGTCAACGCCCGCACCGGGTCCTCCGAGAAGCTGGGCCGGCTGTACGCCATGCGGGGCAAGAAGGCCACCGAGGTCAAGGAGCTGGTCTGCGGCGACATCGGCGCCATCGGCAAGATGGACAAGGTCAAGACCGGCGACACCCTGTGCGACGCCCGTAAGGTCGTGGCCCTCAAGCAGATCCCCTTCGCCGAGCCCTGCTACTCCGTGGCCATCGTGCCCAAGACCCGGGGCCAGGAGGACAAGATCGCCCAGGGCCTTGCCCGCCTCAACGAGGAGGATCCCACCTTCACCGTCTCCAACAACGCCGAGACCCACCAGATGGTCCTCTCCGGCTCCGGCGACATGCAGATCGACGTGCTGGTCAGCAAGCTCAAGAGCCGCTTCAACGTGGAAGCCGAGCTCAAGCCCACCCGCGTGCCCTACCGCGAGAAGATCCGCAAGACCGTCCAGAAGCAGGGCCGTCACAAGAAGCAGACCGGCGGCTCCGGCCAGTTCGGCGACGTGTGGATCCGCTTCGAGCCCCAGACCGAGCAGGACGACATGATCTTCGCCGAGGAGGTCTTCGGCGGCTCCGTGCCCAAGAACTTCTTCCCCGCCGTGGAAAAGGGCCTGCGGGAGGCCTGCGCCCACGGTCCCCTGGCCGGCTATCCGGTGGTGAACCTGAAGGCCGTGCTGTACGACGGCTCCTATCACCCCGTGGACTCCTCTGAAATCGCCTTCAAGACCGCGGCCCAGCTGGCCTACAAGGCCGCCATGCCCGAGGCCAACCCCGTGCTGCTGGAGCCCGTGGGCGAGCTGAAGGTCACCGTGCCCGACAGCTACATGGGCGACGTCATCGGCGACCTGAACAAGCGGCGCGGCCGCGTCATGGGCATGGATCCCACCGGCGACGGCGAGCAGGTCATCACCGCCGAGGTCCCCATGGCCGAGATGGGCAGCTATGCCATCGACCTGCGGTCCATGACCCAGAGCCGCGGCAGCTTCGTGTTCCACTTCGTCCGCTACGAGGACTGCCCGCCCGCCGCCCAGGAGAAGGCCATCGCTGAGGCCAAGGCCCTGGCGGAGGAGCAGTAACTTCATTCAAAACGCGCCAAAACGGCGGGACCCCCGGGTCCCGCCGTTTTCCGAAGGGAGGAAAGTGAATGTACGAGTACAAATATCTGCCAGTGGAGACCGGCGGCGGATTTCTCTCCGGCTCCCGGGAGCACCGGGAGCTGATCGACCGGTACGCCGCCGAGGGGTGGCGGTACGTGGGCTTCTTTCCGGTGGCCTTCACCGGCCACGGCGGCATCAGCAATGTGGACCTGATCTTTGAGCGGGAAAAAACCACATAAAATTTTTGCGCCTGTTGCATAAGCAACTTCAAATATTCGAATATCCTGTTATACTGTGACCATCCCAAGCGCAATGAATGATTCAAAGAACATAAAACAATAAGGAATATGTTGAGGAGGAAATTACTATGAAGAAGTGGGTCTGCTCTGTTTGCGGTTATGTGTTTGAGGGTGCCAATCCCCCCGAGAAGTGCCCCCAGTGCGGCGTTCCCGCCTCCAAGTTCACCGAGCAGAAGGGTGAGATGAGCTGGGCTGCCGAGCACGTCGTGGGCGTGGGCAAGTCCTTCGGCGAGGGTGTCCCCGCTGAGGTCCAGAAGGAGATCATCGACGGTCTGAACGCCAACTTCATGGGCGAGTGCACCGAGGTCGGCATGTACCTGGCCATGGCTCGCGTGGCCCATCGCGAGGGCTATCCCGAGATCGGCCTGTACTGGGAGAAGGCCGCCTACGAGGAGGCCGAGCACGCCTCCAAGTTTGCCGAGCTGCTGGGCGACGTGGTGACCGACTCCACTAAGAAGAACCTGGAGATGCGGGTTGAGGCCGAGAACGGCGCTACCGCCGGCAAGTTCGAGCTGGCCAAGCTGGCCAAGCAGTACAATCTGGACGCCATCCACGACACCGTCCACGAGATGGCTCGCGACGAGGCCCGCCACGGCAAGGCTTTCGAGGGCCTGCTGAAGCGCTACTTCGGCTAATCCAAACCGCATAAATAAGCACTTTTCGAGAGGGAGAGGCATTGTCCTCTCCCTCTCTTTTTGCGCTTGCGCCGCTCAGGTGTGCAAGTTGGTGTGCAACTTTTCTCCGTATCACACTTTTTTGACTTTCACATGTGCAACTCCCGTGAATTACACCTATATCAAGCGGTTTTTACCGCTTAATACCGAAAAATGAAGAGAAATTAACAACTTTTGAGAAGTTTTTGCTTTGCCGGGACAAAAATCAAGAAGTTTTGAAGTGTTTTCCTTGACTTTCACCGATTTTTTGAGCTGCCAGAGCAAAAAATCCCCGCCGCCGATGGATTTTTCACCGTCCCTCCTTCGTTTTGCAGCCGTTTTCCGGCTGCTTTTTTCTTGTTTCTATTATACAACATGTGCTGATTAAAGTACAGGTTTTTCTTTGGCCGGTGCTATACTTAAAGCACAAAGAGGGACAGAGAACAAGAAAAAACAAAGCCCCTCAAAACAAAAAATAAAATGAAAAAGGAGATTACCACCATGAAAAAGAACGCTATCATCTACATAGACGACACCCACGCCCAGGTCACCAAGGCTTTCGAGAAGCAGGCCCGTATCTTTGGCACTCCCGAATACAGAGAGTGGAGAGCCTACCGCCAGGACTTCCCCAACGCCCAGATGGTACCCAAGACCATCAAGAAGGCGAAGAACAAGAAGAACGACGCCAAGAACAGAACTTATGAAAAGATGGCCGAGTATATCAGCTTGCAGAAGAACGCCGCCGAGCTGATGAAGGAGTTCGAGGCGCAGAAGAAACTGGCTGTTGTCCAGAAGAGCCGCTACCGCGCCGTGCTGAATTGGTTCCTCGCCACCTTCCCCGAGTTGAAGGAGGACGAGGACAAGAAGGAGGGCCAGGAGGACAAGGCCACCGCCGCCGAGGAAGCCGCTCCCGCCAGCGAAGCCGCCACCGAGCTGAAACTTGCTGCTAATCTGTAAGCGTTACTTGAAGTGTATTTTTCAAAAATCAGAAAGGAGCTTGATACTATGGAATACAGCCGCCCCGCTATGATTGACTATCTGCTGTACTTCTGCAAGACCTGCGACGAGTACGACAAAGAGAAAGAGCGTTTGAACGCCATGACCGACGAAGCGCTGGAAGCGGAGTTCACCGCCCAATACAACAGCCTGCAAGGTGCCTGCCCCAGCCATCCCCTCTGCGAAGGCGATACCCCCGACCTCTACCTGGACTTTTAAGACAACTCAAAATTCAGATCAAAATTTTAAGGAGGAAAATACCATGAAGAACAACACTTACAAGATTGATTTTGTGAACAACACCCTGACCATGAGCAAGGCTTTCGAGGAAGCCCTCAACAATCCTAACTCCGAGGAATACAAGCTGTTTCTGCAACTCCGCGCCGACTTCCCTGGCCTGACAATTATCCGCAAGACCCGCCGCGCTCCAAAGAAGGCCCGTCCCACCAAGAACCTGACCTACAAGCACATGGAGCAGTACATGAGCGTGTTTAAGAACGCCGACGAGCTGCTGGCCCAGTTTAAGGTGGTTAAGGAGTGCTCCCAGCAGCAGCCCAGCCCCTACAAGTTCGTGTTGGATTGGTTCAAGGCCCAGTTCCCAAAGTACAAGGAGCTGCCCGACTTCGGCAACAACGCCCCCAAGGTGATTGACCTTGCGGCCTTCCAGAAGAAGCAGGAAGAGAAGAAGGCCCAGGCCGAGCAACTGGAAAAGAAGGATGCCTAATTTGAAGTGCATTTTTCAAAAATCAGAAAAGGAGTAAAGTCAGTATGAATACGAATTATATAGCGGATGAAACGATTGGCATGATTGAAGGTGTGTGTTTAGCGATTGAAGAGCATGGCTGGCTATGTAGCGACGGACACTGGCTCACCGATGAAGAACTTGAAAAATGGACAGATGAAATGTTTATTGAAGCCTACCATTTAATCTATGGCTGCTGAATATCAGAAAGAAATGGAATTGCCAATGGAATACAAAATGAGAGAGGGCGGTACGCTGGTGTACCGTCCTCTCTGTGCTTTTTGAATTGTTTTTTCTAATTGTTCGTGGTAAAATAACTTTGCGACGCAAGTTCATACCGTTTTAGTTGCTGCTATGTATAGCTGTGTCGCCAAGTTCATACTATGCAGTGAGATTTCTTGTATGTATTCAACTTGTTCGTCCACATTTTCGACGTTTTCTTTGATTAACCTCAACGCACTTTTAATACAATTAGCTACAGAGATTGCCGCAGATTGTATTTGAGCTATTCTACAGTTGCTCGCTTGAAAATACACTACGTAGAAAGTCGCCTCCCAGCTCGTAGGGTCTTTAACTAAAATCATATCGTAGTATTTGGCTGCATTTTCAGCATTATTTTCATCTCGTGCGCGACGTGCGATTTGGTATAAATTGTTGAGCTCGTCGGAACTATCAACCTTAACTGTACTGCCAGAAACATCAACAGTTCCTTCCACCATCATTTTCTTTGCTTCTTCAATGGAGTATTTCGTGCCGCAGGACTGGCAGACAAATACCCCGTCCTGTTTTACCAAATCCGTGCTACCGCACATCTCACATGTGAGCTGCTTCATGTTTCTCCCTCCTTATAATTCTGTATGGTGATTTTTTTGGCGTTTGTCCACATGCGATATATAATTACGCCCAATACCGGAAAAAATCAAAAAAGAAAATATCGCAAGAAGCAACAGGGAATTTACAAGAATTGCAACTTTAATAAGCGGGACAATTATCGCAAACACAACACATATAGCAAGTTGTCCAACCAGATAAACAACAGAAAAGAGAAACATTGGCATGTGATAAAATTGCTCCGTATGTGAAAGTGGTTGCTTCCAAATAACTATCCACAAAATGAGTTGAGAGAAAAAGGCGAATAGAGTAAAGCCGTATGTAATCCACAGCGCTACTGTCCGTTTTGATGGTAATAAAAACAAAATCAAGTGTATTGCTACAAGACCGATCAACCAAAGAGAAATGCCTAACGCTTAGAGATTGTAATCAAAAATACAGAAAAACAAACTTTTATTATTTAGAAGAAAGGATATAAAAATGAAACGTTTACCTAAATATACGCCTGCGGAAGTACGGAATGATCCATACGGATTTACTTACAAAGAAATGTCGGAAGTTATTGGCGAGAATGAAGCAAAAGCCTTATATGAAGAATTATATAAGCAATTACCACGCAAAAAAAATCTATCAATGTTGGTAAAAAATATTTGCAAAAGCAGTGATACTGAAAAGTATGTTTACGAACTGAAAGACAACAAATACATTGAAACGGTTTTTATCAAGCGGCGAGATGGTGGAACTGTTTGCGTGAGCACACAAGTCGGTTGTCCTGTTGGTTGTATTTTTTGTGAGTCCGGGCGAAATGGCTTTGTTCGTAATCTAACATCGTCAGAAATCGTACAACAGATTATATTGTTGCGTCGAAAAGTAAACCGTATCGTTTTTATGGGTATGGGAGAGCCTTTATTCAATTATGACAACTTGATAAAAGCAATCCATATTCTCCGAGATAGATATGGGCTCAACTTTCCAACCGACGGCATTACCATATCAACAGTTGGTCCGGTCGATCAATTAAAAAAATTGCGCGAGGAACATCTTAAAATTCAGTTGACAATATCTTTACACGCAGCAACACAATCTGCAAGAAATCGTATTATTCCTCACATGCGCATATATGCTATTGAAGATGTTGTTAAGCAAGCCTTATCCTATTCTGAAAGGCATAATCGCAAAATTGTCTTTGCGTATTTGCTTTTACCGGGTATAAATGACCGGCCCTCAGATGTAAGACAACTTGCAAAATGGTTTCGGGGCAAAAAAGTTATGATTAACGTGTTACAATACAACCCAACAAGCAATTCAAGAATTAAAGCACCACAGAAACGGGAAATAGTTGCATTCAAACATCAATTAGAGCAAGCAGGACTTGAAGTTACTATGAGAGTTTCTCATGGCAGAGAGATTAACGCGGCTTGTGGACAGTTAGCTAACACATATAATAAATTCAAAAAAAAATGATTAAAAGTGCCAGACGCATAGACGCAGAGCCGATAACGCATTAGGTCAAAAAACCTATGTGTTATCGGCTTTTTTATTTAATATTGCGCAAAAGCCGCTGTTCCCTATTATAGAATGGATTGCGGGTAGTGTATTAAAGTCGCCCTTTTTTAAGGATACGGCGGTATCGGGGAGGTATCGCCGTGTCCATTTTTATTTACTGTAACCCGCCTAATGCTTTGCGGTCAAAAAAAGCTATGCTCCGCAAGCGGGATATTCCGGCTATGAATGTGAACTGTCAATACATTTAGCTACTGCTTACATTTCCTTTGCGCCCGTCCGCGTCTTGCGGACGGGCGCATTTTGCTTTTTTCAACTTTTTTCTGAAAAGCGCACTCAAGAGCCATCTCCCGAACGGGTACGGAGCGAAAGGGGCAGAGAGGACAAGCCCTTAACTCCCGTCCTCTACTCCACGCGGGAAGGAGGTGAACTCTATGGAGCTATCTTCTTCCGACAAGGAAAGAATACAACATCAGTACGACGCATTAGCAAAGAAAACTTTGGTCGGCGAAGCGAAAAGCCACCGCCGCACTCTTGCGAAACGCGCAGCACGCGAAGTTACTTTTTCGGATTTGAGCGAAAGCGAACTCGCGCAGCTTTTCACAACGGACAATCATTATGCTGGGATTGACTTTAACATTAGAAGCAATTATGCGATTGAAATGGTGCATAATTGTGAAGCAGCACTCAATATTTTCAAAGTCGTCGGTGACCAAACGGATTTGCTTTTTGGAAGCCAGGAGAAATTTCATCATATCTCTGTTGGCGCGTGGAAACTCGCTATAGAGTTGGGTAATAAAGGGAATGGAACATGGAGTTCTCCGCAAACAGTACAAGAGTATGCACCTAAAGTACAAAAATATGAAGCGGATTATACACCGCCCCAAAAGCCCCAGCAAAGCGGGGGCTGTTATGTAGCTACCGCTGTTTACGGCTCTTATGATTGCCCACAGGTATGGACGCTTCGCCGCTTTCGGGATTATACTCTTGCAGAAACATGGTATGGTCGCGCTTTTATCTATACCTATTATGCAATCAGTCCGACGCTGGTAAAATGGTTTGGAAAAACAGAATGGTTTCAGAAAATATGGAAAAGAAAACTTGACCGCATGGTAACAAAACTCCAAAATAGGGGTGTTGATAGTACGCCGTATCAAGATAGAACGTGGTGATTTATGTAGCTGGGGTATAGACTGTGCCCCAGCTATTATTTTATCCGCCACCTTCCGTCCCCGCCCGTGTTCTCCGTGATTTATCAGCGGTCGGGAAAACTCCCAAGAAAATCTGCCGCCGCGAATTCTGTCTGTATCTTCCCGAAACCGGCCCCCGCCTGGGGAGGGTTCTCCCTGTTCCGCTCCACCTGGGGGTACTCCCAGCCTCCTCTTTGACCTCCTTGTGAGCGAAATTGTCAGCCGCTCGCGATCTGCGGTTCCGCTCCAAATTGAAGCTACACTTTCAGAAATGGATTTCTACCAGCAAATCGGCAACTTGTGAGAAGAACCAACAACTCCGAAACAACTTTTGAGAAGTGGCGACAACTCTGTATGATGAACCATCAACTTTTAGAGTAAAGGTAACAACTTTGTTGCAGAATGAGGCAAATACAAGGCGGAAACCGCTTCTTTGACACAAAAAAATTTTTATGTTATAATATTAACAGAAAAAGGAAAAAGAGATTTGTAATTCATCATTCCCTTTGTAGGCTTAAACAAGCAGTAGGATGAAGGCGCTGCGGCCTTCCATCTTGTAGAGCGCTTCCGTTCTATGCTTCCGGGCAGCAACGCCAAGTGCTGGCAACACGCTTCCTACTGTTTGCTTAAATCTACAAAGAAAGGAAGCCAAAAGATGGAAAATTAGAACCTGTCGCCATCAGGGGATAGCATGACCTATGAGGATAAAATCACTCGCCTTAATCCAGAAGAGTTCTTTTCCCTGTTTGAAGACCTTCATGCAGAACCACGATGGGTAAATAGCAGAGGCAAACAGTCTATTCAAGTTTTGGGCCTTTGTCACCATGGCGAAAATCATTCAGCGTTGTTTGACCCTACCACGCTAAAGGTCAACTGTTTCAGTGAGTGCGGCGGCGGTATGTTGCTCCACACATGGGTAAAGCGAACATTGGATTTGCCTGACCCTGACCTCGCAAAACAATACATCGAAGATTGGATTGATGGAGAGCGGCATCAATCTGGAAAATGTAGAAAGCCGATTGATTTATCAAATCGCCGTCCAGCCAAAGTGGATTTTGATTACAAAGAGCGTCCTTTTGAGCTGGAACACATTGAGCCGCTAAAGGGTATTCCTCAACACATTATTGATGAACTCTATTCCGAGTTTGACAATACACCAGAAACTTTGGCAAAGCTGAGATGGCACACGGAAGATGGTATTTCCGTTGAAATGCTCCAAAAATACCAAGTAGCTTATTACCCGGAGAACGGTTCCATTGTTTTTCCACACCACAATATCAACGGCGAAATTGTCGGCCTGTATGAACGAAGTTTCCGAATGCTGCGGAAAGAGTTCTATAAGAAATATCCAGGCGCACCTTATAAGGTTGCGATGTTATTTCCAAGAGCAAAATATGTGCCCTTAATCAGAAAAGAAAAATACCGGGAAATGCTTCCAGACGAAGAAAAAACGTCATGGAGCTTTCCCAATAGCCTGAACCTCTACGGCTTGCACATCGCCGCTCCATACATCAAGGAAAGCGGCGAGGCCATTATTTTTGAGGGCGCAAAGAGTGTTATGCTGGCCCACCAATGGGGTATTAAGAACACCGTGGCGTCACACACCTTTGGTTGTCACTTCAACCACATTAACATGCTCTATGAGTGCGGAGCCAGAAAGATATATTTTGCGTTTGACAAACAATATCAAGAGCAATCAGAATATGACCACGATTGGTATTTGTATAATAAGAGAACCAAGGGAATGGCCGAAAAAATCAAGGATATTGGCGGAATGGAATTCCGCCGTATCATTGATTTGCCAAACACCGGGGTTCCGCTCGACCACAAGGACGCGCCCGTGGACAAGGGGAAGGAAAAGTTTCTGGCCCTTTATGAAGCTGCAAAAGCATCTCCGCCCCTTTGGGTTCCAGAAGTAAAACCAGCAGCGCCACAACTCCCGCTGCCGCTCGAAGAGGATACTTCCGCCGCGCTGGAAGAAGCTGCCGCCGAGCCGACATTCCGCGACCTTCCGATTGCCTGGGAGAATGTGACAACAGAAGAGAACGGCAAGCAGAGAACCGGGCATTGGATTGTCTGGAACGGCAACCGCTCCAAACGGGAAGAATTCTTCAAGCTGGCCTTCCCCGACCAATACAACAAAGTCAAGAAGCGCGTGAAGTTCCTGGGGCAAGCTGCGGATGATGTGCTGCGGCTGACAGGCGGACAGCGTACCAAATTGATGTATGAAATTTTGGCGTGGAAATATGGATTGGAAGAAGTGAGCGAACAGGACAGATGGAACTTGATTTTCTTTTGCCAGCGCGAAGAGGACAATAAAACCGCCGATGATTTACTGTCCCGCTTGCATTGGCCCAACGGTTTAGCCAAGCTGGTGACCTTTGGCGTGGGGATGAAGCTGGATGGTGCCGCACAGCAGACATGGTGCTATTCCGTTGACTACCAGGAGGACAGAGCGCTTTTCACGGGAAGCTCAATGACCTGGGAGCGCTGGCAAGTAAAGCTGATTGAAGTTTTAGATCGGTGCCGGGCCTTCCGTTGCAGCTATTTAGAAATGTGGAAATAGGTTCGGCCCACCATGTATTATCAGTTTGACCGTTACGGTAGATACCTCACCCTTACACAAGAGGATTGCAAAGCAATAACAGAGTGGATAAATGAATATTTTGTGGGCGGTTCCGCTCCATTCCCTCTGTCCGGGGCAATACCCGCCGCCGATTACAAATTTGTGATTGATTACTATACCGATGTTGAATTTGTGGACAACCGGGACTTGAAGGCCCCCGGCGAGATGGCAAAATACAACCAGGAAACCAACGCCGCCAGGAACAAGGAGAAGGGCAAGAGAAGAGTGCAGGAGCGTTTCTCCGCCGCATGTGGGGCAGTAAAGGTAGGCGATACCTTGACAACGAAACAGCTCGTAGAAATGGGGTACACCGATGATAAAGCGAGAAAGAGGCTGATTGATAGCGGTGTCCTAAAAAGGATAAAACGAGGTTACTATTTGGTGCTTTCAGTGTAATTCCAGCGGAAACCCGGCACGCCCCGAAGGGGTTAAAAGAGAAAGATATAATCCCCACGGGGTACGCCGGGTTTCCGCTTCCGCACTTGAAAGTACACTTTCAAAAAAATCAATGAAGGAGGAACACAACAATGTTCAAAGAATTACTTCAAATTTTGTAGGATTTCGAGCGCCAAGACAAGGCCAACCGTACCCACTGGATTGAAAGCGTCCTTGCCGCACAGAGCGGTTCCGCTCCAACTGCTTTAGAGAATTACAAGAGGGCAAAAGAGAGCTGGCAAGACGAACAGAGCCGCCGCCAAAGGTTCTATGACTATCTCATGCAGCGCCGCGATTTGGTGAACGCCCTGGCCCAAAGCGTGATAGACAGCAGCGCTAAGGAGATACAGGTCAAAGCCGAACAAGAGCTTGATAAGGCCGTGAAAGAAAAAATAGATAAGACCGTTCGCCTTTATTTCAAATGAGAGCCGCGCTGATCTGACAAAGATGTGTCGTTAAATCAAGAAGTCGGGGAAAGATGTAAAATCTTTTCTCCGACTTCTCTTTTTGTGTTCAAGACTTTTTGGAAGTTGATGAAAGTTGTGTGTTTTCTTTCTCTTCTTCATCCTTTTCGCCGGGCTTCTTCTCCCAGCCGAGTATTTCTTCCATGATAAGGGCAAGGGGCAAATCCGTATCTCCGAACATGGCGGCACCTCCCAAGTATTGCTTGAAGCTGGCGCGTCGTGGCGAACGTCACGACGCGCACCCTGTTTTTTGCGCTGCGCTGGATTTTCGTACTACCGTAATCCACATTAGTGGTCTTTTGTAATTCCCATAAATTACCTATCGCCCGGGGCCTCTCTGACGTATTCCAGTAAATCGCCAGGCTGACAGTTGAGCAGCCCACAAATGGTTTCAAGGGTGGCCCACGACACCATTTGACCGCTGCGGATTTTTTGCAGCATGGCCTCTCCCATGATTTTCTCTTTCCGTATTCTGGTAGTATTGTACCCGGCTTCTTTCAGCGCGGCGATTACATCAACCTTGTATTTGATTGGCATGTTTGGCCCTCCCTCCGGGGCGCTCCAAAAATTGCGCCTCTTTTCCATTGTCCTTATTCTAACACAAAATTACACCTTTTTCAAGTGCTAAAATTACACATAATTTGAGTGTAAAACTTGTGTATTTTGCGAATTGAATTACACTTAAAAAAGGTGTAAACTATAATCAGTTAAGGGGAACACCCCAAATAAAAAGCAAAGGAGAATGAGCTATGAGCAAGAATGAACTGGTAGCCAAAATCGAGGCGCTGAACGAGTGGGAAGCCGTTATCGAGGAAGCCAAAGCAGAGGCAGAGGCCATTCGGGACAGTATCAAGGCTGAAATGATGGAGCGCGACACCGAGGAAATGACCGCTGGAAAGTATATCGTGCGCTGGACTTCGGTTCTTTCCAATCGGTTTGACACTACGGCCTTTAAGAAGGCCCACGGCGAACTGTATAAGGAGTACACCAAACAGAGCGCCAGCCGCCGCTTCTCCATCAGCGCCTAAAGAAAAGCCCCTTGTCCCACACGCCGACCAAAGCAGAGGACAAAGAGCTTTACCCAAACCGCAACGGAGAGGGCAAGACCATTATAGCTTGCCCTCTCCCCAAAATCAAGAATAGGAGAGAAAAAGACATGAAAGAACTGACAAGCTATAACCGCGTGGCCGGGTACCTGAATAAGGTTTTTGATCTGCTGAACGCTGAATTTTTTGAAAATGCACTTTCAAGGCCGACGATCACCATTCAATCCACGCCCCGCGCCTACGGCCATTTTTCCCTGCGGGAAGATACCTGGGTGTCCAAGCTGGGCGGCACCCACGAAATCAACATAGGAGCCGGGACACTGGCCCGGCCCATCGAGGAAGTGGCCGCGACCCTGCTTCACGAAATGGTACATTACTACAACTACGAGAACGGCGTGCAGGATTGCAGCCGGGGGAACACCTACCACAATCGCCGCTTCAAGGCCGCCGCCGAAGCCCACGGCTTAATCGTGGAGCACAGCGACAAATACGGGTGGAGCCACACAAGCCCCTCTGACGAGCTGCTGGACTTCATATTGGAGAATGGTTTGACCGACATTCTCATAAGCCGCAACGAGTTTGCCGGGTTCCATATCACCGGGACAGGGACACACAGCGGAACAGGCACCACACCACCGCCGCCGCGCACGTCCAGCACACGGAAATATATCTGCCCCTGCTGCGGGAATTCCGTCCGAGCGACAAAGGAAGTCCACATAGCCTGTTTAGATTGCAGCGCACCGATGGTACTTGCGGGGTGACAGGGAAGGGTGGGGAGCAATCCCCACCCAATTCCCCAAAGTTCGTATAATTCAACAAATACGAACACCAAAATCAAGGTATTCCGGGACTTTTCCGCCGCCGCTTCAAATACACGAACTTTCCCGCTTGAAATAACGAACTTTTGACGATGGAGGCCACCATGAACAAGAAAACAAAGGCGCTCACCACCGAGCAATATAAAGAGATAATCCAGACCATGCGCGAGGGGTTCAGCGGTTGCCGCTCCAATGAGCGCATAGCCACCGCCCTTGTGCTGGAAGGGAATTTGGGCTTGCGTATCAGCGATATATTGAAGCTGCGGCCTTGTGATATTGTACGGGATGGTGACAGATACCGCCTGGAAATCACCGAGCAAAAAACAGGCAAGCGCCGCGTGTTCACGGTTCCGCTTGTTATCCAGCAATATATCGAAAATTATTGCTTGCGCAACGGCATAGACAGAAATGCGCTGATTTTTCCCATCACCGAGCGAGCCATACAGAAGCAGCTTCATATCGTGTGCGACTATTTAGGATTTGAGGGTATCAGCACACACAGCTTCCGCAAGTGGTACGCCACCGAGATTTATAAGGCAAACGGCTATGATATTGCCCTGGTGCAGAGGCTACTACAACACAGCTCCGCCGCCGTGACACAGCGCTATATCGGCATTGAGCCACAGCGGATAGAAACGGCAATACAGAACCACGCACAGCTTATTTGACAGGGGGGCCGCTCATAGTGGAGCGGCCCCCTATAACTTCGCTGCTGCCTTTTCCCTGATTTTATGGTACACTGGATATAAGACCGGGAAAGCGAGGCGGCACACATGGCAAGAGCAGAAAAGCAAAAAGTGAAAACGCTCTTTGTGGCGAAATACTTTCTGGAAAATTCAGATGAAAACCATCCAGTCACCGCCGGGGACATTGTGGATTATCTGCGGGAAGAGTGCGGGATTGATGTAGAGCGCCGCGCCATCTATCGGGATATAGCCGCCCTGCGGGATGTGTATGGGATGGACATAGCCGGGGGACAGGGCGGCAAATACCGGCTATTGTCCCGCCAGTTTGAATTTGACGATTTGCGGCTGCTGGCCGAGTGCGTACATGCGGCCAAGTTTATATCCGCGTCCAAGGCCAAGGAGCTTGTGCAGACCATCAGCGAGTTTTGCAGTATCTACCAGGCGGAAGAGCTGCAAAAAGAAGTGTTCCTCTGTGACCGTGTGAAAACGACCCGTAACAACATTTTGCTGACTGTCGGCGTTATCTATGCGGCTATGGCTACCAAGCAGGACGGAAAGCCCCACACTCCGCAAAAAATCACCTTCAAATATCTGAAATATACACTTCAAAATAAGGGTGAACAGGTGGAGCGCCGCAAGGGGGCCACCTATAAGGTCAGCCCCTATAAGCTGCTGATAAATGAGGGTAACTATTATCTGCTGGCCTTTGACGATAAAGCCCAGGACATGCGGACATACCGCATTGACCGCATGAAGGAAGTAAATGCCGTTGATGAACCGAGAGAGGGCGCAAAGGTGTTTGCCGAGCTGGATATGGAGAGCTATACTCGCCGCGTGTTCTCCATGTTTGGCGGGACGCAAAAGCGTGTCAGTATCCGCTTCATCAATTCGCTGCTTGATACGGCGATTGAACGCTTTGGAACAAGCCCCGATGTATTTTACAGGCAGGATGATGAAAAGCATTTTGTTGTGACCGCCAATGTGGAAGTCAGCGACCAGTTTTTCGCGTGGGTTTGCGGTTTCCGTAAAAGAGCGGCGATTATAAATCCTCCCGATGTGGTGGAGAGTATGAAAAAGTTTCTGGAAGATATTGAAACAAGATACCAAGTTGAAGAGAGTTGATAGAACGGGGCCGGAAGTTGTCACTTCTGGCCCCGTTCTTTTCAAAAGTTGTTAGTTATAGCCGATTGAGATTTTCCCGCAGAATATCAATCCCCGCTTTGGAGAGGGCGATATAATACCGCTGTGTGACCTGGATATTGCCGTGCCCCATTTGCGAACAAAGTAGGTGCTGGGGTGTATTCAGCTCCGCCATCATAGTCCCGTATGTGTGGCGCAGATAATGATATTTGAACATTATCCCGCATTTGGCCTTAACCGCCCGCGTGTGGAACTTCATGGAGTTCACCGTCTGGATTTTCCCATCAGGCAGACAGTTCACAAGCTCCGTGGAGGAAATTTTACTCCCGTCCAAATCCTCAATAATACGCTGGTTCTGTTCCCGTAAGTCAGCAAGGCGGAACTGGTCTTGCTCCCGCCGCTCCGCCAGACCTTGAAAGTACACTTTCAATTTGTCGCACATCTGGATTGTACGCTTTGCGTTGCGGGTTTTGAGGGACACCAGCTTGATACGCCCCTGCTGGTATTGCATTTGTCGGTCAATCAAAATCGTGCCGTTTTTCAGATCAACATTCGACCATTTCAGGCCGTAGCACTCATTGATACGCAGACCGCAATACCGGCCCAGCAAGTACGCCGTTTCCGCGTTGGTACCGTGGAAGTAATCATCCAGCACAACAAGCTCTTCCCGGTTGAATGACACAATATCCAAATCATCATCCGTTTTCAGTTTTGGCATGTGGATTTTCGTATCTTTGTTGACACAGAGCTTGTTGTAGCTGTCCACATCGAGATAGTTCCGGGAATAGGCTTGCCCGAAGAGCAGATAGAACATCTTCAAGAAGCCCTCCACATAGCGATAGGAGAGACCCCGGCTGCAATACAACTCCGTCAAGTAGTCCACCACCTCCGCCGCGCTGATTTCATCAATGTACCGCTCCCCAAACCGGGCGCAAAGGTGGTTTTTCCAAAGGCTGTCTTGCTTGCGTTTGGTGGTGTATGCCCGGTCACTTCGGCCATTGGCACAGTATTCTTGATAGACCTCTTGAACAGTTTTCCGTACCGTGGGCTTTGGCTTGCGGGCATTCAATTCATTGTCAATGGCAATTTGCCGCGCCCTGGTTGCTGCCCTCCGACTTTTCAGCGGATTTCCACTTTCATCTTTGCTGACCTGTTTTGATACCCGTTTCCCATTTTTGGTGAAGGTGTAGCGAAACGCCCACATCCCGCTTGCAAGCTGGAATACGCTTGCGCTGCTTTCAGTTCCCATGTGATTGCCTCCCAATGTGCAAGTTTGGGTGCAACTCTATGGGAATTGCAGCATGTGAAAAGTTGCACATGTGCAACTGATTTTTTATGTGAATAGGGGATTTTCATCTGTTCCCCGGCGCCGAACGGCGAAGCCGTTTGGCTACTTCACCGGCGAGTGCACCGAGGTGGGCATGTACCTGGCCATGGCCCGTGTGGCCCACCGGGAGGGCTACCCCGAGATCGGCCTGTACTGGGAGAAGGCCGCCTATGAGGAGGCCGAGCACGCCGCCAAGTTCGCCGAGCTGCTGGGCGAGGTGGTGACCGACTCCACCAAGAAGAACCTGGAGATGCGTGTGGACGCCGAGAACGGCGCTACCGCCGGCAAGTTCGAGCTGGCCAAGAAGGCGAAGGAGCTCAACCTCGACGCCATCCACGACACCGTTCATGAGATGGCTCGCGACGAGGCCCGTCACGGCAAGGCTTTCGAGGGCCTGCTGAAGCGCTACTTCGGCTAAGAGATCGATTCCCCCTTTCAATCATAAAGAGCGCGCCTCCGGCCACCGGCCGGGGGCGCGCTCTTTATGCGTTTGAAGGCCGCTCAGGAAAATACCGCCTGGGAGATGTCCAGGCTGTGATCGCAGCGGTTGTCAATATCGATACCGTTGCCGGTGAACACTGAACCCATGAAATCCAGGGTCATGTCCGTGGGCACGCTCTCCAGCAGCACGGCGGTGCCGTTGTTCTCGAAGCGGTTGTCGTTGTACAGGGAGTGATTGGCGCTCTGGCCGGTGCTGTTGAAGTGGAAGCCCACCTGATTGTCCGCCAGATGGCAGCCGATCACGTTGACCCAGGCGTAGCCGTAACCCAGCACGGCGGTCTTCCAGCCGGTGAAGGTGCAGTCCGTGGCCCGGCCGCTGACGGAGAAGGACAACCCCACACCGGAGCCGTCCCCCACAAAGTCGATGTCGTAGAAGAAATTCAGCCAGTAGGCCTGCTCCGTAGCCACGTGGACGGTGTCGGTGAACACCGTGCGGCCGGTCCCGTCGGTGCAGCCGTGGAACTCATAGGAGCGGCCGGTCAGCTCCAGCTTCCCGGTGTAGGTGACCGGAGGCAGGTAGACCAGCACCTCGTCCAGCCGGTCCGTCTCCGCCTCGATCCGGTCCAGCAGGGTCCGCAGCTGCTCCAGGGTCTCCATGGGGTAGTCGTGGTAGTCGTAGACGTAGGTGTTGATAAGCGTCACGTGCATGGTCTGCCGGACCCGGATCACGTCCCCGTTGGTCAGCTCCAGGACCCACACCACCTGGGGCTCCCCGCAGTCCCCGGTGAAGTCCAGGGTGGAGACCATGGCGGCGTCCGGAGAGTAGTCGTCCCGGACTGTGGGGGCCTCCGCGGTCAGCTCCGAGGCGCCCCGGGCGTCCTGTTCCACCTCCACCCGGAAGCTCTCCACCCGGGCGGAGAACTCGTCCCAGGCGTCGGCGCCGGTATCCTTGTAGTTGACATACAGCCGGGAGGGCCAGCGGGTGGTCTCCTCCGCCCGCCCGTTCTGGTAGATGTCCGGCGCCGGGGCGCAGCGGTCGTTGGGCCAGGCCACCAGCACCTGATAGGCGGTGTCTCCGTCGGTGTAGATCACCTCGCCCACCCCGTCGTAGACCTGAGGCGCACGGGCCTGGAGCGCCCAGTATACGCCCCCGGCGATCAGCGCCGCCAGGACCAGCAGGCCCAGCAGGCGCTTTTTCCGCAGGGGCGCCGGGGGCTTCGCCGTCCTGCGGGGATGGATGTCCCGGGCGCAGCGGGGGCAGAAGGAGGCCTCCTCCGGCAGAGGGGCCCCACAGTGGGGACAGATGCGTTCCAAATCCGGTCTCCTCCTTACTCAAAGACGGCCTGGGCGATCTCCAGCGAATGGCCGCAGCGGTTGTCGATGTCGGTGCCGTTGCCGGTGAACCGGCAGCCCTGGAAATTCAGCGTCTCCTCTGTGGGCACCCGCTCCAGCAGCACAGCGGTGCCGTTGTGTTCAAAGAGATTGTCGTTGTACAGGGTGTGGGTGGCGTATTTGCCGGCACTGTTGAAGTGGAACCCCACGCCGTTGCCCGTGAAGCGGCAGCCGATCACGTTGACCCACACGTCCCCGTAGCCCAGGACGCCGGTTTTCCAGTTGGTGAAGGCGCAGTTCTCCGCCCAGAAGCGGGACGAGGCGGACACGCCCACGCCGCTACCGTCCCCGGTGAAGTCCAGGTCGTGAAAGTAGCAGATGGGCCCGTCCGGGGCGGCCACCCGGACGGTGCCGGTGAAGGCGGTGCGGCGGCCGGAGGCGTCGGCGGAGCCGAAGAGGTTCATGGGCCGGTCCCCGATGGTGAGGCCGCCCTGGTAGGTGACGGCGGGCAGGTGGAGGTTCACCACGGCGGGCAGAGGGACCTCCTCTGCGATCCGGTCCACCAGGGCCTGGAGGTCCTCCGTCGTGTCCATGGGGGCGTCCTCCGGGCCGAAGTCATAGGTCTCCACCAGTTCCGCCGCGATCTTCTGCCGCAGGCGGATGGTGTCCCCGTTTTCCATGCGGAGGGTCCACACCAGCTCCGCCGGGGCGCTGCGGCCGGTGAAATCCACCAGGGAGACCAGGGCGGAGTCCGGGGAGAAGTCCCGGTACTCCGGCTGGGAGCAGACCATGGGAGAGGGGCTGTCCTCCGGCTGGAGCAGCTCGGCGGAGGCCCACTCCACCTTCTGCAAGAAGATCTGCCCGGCGTTGGCACCGGTGTCCACATGGTTGATGAACAGGCGGGAGGGCATCCGGTATTCCCCGTCCGCCTCCGCCTGCTCCGTGATCTCCGGCTGGGGCGTGAAGCGCTCGTTCTGAAAGGTCACCAGCAGCTGATAGGTGCCATCGGCGTCGGTGTAGGTCACCTGGCCGTAGGCGTCGAATGTACGGGGAGCCAGGCAGCGCCAGCCCGCCAGCATGGCCGCCGCCAGCACCGCCAGGATCACGGCAGGCCGCAGGAGCCGCCGCCACCGCCGGAGGGGCGGCGCCATGGTCCTGCGGGGCCGGAGGCTTTGGGCGCAGTGGGGACAGAAGGCGGCGGCCCGGGGCAGAGGCGACCCGCAGTAGGGGCAGGATTTTGAGGTCTGATCCATGTCACAGCGCCTCCATCAGCCGCAGCACGTTCTGATAGCGCTGCTGGGGATTGACGTGGGTGCACCGGTCCACCACCCGGCCCAGCCGCCCCTCCGCCAGCTTCCGGGAGGGGTGCTGGCCGGTGAGCATCACATTGATGAGGATACCCACGGAATAGATGTCCGCCCGGGGGTCGGACTGGGACAGGCCGTACTGCTCCGGGGCGGCGAAGCCGGTGGTACCCAGGATCTGGGTGTCGGCGCTGAGGGCGGGCTTGTGGAGCCGGGCGGCGTCGAAGTCGATCAGCACGGCCTCATCCCCCCGCAGGAGGATGTTCTCCGGCTTCACGTCCCGGTGGACGGCGCCCAGGGAGTGGAGCACCCACAATGCCCGGCAGACCTGGAGGACGATCTTCCGGGTCTGCTCCGGGGGGAACAGGCCGCCCTGCAACAAAAAGCCCAGGGTGTCCCCCTGGATGTACTCCTCCAGCACGGCGGTCTCGCCCTCGCCCTCCGCCACCTCGTAGATCATAGGAAGATTGGAGCAGGCGCAGTCCAGCAGCTTCCGGTAGACCTCCCCGCTGCCGGTAAAGCGGCGGAGGACAAAGCGCCGCCCCGTGGCACGGTGGCGCAGCAGCCGCACGCTGCCACGGGGGCCCTCCTTGAGCAGGCGCACCTCGTCGTATTCGGTTTTCAGGATGTCCAACAGCCAGGTGTAGATGGGAAATCCCTCCCCCAAACCGCGGATACTATGCAGAGAGCATATTGTATCGCCTTATAAAACGTTGTAAATTTAGTATATACAATTTCACTTTGGAAGTAAAGAGGGGGGAAAAAGTGTGGAGGAGAAGAGTACAGGGGAACTGATCCAGGAGCTGATGAGCGAATCGGAGATCGACGCCTATCTGACGGAAAACCAGCCGTTTTTTGCCGATCAGAGCGTCTCCGAGCTGCTCCAGGCGCTCTACGAGAAGAAGTCCCTGTCCAAGGCGGCCCTGGCCCGGAAGGCGGGCATGAGCGAGGTGTACCTCCACCAGGTGTTCTCCGGCCGGCGCAAGCCCTCCCGGGACCGGCTGCTGTGCCTGTGCATCGGCCTGGGCGCCACGCTGGAGGAGACCCAGCGGCTGCTTCAGCAGGCCTCCTACGCCCAGCTCTATCCCCGGAGCCGGCGGGACGCCATCATCAGCCACGGGCTCCTGCACGGAACGGAGCTCAACGCCATCAACGATATGCTCTTTGCCCAGGGAGAGGGGACGCTGTTCTAGGCGGCGCCTCTGGAGAAAGCACCTGAATACGCCGGGGGCGGGAGCGATCCCGCCCCCCAACAACTGCGGATGGGAGAAATGCATCATGCCGACCAGTGTATCCACCCTTTGCTACAACTGCTTCCAGGAGCGGCCGGAGGGCGGGGGTCCCTGCCCCCACTGCGGCTTTGACCTGGCGGAAAACGAGAAGAAATTCCCCACGGCCCTCCGGGCCGGGACAGTGCTCAATGGCCGCTACATCGTGGGCCGGGTGCTGGGTCAGGGCGGCTTCGGCATCACCTACCTGGCCCTGGACACCCAGCTGAACGCCAAGGTGGCCGTGAAGGAGTTCATGCCCAGCGAGCTTGCCACCCGTGTGGACGGGACCACCGTCTCCGTCCTGGCCGAGAGCAAAACCGAGGCCTTCACCTACGGCGCGGAGCGCTTTCTGGAGGAGGCCCGGACCCTGGCCAAGTTCATCGGCCACCCCAACATCGCCGGCGTCACCAGCTACTTCGACGAGAACGACACGTCGTACTTCGTCATGGACTACATCGAGGGCATCTCCTTCAAGACCTATATCGCCAACCACGGCGGCAAGGTCAGCGTGGAGGAGGCGCTCAACGTGATGATCCCCGTCCTCCAGGCCCTGACGGCGGTCCACGCCGAGGGCTTCATCCACCGGGACGTGACCCCGGACAACATCTACATCACCAAAGACGGTATGGTCAAGCTCCTGGACTTCGGCTCCGCCCGGTACTCCATCGGCGACAAGTCCAAGAGCCTGGACGTGATTTTGAAGGTGGGCTACGCCCCCAAGGAGCAGTACATCCGGAGAAGCCGCCAGGGCCCCTACACGGACGTGTACTCCTGCGCGGCCTGCTTCTACGCGGCCATCACCGGGTATCTCCCGCCGGAGAGCCTGGAGCGGCTGGACAAGGACGAGCTGGTGCCCATCTCGCAGCTCGGCATCGAGATCCCGGAGTATCTGGACAAGGCCATCCTCAAGGGCCTGGCGGTCCAGCCGGAGGACCGGTTCCAGAGCGCGGCGGAGTTTCTGGAGGCCATTGAGAGCCAGCGGGTGGTGGACCTGCCCGGCGCGGCCCCGGCGGCGCCCACCGCCGGCAGCCAGCTGGATGAACTGATCGGGAAGGTGAAGAAGCGGCCCAAATTCTTCGGCGCCATCGCCGCGGCGGTGCTGGCGCTGGTGATCGCCTCCAGCTTCCTGGGCGGCGGCAGCGGCGGAGACGGAGGCGGAGGCAGTCCCCTCAAAAAGTCCGCGGTGCCCTCCATCACCATCCAGGGCCAGACATACAGCACCGACGAGCGGCGGCTGGAGCTGGAGAACATGGGCCTGACGGACAGCGATATCCAGGATCTCCAGTACATGATCAACCTGACCTATCTGAGCCTGGAGGGCAACGAGATCACGGACCTGACCCCCCTGGAGCCGCTGACGGAGCTGAACAGCCTGCGCCTGGGGAGCAACGACATCACCGACGTCTCGCCCCTGGCGGGCCTGGAGAAGCTGGAGTACATCGACCTGCGGGAAAACCCCAACCTGACGGATCTGAGCCCCCTGTCGGGCCTGACCAACCTGACGGAGTTCAACTACTACGGTTCCCCGGTGGAGGACCTGTCCTTCATGTCCGGCTGGACCAAGCTGGAGTACCTCCAGCTGAACGATGTGGGCGAGGCGGACCTGAGCGTGCTGTCGGGCCTTGTCAACGTGAAGAACCTGAACTTCAACGGCAGCAACAACTACATCTCCGACCTTTCCTTCATGGAAAATATGACCAAGCTCCAGGAGGTCTATATCTGGGGCGATTTTGAGGACCTGGACCTGACGCCGCTGAAAAACCTGACGGGCCTGACCCGCCTGGAGATCGGGCGCAACAACGGCACTTCCGGCGCCAACGGCGTCACCCATCTGGAGGCCCTGTCCGGCATGACCAAGCTCCAGGAGCTGCGGCTGAATGTCAGCGGCATCATCAGCCTGGCCCCCCTGGCGGGCATGACGGAGCTGCGGACGCTGAATCTGGACGACTACAACAGCAGCGGTTACTACTCCCTGTCGGATATCAGCGCCCTGGCGGGCATGACGAAGCTGACGCAGCTGTACCTGAACGTGGGCAACGTGACCGACCTGAGCGTGCTGTCGGGCCTGACGAAGCTGCAAAATCTGAACCTCTCCGGAAACTACTATGTGGAGGACCTGAGCTTCCTCTCCGGCCTGACGGATCTGCGGGAGCTGCGGCTGAGCGGCAGCGACTCCGGCATTTCCTCCCTGAAGGGCGTGGAGGGTCTGACGAAGCTGCAGTCCCTGTCCGTGCGGACCGAGGGGCTGAAGAGCCTCCAGGGCCTGGAGAACCTGACGGAGCTGCGGGAGCTGCAGCTCTACGGCTCTGGCGCTATGTATACCGACGTGACGCCTCTGACCAACCTGACCAAGCTGCAGTCCCTGGACCTGCCCAGCCGGGACTATGATTTCAAGACGCCGATCAACATCGAGGGCCTCGCGGGACTGACGCAGCTGCAATCCCTGGATGTGGACGGTCCGGTGGAGAGCCTGGCGCCCCTGAAGGGCCTGACGGGGCTCAAGACCCTGCGCTATTACGGCAACAACGGCTACGACGACCCGGGCATCTCCCTGGCCCCCCTGAGCAGCCTCACGGGGCTGACGGAGCTGTACATCAACAGCAATGTCGTCAACAACGACCTCTCCGCCCTGGCGAGCCTGACGGAGCTGCAGACCCTGACGCTGTATATCGGCAATTACGACCATCCCGTCCGGGACATCAGCGCCCTGTCGAACCTGACGAACCTCAAGAGCTTTACCCTGAACAACAGTGCCGATAATCTGGACACCTCCCCGGTGTCCCATGTGACCAACGTGGATATCAGCTGACCCATCAGAGATAGGAGGAGGGAACCCCATGGCACAGATCGAATGCGGGCGGGGACATCTCTATGACCCGGATAAGTACCCTACCTGCCCCTACTGTAAGACCAACCAGCAGATCACCGTGGCCGCGGCGGGCCGCACCGCCCCGGTCCGGACCACCGCCGTCAATCCCACGGCCCCGGTGCCGGTGACGGCGCCCCAGCCCACGGCGCCGCTGTCCCGGACGCCGGTGACGGCGCCCCAGAAAACCCAGCCGCCCAAGGGCTATACTCCGGCCACGGAGGACAGCCGGACCCAGCCGCCCCGGGGCTACGCCCCCACGCCGGTGACGGCCCCCTCCAAAACCATGCCCCCCAGGGGCTACGCGCCTCAGCCTGCGCCGGAGCCCACGGCGCCGCCCAGGGGCCTGGGCGTCAGCGTGGCCCAGGCGGGCAAGACCGTGGCCATGATGCAGCAGGAGATGGGCTTCGACCCGGTGGTGGGGTGGCTCGTCTGCGTGGAGGGCCCCAGCCGGGGCAAGAGCTACACCGTCCGGGGCGGCATCAACGCCATCGGCCGCAGCGAGCGCATGGACATCACCGTCACCGGGGACATGACCATCTCGGCGGAGAACCACGCCCGCATCAGTTACAGCGACCGCAACAACCGCTTCAACCTCATCCCCGGCGAGGGGCGCAACATCGTCTATCTCAACGGGGAGGAGCTGTTCTCCCCCATGCCGCTGAAGGCCTACGACCTCATCGACTTCGGCCAGACCAAGCTGCTGTTCGTCCCGCTGTGCGGCGAGCGGTTCCGCTGGGAGGACAAAGAGGGGGACCGCCATGGGTCTGCTACATAACCTGCTGGGCCGCTCCCGGCGGGTCACCGAGCCCTCCGTCACCCGGGAATTGCCCCGGGAGCCGGGCGGGCTGACGGTGGAGGTGGGCAACATCCAGGGCGTGGGCCGGCGGGAACGGCAGGAGGACTCCTTCGCCGTGGTGAACGCGGCCAGCCCCGACCTGCGCCGCAGCCAGGGCCTCCTGGCCGTGGTGGCCGACGGCATGGGCGGCATGGCCGACGGCAAGGAGGCCAGCCAGAGCGCCGTGGAGGACCTGCTGGCCCGGTTCCGGGACTGCGGCCCCGACACGGACATCCCCGCCTGGCTGGCAGAGAGTGTTCACGCCGTCAGCCGGGAGGTGTTCCGCCGCTTCTCCGGCGCCAGCGGCACCACCCTGGCGGCGGTCCATCTGCGGGGCAGCGCCCTGCACTGGGTCAGCGTGGGAGACAGCGCCATCTTCCTCCTGCGGGACGGGGGCGTGTTCCAGCTCAACCGGGAGCACACCTTCCTCAATACCCTCTACGCCCGGGAACTGGAGCAGGACGTCATCTGCCGGGAGCGGGCGGAGCAGGACGAGGACGCCCACCGGCTGACCTCCTTCGTGGGCATCGACCGCCTGGAGGAGGTGGACCGCAGCCTGCGGCCCCTGGCGCTGCTGCCCGGCGATGCGCTGCTGCTGTGCTCCGACGGCGTCAGCGGCGTGCTGACCCCTCCGGAGCTGATGGAGGCCATGGCCCTGCGGCCGGAGGAGGGCTGCGCCCTGCTGGAGCAGATGGTGCTGGAAAAGGACCTCCCCGCCCAGGACAACTTCACCGGGATCCTGATTTCCTGCAAATAAAACGATTTGGAGTGTGTGGTATGAGAAAACTTCGTCATCTTGCGGCCCTGGTGCTGGCCGCCGTCCTGGCGCTGGCGTGCGCGGCCCCGGCCAGCGCCGCCTTCGATCAGAACACCCTCAACGGCATCGTCATGATCCGCACCGGCGCCCCCGACGACGACGGCACCATGAACTACTGGCAGGGCACCGGCTTCTTCGTGGGCCCTCAGGGGGAGGATCCCCAGTACATCGTCACCAACTGCCACGTGGTGGAGGAATTCATCCTGGTGGGCAAGGCTCTGGGCGGCGGTGAGCTCTATGCCGTCTTTGACAAGGACAGCGAGCAGGAGGCCTATCTGGTGGACTACGACGCCGAGAAGGACGTGGCCCTGCTGAAGCTGGAGAAGGCCACGGACCTGCGGGAGCCGCTGCTGCTGCGGGAGCCCGAGGAGGCCATGCTGGGCAGCGAGGTCTACGCCGTGGGCTATCCCCTGGCGGCAGACATCACCATCCAGGCCGTCACCTCCTTCAGCAAGGACGACGCCACCGTCACCACCGGCAGCGTCAGCCGCTTCCTCACCGAGAGCGGCACCGGCCGCCGCCTGATCCAGACCGACACCGCCATGAGCGGCGGCAACTCCGGCGGTCCCCTGGTGGACAGCAGCGGCGCGGTGCTGGGCATCAACACCGCCGCGTCCAACCTGGACCAGAACCTGTTCTACGCCGTGAGCATCAGCGAGATCCTGCCCATCCTGGACCGCAACAGCATCCCCTACGCCCTCTATGAGGCCGACACCGGCTCCAACCTGGCCCTCTACGGCGGCATCGCCGCGGCCGTGGTGGTGATCGCCGTGGTCCTGGTGCTGGTGCTGCGGAAGAAGAAGGCTCCCGCCCCGGCGGCGGAGGAGCCCAAGGAGGCCCAGGGCACCCCCGTGCTGCGGTCCACCGCTCCCCAGCACGCCGGACAGGCGGTCCAGCTCCACCACCAGCCGGTCCAGATCGGCCGGGACGCCGCCGTGTGCCGCCTGGTCTATCAGGAGGGCACCCCCGGCGTCAGCGCGCGCCACTGCCAGATCTACTTTGACCGGCGGGAGGGCGTGTTCGTGGTCACGGACCTGGGCTCCACCTACGGCACCTTCCTGGCCGACGGCCAGCGCCTGACCCCGGACACCCCGGTGAAGCTGCCGCCCAAGAGCGCCATCTACCTGGGCGAGGCGGCCAACACCGTGTGCCTGGAAGTGGAGTGAGTATGACGATCACCGCCTATTCCTATACCAACCAGGGCGGCCGGGTTCACAATGAGGACAGCCTCCGCCTGGGCCACGGCAACGGCCGGGAGGTGTTCGTCCTGGCCGACGGCCTGGGCGGACACGGCCGGGGGGAGGTGGCCTCCGCCCTGGCGGCGGAGGCGGTCTGCCGGGCCTGCCTGTCCGCCGGCGAGGCCGGAGAGACCGCCCTGCGGGAGGCCTTTGTCCGGGCCAACGGGGATATCCTGGAGGGGCAGAAGCTCCCCGGCCAGGAGGAGATGCGCACCACCGCCGTGGCGCTGTGGCTGGAGGGGGACACTGCCCTCTGGGGCCACATCGGGGACTCCCGGCTCTACCGGGTGGCGGAGGGCGGCTGCACCCAGCTGACCGCGGACCACTCCGTCACCTACCGCAAGTTCCTGGGGGGCGAGATCTCCCGGATGGACGTCTACCACGACGACGACCGCTCCAGTTTGCTGCGGGTGCTGGGCCGGGAGACCTGTTCCCCGGAGACCGCCTCGGCGCCCCTGGCACCGGGCCAGGCCTTTTTGCTGTGCTCCGACGGCTTTTGGGAGTATGTGTACCGGGAGGAGATCCTGGCGGACTGCCTGAAGGCGCAGACCCCGGAGCAGTGGGCCCGGCTGATGCTGCTGCGGCACATCCGCCGCACCCCGCCGGGCAACGACAACTTTTCCCTCATCACCGTATTTGTGGAGGAATGACCATGAGACGACTGCTTGGGGCCCTGGCGGCCTGCGCCGCGGCGGGTCTGCTGTGCGTAAACGCCCTGGCGGCGGAGGGCGCGGAGATCGTCCGGGCCTTCGTGCAGGGCAGCACCCTGTATACCTACGTGGAGCTGTCGGAGACCGACCGGCCCGTCACCCAGGCCCGGGCCGGGATCGGCGGCCAGACCTTCTCCGCCGCCCACGCCCTGGAGACGGTGCGCCAGGCCGGATCCCCCGTGACCTATCTGCTGCTGGTGGACAACTCCACCTCCATGCCGCCTTTCCGGGAGGAGCTGGCGGCCTACGCCGGGGCCCTGGCCGCCCAGGGGGGCGAGCACACCCGCTACCTCCTGGCCACCTTCGGCGACGCCTTCTCCCTGTCGGCGGAGGAGATCCCGGCGGAGGACCTGGCGGAGGCCATGGAGGCCCTGCCCTTTGACGAGGACGTCACCCGCCTCCACAGCTGCATCGACCAGGCTCTGGACGCCTTCGAGGCCATCCCCCGGGAGGGCAGTGAGCTGCGGTGCATGGTGGTGCTGTCCGACGCCGTCCAGTACGACCCGGCGGGCGGCGTCTCCCACGAGGACCTGCTGGAGCGGCTGAGCGGCTCGGACGTGATGCTCCACGCCGTGGGCGTGGGCGGAGACAGCGGGGCCATCGAGTCCCTGGGCCTGCTGGCGGAGGCCTCCGGCGGCACCAGCTGCGCGGCGGCGGATCCCGCCGCCGCGGCCGAGGCCGCGGAGCAGCTGGCCGCCCTCAACGGGGCCATGCTGGTCACCGGCTTCGACCTGACCGGCTGCACCGCCTCCGGCGCGGACCAGCCCCTCACCGTCACCTTCGCCTCCGGCGGCGAGCTGCTGTGCCGGGCGGAGAGCACCGTGGACCTGCCGGAGCAGGCGGAGACGGCGGACGGCCAGGCGGAGCCGCCGGTCCAGCTGCCGCCCTCCGGGAACACCGGCGCGGCGGCCCAGGCCGCCCCGGCGGAGGAGCCGGACGGCGGCCCCGCCGTGCCGCCCCTGGTGTGGATCATCGGGGGAGCCGCAGTGCTGGCGGCGGCCCTGGCCGCGGTGCTGCTTCGGAAAAAGAAACAGCCCGCCGCCCCGGCGGCCCCGGCCGCGCCTCCGGCTCCGGAGGCGGCGGGGATCTTCCTGCGGGTGGAGACGGTCTGCGGCACCCTGGCCGGGGACAGCCCGGAATACACCCTGGTCCGGGAGCTGACCGTGGGCCGGGACGGCACCTGCGACATCGTCTTTGACGACCCCTCCGTCTCCCGGCGGCACGCCCGGGTGTTCCTGGCGGAGGACACCGTGTACCTGGAGGACCTGGGGTCCCAGAACGGCACCCGGGTCAACGGCACGGCCATCTCCATGCCCTGCGCCCTGCGCAGCGGGGACACCCTGACCACCGGCGAGGTGGTCTGGAAGCTGAAGTTCTGAGCGCCTTCTCCGGCGCCTCCGGCCCCTCGTGGGACTGGCGCGGGAGGCGGACACACTGTCTGGGGATCTTTCGGGAGGGGACCGCAATGCGGTCCCCTCCCTTTTCCCTCCGGCGGGCAGGTTTTTCTTGAATCCGGCCGAAGGCCGTACTATCATGGAGAAAAACGCCGCAAAAGACCGGTGCGGCGGATCGGGAGGAACCGGGATGCTTCATTTGCGCAAACGGGACGGCACGGACTATCCGGAGAGCCAGCGGTGGTGGATCTTCACCATCCTGATGTTTGTGGGCGGCTACTTCGGCGCCTTTACCTACACCATCCGGGGCGGCGTGTTCTGCAACGCCCAGACCGCCAACTTCGTGCTGTTCGCCATGGCGGCCGGCGACGCCCACTGGGGAAAGGCCCTGTACTATCTGATCCCCATGAGCGCCTATTTCCTGGGCGCCTTTTTGTCGGAGGCCGCCCGGACCTCCGACCGCTGGCGCCTGCCCACCCAGTGGGAGACGGTGCTGGTGGCCGTGGAGATGGCAGCTGTGTTCGTCCTGGGTCTGCTGCCGGAGACGGCGCCCTTCCAGATCTCCCAGGTGGCCATCAACTTCATCTGCTCCATGCAGTACAACACCTTCCGGGCGGCGGAGGGCGTTCCTATGGCCACCACCTTCTGCACCAACCACCTGCGCCAGACCGGCATCGCCTGCTGCATGGCCCTGCGGACCCGGGAGCGGCAGTACGTCCGGCGGAGCCTGTGCCACCTGGGGATGCTGGCGGTGTTCGTGCTGGGCGGTGTGCTGTCCACCGTGCTGTGCCGCCGGATCCAGGGCAAGGCCATCTGGGTGGCCCTGATCCCCCTGGCCTGGGTGCTGGCGGATCTGCTGTGGGCGGATCTGAAAACGGAGAGCGGCGCGCCGGGAGCCCTGTGATCCCAGGGAGTTGGAGGAAGTCTGCGCTCCGCAGAGTCCGCTTCCGCCAGCGGGGGTGGACAGTTTCCGCCCCATCCGGTAGCATGGACCCAGAGAGAAAGGAGGACGGCCATGGACACCAACAAGACCGGGGCGTATCTCGCCATGCTGCGAAAGGCCAAGGGGCTGACCCAGGAGGCCGCGGCGGAGATCCTGGGCGTTTCCAACAAGACCGTCAGCAAGTGGGAGACCGGGGGAGGGCTCCCGGAGATCACGGTACTGCCGGCCCTGGCGGAGCTGTACGGCGTCACCGCCGACGACATTCTGGCGGGCCAGACCCTGCGGCAGGAGAGCCCGCCGGAGACGGCGGCGCTGAAGCGGCGGCTCATGTCCCGGCTGCGGCTGCGGTTCGACGTGTGTTTTGCCGTATCCCTGGCCCTGGCGGTGACGGCGCGGCTGGGCATTCCCTATGTGAGCCTGGCGGCGCTGCCCCTGTCGGTGGCTATGGGGTGGATCGGCTTCGTGCTGGCGGCCCACCCGGTGCGGTACGGCGGCGTGGAGGCAGAGGGCGCCTTCTGGCTGAACCTGCTGCGCAAGCTCCTGCTCTCCGCCGCCCTCCAGTGGTACGCCTTCGTGTGCCTGCTGCGGCTGGGGACGCCGGACTGGGAGAGCGTGGACCTGGGGACCTTGACAGTCCCCTATACCCACGACCAGTGGAAGCCCGTGATCTTCTGCGCAGGGCTGCTGGTGCTGATCGCGGGTTTCACCCTGGCAGGGCGGCGCCTGGCGGGGCCGGAGCGGGGGCTTTTGGGACCGCGCCTGAATCGGGGGCAGAAGGCCCTGCTCTTTGCCGCCGGAGTGTGGCTGGCGGCGTTCTGGGCGCTGTGGGTCTGGGCGGACGGGAAGTTTGACGCCGCCATCGCCCCCTGGATCCAGCGGTTCGGAGAGGACGTGATGCAGGACGCCCGGTTTGACGAGTGGTGGCCCCAGATGAAGGCTCAGCGGGACGGAGAGGTGCTGCCCTGGCTGCGGCTCCGGCGGGCGGTGCTGGCGGCAGGGGGCCTCACGGGGCTGGGACTGCTGGCCGGCGGCGTGAAAAGCATCCTCTCCCGACGGAAGCGGGCACGCTCCACCGGCGGGGACGACGGAGAAGCCGGCCGCCCGGCTTGAGTGCCGGGACGTCATGCCGGGGCGGTGCTTGGCACCGCCCCGGCATTTGTTTGCGGATGTTTTCCAAAAGAATCCCCCGGAGGCACTTCCTTTTTGCCCAAAGAGGAAAAACGGCTCCCGCCCCCTTGCGAAAGCGGAGCGGGCATGATAGAATTTTCTCCGTGAGAGACAAGAGGAGAAGATTTGATGTATCACTACATATTTTTTGATCTGGACGGGACCCTGACCGACTCCAAGGAGGGCATCCTCAACTGCCTGCGCTACGCTCTGGAGAAGATGGGACGGCCCGTCCCGCCGACGGAGACGCTGCTGAACTTCATCGGCCCGCCCCTTCAGGACTCCTACATGGAGTACTGCGGCTTCACCGAGGAGGAGGCCCTGGAGGGCATCCGTCTGTTCCGGGAGCGCTACGCGCCCATCGGGAAGTTTGAAAACGCCGCGGCTCCCGGGATGCCGGAGCTGTGCGCGCGGCTGAAGGAGCGGGGCTTCGTGCTGGCACTGGCCTCCTCCAAGCCGGAGGAGATGTGCGTGCCCATCTGTGAGAAGTTCGGTTTCGCGCCCTCCATGGCGGCCATCACCGGCAGCCCGCCGGTGGGAGACTGGAGCAAGGCGGACGTGATCCGGGAGACCATGCGCCGCCTGGGCCTCACCGAGGCCGACAAACCCGCCATTTTGATGGTGGGCGACCGGAAGTTCGACGTGCTGGGCGCCCGGGAATGCGGCATCGACTGCGTGGGCGTGGAGTTCTTCGGCTACGCCGCCCCCGGCGAGCTGGCGCAGGCCGGCGCCGTGGCGGTGGTCCGGACGGCGGAGGAGCTGGAGGCGTTCCTGCTGGATCACGGGGACTGCCGCTGACAAATACCACAGACGGAAAAAGCCGCCCCGAAAGGGGCGGCCTTTTGCTGCGCGGAGGGCGGCCTCAGGCGGCGCCGGAGGCCTTTGCCAGGGGCTGGCCGGGGACCGTCAGGTCCGCGGTGAGGACCGGGTCGATGGGGACGGCCAGATACATGTTGTTGCCGTAGAGGTAGGCGCCGGAGGTGACGGCGATGGCCTGGCCATACTCGTTGAGCAGCGCGCCGCCGCTGCTGCCCTGGGAGATGTCGGCGGTGTTCATGATGCAGGGCAGAGCGTAGCGCTCCACCTCCCGGTCTGTGGCGCTGATGACGCCGGTGCTGACGGCCAGGCCCATGCCCAGGGGGTTGCTGATGGTGTAGACCGTGTCGCCGGGGCGGACGTCGGCGGTGGAAACCATGTCCAGATGGTTGAAAGCGGAAACAGCGGTGCCGTCCCGGGTGGTCCGGGCGATCCGGAGCACCGCGATGTCGATGCCGCTGTCATAGTAGACCACGCTCTCCACGGCGCAGACCTCTCCTGTGGAGAGGATGGCGAAGGCGGTCTCCCCTCCTTCGATGGAGTGGTAATTGGTAACCGCCAGTCCGTCCTCACGGATGAAGAAGCCGCTGGCCGCGGCGGAGGGCGTATTCTCCCGAAGTGCCTCCTGGCTCTCGTAGACCTGGAGGCAGAACACGGCGGAGGCGTACCGGTCCGCCGCCTGCCGGGCGGTGAGGGTGGGGGTCAGGAGCCCCAGGGCGTTGGCCGCGGAGCGGGTGACGGCACCCTGTTCCACCATGCGGCCGATCACGGTGCCGCTGCCGTCCCGGTAGGAGAAGGTCAGAGCCGCGGCGGCGGTCTCATACAGGTCACCCAGGGTCATGGCGCCGTCCCAGGCGGCGGGAAAGAGCCCGATCCGCTGGGCAAAGCGGGCGGCGTCAGTGACGGTGAAGTCCCCGTCCTTGTCGCTGTATCCCAGCATCCGCAGCAAAAAGGCGCTCCAGGCATTGGCGGTGACGGTCCTGCCGGGCTGGAAGGCCGTGGCCGTAACGCCGCTGATCCAGCCCTGGCGGGCGGCGTAGTTCACGGCGGCGGCCGCCTGGGCCGTCACGTCCAGGAACCCGGCGGTCCAGCGGGAGGCCGCGGCCTCCTGCTCCGCTCCGGCCAGCTTCACCAGCAGCTCCGCCGCCTGGCCCCGGGTTGCGGGGGCGGTAAGATCGCCGGCATCGTCCGTCAGGCCCAGGGTCACCAGGATATCGGCGGCGCGCCGGGCCTCCCCCTCCAGGGCGCCGGCGGCGGGAACGGCACCCAGCACCAGGGCCAGGGCACAGCATACGGCGAGGAATCTTCTTTTCATGGCAGCTTGCCTCCATTCACATGAATTTTATAACAGCCCCGGTGCCGCCCGGAACAGGTCCCACTGCTCCCGGGCGTTTTTGTGCCCGCGCAGCGTTCCGGCAGACAATGGGGGCCTTACGGCATTCTTCCAATCAATCAATGAAGGGCCGCCCGGCGGGCGGCCCTCCGCTGTTTTTCGGGTGGGTTCCGGCTCAGTAGCGGCCGGTCCAGTCGGCCATCAGCAGCACCGGCGCCGTCCACAGCAGGCTGAACACCAGCAGCGCCAGCGGGGAGAGCAGGTCGTAGGACCCCTGGAACGCCAGATAGGACGTCAGCAGCGTCCCGGCGGCACTGGCGAAGAAGGACAGCCCCGCCGCCCGCCGCACCGCCCGGCACAGCCGGCGGCTGCCGCACACGGCCTCAGCATAGGGCAGCAGGCCCTCCCGGAAGATCAGCGCCCGGGGCAGTCCCCGGTCCTGCTCCGCCTCGCTGAGGGCCACCCGGTCCGTCAGGTCCGGGTACTCCACCTTCACGCCCTTGTGGAACTTGCGCTTCAAAAGGGCCGGGGTGATGTTGGGGTCCCGGGACGCCAGCACCGGCGTCACCCGGCTGCGGCGCATCATCCGCAGAGCGAAATCCACATTCTCGGCGGCGTGGTACTTCACCGCGAAGGCCGCGGCCAGCTGCCGGTCCACCGCCAGGAAGATCCCGGTCTTGAGGTTGATGTTCCCCGGCAGGCGCACCTCCATCTTCCGCATGAAGGAGGCGGTGCCCAGCAGCACCGTCTCACCGTGGATGGTGGCGGAATAGCCGCCCTCCTCGTAGAAGCTGAAGTCCTGGGCCTCCTGATAGCGGCCGCCCTCGCTGCGCAGCAGCCCGTCAAAGACCCGCTCCAGGCCGCACCCGGCGCACCGGGCCAGCGTGGCCGCGTAAGAGGCGGCCTGTCCCAGCTCCTCGCCAAAGACCTTGACGCCGTTGAGCTGGATGGTGCCCGGGGGAAAGAGGTCCCCGTCGGTCAAAATCATGCGGCGCTGGCTGCTGATCTTCTCCGCCCCGCTCCAGCCGGCCACGGCGCAGCCGGTTTTTTGCAGGTGGCGGGCCAGCTTGGAAAAGGGCAGCGCCCAGCAAAGGGGCAGGGCGAAGGTAGCTCCCGCCGCCAATATGGCGGACCAGTTGAGCAGGAAGTCCGCCCCCCTGCCCTGGCCCAGGGAGCTGAGCCCGGCAAACACCACCGTGGCCACCAGCACCACCGGCAGCAGCACCGCCTGCCAGACCGTCACCGCGTCGTCCCGGACGGCGGTGGTGTAGAACCCCCGCACAGCGCCCCGCTGCTTGCAGGCGCCCCGCTCCGTCTCCGTCACCAGGTACGGCGGCTCGTCGTCCACAGCCGCCGCCCGAAAGGTATCCCGATAACCCTCGCCCTCCCGGGCGGCGCCCCACAGGGCGAAGGTCAGCGCCATACAGCTGACGGCGGCGTAGGGCATGGCGGCGGAACGGGCCTGGGACGTCAGATACAGCACACAGTCCGCCGCCGAGGCCAGAGCCGACAGCACTGCCAGCAGCTGGCTGGAGCAGCGCCTGCGGCTCAGCAGCCGGAACGCCCGCAGGTACACCCGCCGGGCCAGCAGCGACACCACCGCCAGACAGCCCAGCAGCACCAGGCACTGGTTTTTCACCTGTCCGGTCCAGAAGGGGATCTCCAGCCCGTAGGTCTCCGCCGCCAGCAGCACCGCCGGCAGCAGCGACACCACCGCCGCCGCTGGCAGGGGTGCGCTGAGGATCCGGCTCTCCCGGCGGCAGGCCTCCGACACATCCACAAGGTCCGGCTCCGGCCCGATGGGCTCTGCCTCCGGCTCCGGCTCAGGGGCCGGAGGCCGCTGGTACAGCTCCTCCGTCTCCTCTTCCTCCATGGGCTTGCGGGAGAACAGGCCCCGGCGCCGCCGGGGCTTGAGCAGAGGCTCCCGGCTCTCCTCCATCACCGCGTCCACGGTGCTGCCCACCACTTCCTCCAGCGGGATGGGCCGGGGGGCGGGGGGCAGCTCCGCCTCCGGCGGCTCCGGCTGCGCCGGGACGGCCGGGGCGGCCTCCTTTCGCCGGGGCTGCGCCGGGGCTTGAGCAGGAGCGGCCTCCCTCTGCCGGGGCTGCGGCGGAGCGGAGGGCGGTGTCTCCTCTGCCTCGGTGCCCCGCAGCAGCCGCTGCTCCTCCCCTGCGCCGAACTCCGCCAGGATCTCCTCCAGAGAGTAGTCCTCCGAGGCGGCGGGCACGCCGCCGGAGAGCAGATCGTCATATCGATTGTCCGCGTCCTTTGGAACCATATCCAACCTCTTTATTCCGTGGTTTTCGTAAAGGTCAGCCTCTCTGGCGCACCGCCTCGTACAGCAAAATGGCAGCGGCGGCGCTGGCGTTGAGGGAGTTCAGCTTGCCCCGCATGGGGATACTGACGAGAAAGTCGCACGTTTCCATGGCCAGGCGGGTCATGCCGTCGCCCTCGCTGCCGATGACGATGGCGGCAGGGCCCTTCAGATCCGCGTCATAGAGGGAGGTGGTCCCTCCGGCGGCGGTGCCGAACACCCACACCCCCTGCTTTTTCAGATCCTTGAGCAGCGTGGGGATGTTGGGCACCCGGGCCACGGGCATGTGGGCCACGGCGCCGGCGGAGGTCTTGGCCACCACGGCGGTGAGCCCGGCGCTGCGGCGCTTGGGGATCACCACCCCGTGGGCCCCGGCGCACTCGGCGGTGCGGATGATGGCGCCCAGATTGTGGGGATCGGAGATCTCGTCGCACACCACGATCAGCGGCGCCTCCCCCTTCTCTGCCGCGGCGGAGAGGATGCTCTCCACGCTGACATATTCCCGCACCGCCGCCAGGGCGATGACACCCTGGTGGGCGTGGGTGCGGCTCATGGCGTCCAGCTTGCGCTTGTCCGCCTCCACCACCACCACGCCGGCGGCGCGGGCCGTGGAGGCGATGTGGCCCAGGGTCCGGTCCGTCTCGCCCTTTTGCAGGTAGATCTTATCAATGGTCTCCCCGGCCCGCAGGGCCTCGATGACGGCGTTGCGGCCCTCGATGATGCCGTCGGCTCCGGCGGTCAGGTCGTTTTTTCTCTGTTGGTCCATGGTGTCTCCCCCAAGCAAACTACTTCACCCCGCCGGAGCGGTCTTTCCAGCGGGCTCTTTTTCTCACATTTGCAGTTTAGTATACCATAGCCGCCGGACACAATAAAGTGGAATTCACAGAAATTTCATCAAAAATCCAAGGCTTTTCCTTGTAGCCCCGCCGCTTCTGTGTTATACTTGCAAGGATTTCATCCCTTTATTTGTAAGGGTATTTTGCCTTTCACCTGAGAGGAGTTCCATACATGAACCAAAACGACAACAAAAACAACAAAAACGACAAAAACAGCAACTGGCGGGGCGTGATCTCCCTGCTGTGCTGGGCGGCGCTGCTGACCATCGTCATCAGCTATGCCAGCAATTACCTGGGAAGCGCTGCCAGCCACACCGGCTCCGCGGAGATCCGGTACACGGATTTCCTGGACCTGCTGGAGGAGGGCCAGGTCCGCGAGGTCCAGGTGGACAGCACCGAGGGCACCCTGGTCATCACCCCCGTGGAGGGGTACGTGTACAAGGACCCGGAGACCGGGACCACCTATGAGACGGACTACCACCTCTACTGCGTCCCCACGGAGAGCGGCGACGCCATCACCGCCCGCTGCGAGGAGGCCGGCGTCCCTCTGGGTGAGCCCTATCAGGCCGCCATGAACCCCATTCTGGCGGTCCTCATCAGCTATGTGGTGCCCTTCGTGTTCATCTTCCTGATGTTCTCCCTGGCCATGCGCTGGATCAACAAAAAGGGCGGCATGGGAGGCATCGGCGGCATCGGCGGCGTGGGCAAGGCCAACGCCAAGGTGTACATGGAGAAATCCACCGGCGTCACCTTCCGGGACGTGGCCGGTCAGGACGAGGCCAAGGAGTCTTTGACGGAGATCATCGACTTCCTCCACAACCCCCAGAAATACACGGAGATCGGCGCCAAGCTCCCCAAGGGCGCGCTGCTGGTGGGCCCTCCGGGCACCGGCAAGACCCTGCTTGCAAAGGCCGTGGCCGGCGAGGCCAACGTGCCCTTCTTCTCCATCTCCGGCTCCGACTTCGTGGAGATGTTCGTGGGCGTGGGTGCATCCCGCGTCCGGGACCTCTTTAAGGAGGCCAGCAAGGTGGCCCCCTGCATCGTGTTCATCGACGAGATCGACACCATCGGCAAGTCCCGCGACAACCGCATGGGCGGCAATGACGAGCGGGAGCAGACCCTCAACCAGCTGCTGGCGGAGATGGACGGCTTCGACCCCACCAAGGGCGTCATCCTTCTGGCCGCCACCAACCGCCCCGAGGTCTTGGACCAGGCATTGCTCCGGCCCGGCCGCTTCGACCGGCGCATCACCATCGACCGGCCCAACCTGGCCGGGCGCATCGCCACGCTCCAGGTCCACACCCGCAACATCAAGCTGGGCGAGGACGTGGACCTCAAGAAGGTGGCCCTGGCCACCGCCGGGTGCGTGGGCGCGGACCTTGCCAACCTGGTCAACGAGGCGGCCCTCCGGGCCGTGCGCAAGGGCCGCAAACTGGTGACCCAGGAGGACCTGCTGGCCGCCTTTGAGCTGGTCATCGCCGGCACGGAGAAAAAGGGCAGCGTCCTCACCGAGTTCGAGAAGAAGCTGGTGGCCTACCACGAGGTGGGCCACGCCATGGTGGCTTACAAGCAGAAGAACACCGAGCCGGTCCAGAAGATCACCATTGTCCCCCACACCCAGGGGTCTCTGGGCTACACGTTGCTGATGCCCGAGGAGGACAAGACGGAGCTGCGCACCAAGGACGAGCTCATGGCCAAGATCACCGTCTCCATGGGCGGCCGCGCCGCCGAGGAGGTGGTCATGCACACCATGACCAACGGCGCCAGCCAGGATATCCAGGACGCCACCAACGTGGCGCGGAACATGGTAGCCATGTTCGGCATGAGCGACGAGTTCGGCATGATGGCCCTGGCCTCCCGCCGCAACCAGTACCTGGACGGCGGCTACGGCATGGACTGCGCCCAGGACACCGCCGCCCGCATGGACCAGGCGGTCAAGGAGCTGCTGGACAAGTGCTACAAGGCCGCCGTGGAGGTCATCCAAGAGAGCCGGGATGACATGGACAAGGTGGTGGCCTACCTGATGGAGAAGGAGACCATCACCGGCGCGGAGATGGTGGCCATCATCGAAGGCCGGGACCCCGCTCTGGTGGAGAACCCCTACGCCTCCACCCGGCAGGACGGCTTCCGTCCCTCCACCCCGGACGTGATCGAGCCGGCGGCCAAGAAGGTCCACATGATCTCCCAGAAGATCGAGGCCCCGGAGCTCCCGGAGGACCAGCCCGTCCAGGCGGAGGCCCCGGCGGAGCAGCCCTCCGCCTCGGACGCCCCGGCGGAAAGCACTCCGGCGGAGAACAAGTCGGACGCCCCGCAGAACTGATCCAAAAAAGCAACGGCGCGCTGCCCCGGCGGCGCGCCGTTTTCATCCTCCCCGGTCTGCCGCCGGGGCGGCGAAATCCATGAGGAGGTACATCCATGATCCGAAAAGCCACGGCCGCCGACCTGCCCGGCGTGGAGGCCATCTACAACGCCATTCTGGACCGGGAGGAGCAGGGCCCCGTCTACACCAACTGGCAGCGGGGCAAATACCCCACCGCCGACACCGCCCGCGCCGCCCTGGAGGCAGGGACCCTGTACGTGGGCGAGGAGGGCGGCGCCCTCTGGGGCGTGGTGAACCTCAACGGCGATCAGCTGCCGGAGTACGACGCCATCCCCTGGTCCATCCCGGCCCGGCGGGACCAGGTGGGCGTGATCCACACGCTGTGCATCCACCCGGACTGGTCCGGGCGGGGCCTGGCCCGGGAACTGGCGGCCTTCTGCGAGACCGAGTGCCGCCGCCAGGGCAAGACCGTCATCCGGCTGGACACCTGGGAGGGGAACCTCCCCGCCAACCGCCTCTATCCCTCCATCGGCTACCGGTACGCCGGGGCGGCGGAGTTCTTCTTCATGGGGTTCATCCATGAGACGCTGAACTGCTACGAAAAGCTGCTGTGACCGGAACGTCTTGGGGCGCAGCGGGTTTCCGCCTTTGCTAACCGCAGGTTGACACGGTGCCGCCCGGCGGTTGGTGGCCCGGAACGGGCTGTTTCTGTTACGCTGGCACCGAAAAGGAGGGATCGCCCATGACCATTGGACAGCGCGTGGGACAAAAGCGAAAGGAGCTGGGGCTCAGCCAGGAGGCCCTGGGGGAGCAGCTGGGCGTGTCCCGGCAGTCCATCTACAAGTGGGAGAGCGACTCCGCTCTGCCGGAGATCGACAAGCTGATCGCCCTCAGCCGCCTCTTCGGCGTGTCCGTGGGGTGGCTGCTGGGAGTGGAGGAGCCGCCTCAGGACGATGGAGCGGATGCGGAGTCCGCCCCGGAGGCAGGCGAGCTGACGGAGGCCCAGCTGCGCATGGTGGAGGAGATCGTGGCGCGGTACACCGCCGCCCTGCCCAAGCCCCCTTCCCGCCGCAGGCGGAAGTGGCTGAAGGCGGCAGTGATCGCTGCGGCGCTGTGTCTGGTGGGCGGCCTTTACAGTCTCTCCAAACAGCTGGATCGGATGGATCAGCAGTATGGCACTCTGCAAAACAACATCACCCGGGTGGAGAGCACCGTCAACAGCCAGATCGGCTCCATCTCAAGCCGTGTGGAGGAGATTTTGAAGGCCCAGAACAGTCTCACCGCCGACTACGGCTGCGAGCAGACCGCCCTGGACCCTGCCGCCAACACGGTATCTTTCCGTGCCTGGGCCGTGCCCAAGACCTACGTGGAGGGCATGACCGCCGTGTTCCAGACGGACAGCGGCAGCGGCCCCGTGGAAACAGCGGCGGAGCTGGAACCGGGGCAGACCTTCTCCGCTGGCCTGACCGCAGAACTGACGGACAGCATCACCGTCTCGGTGGTGTTCATCGCCCCGGACGGCACCCGCTCCACCCAGCTGCTGGACCAGTTTTACAGCCTGTACAGCGACACTATGCCCGCCGTGGATGTACAGAGCAATCTCATGTGGATGGACCTGACAGACGGAGCCCTGGTTCTGACGGAGCACAGCCACGAGCGCTATCTCTGGACCCGGGAGCAGATCTGGTCCGACAGCGCCGCTGCCATCGCCGACGTGCGGGTGGGACTGTTCAAAAACCGGCAGCTGGCCGCCTGGGCGGAGCCCTGCGAACAGCCCGACAGCTTCCACGGCTTTGAGGACTGCTCCTTCTACTGTCTGCCGGAGCTGCACCTGGATCTGACCGCTCAGGACACCGTCGAGATCGCCGCGGTGGTGACGGACGTATACGGCAGGACCATCATCTGCCAGGACGTGCCCTATGTTCCCGACGCGGAGGCAGCCGAGCTGGTCCACCCGGACATCAGCTCTTCGGACAGCGACCCGGCCAACTGGCACTGCTGACGCAAAACAGCGCACCCGGAATTCCGGGTGCGCTGTTTCTCTGTTTTGGGTTTGGGGAAAGCGGCGGTTAGTCCAGTTCCGCCTGGCCGGTGTAGAGCTGGTAGTACCGGCCGTGCTGGGCCAGCAGGTCCTCGTGGTCGCCCCGCTCGATGATCTCGCCCTGCTCCAGGACCATGATGGCCTTGGCGTTGCGGACGGTGGAGAGCCGGTGGGCGATGACGAACACAGTGCGGCCCGCCATGAGCCGGTCCATGCCCTGCTCGATGAGCTTTTCCGTGCGGGTGTCGATGGAGCTGGTCGCCTCGTCCAGGATCAGCACCGGCGGGTTGGCGCAGGCCGCCCGGGCGATGTTCAAAAGCTGCCGTTCGCCCTGGCTCAGGTTCCCGCCGTCGCCGGAGAGGACGGTCTGATAGCCCTGGGGCAGGCGGCGGATGAAGGCGTCGGCTCCGGCCATGGCCGCGGCGGCCTCCACCTCCTCGTCGGTGGCCTCCAGGCGGCCGTAGCGGATGTTGTCGGCCACGGTGCCGGTGAAGAGATGGGTGTCCTGGAGCACGATGCCCAGGGACCGGCGCAGGGAGTCCTTCTCGATGTCCCGGATATCGATGCCGTCGTAGGTGATGGTGCCGGACTGGATCTCGTAGAAGCGGTTGATGAGGTTGGTGATGGTGGTCTTGCCGGCGCCGGTGGAGCCCACGAAGGCGATCTTCTGGCCCGGCTTGGCGTACAGGGAGATGTCGTGGAGGACGGTCTTTTTCTCGTCATAGCCAAAGACCACATGGTCAAAGCGCACGTCGCCCCGGACCTGGATCAGCGTGCCATCGGGCTGCTTCCAGGCCCACTCGCCGGTGTCGAAGTCCGCCTCGGTCAGACTGCCGCTGCGGTCCTCGGTGACCCGGACCAGCTTCACCTTGCCCGCGTCGGTCTCGGGCCGGGCCTCCATGACCTCAAAGACCCGCTCGGCGCCGGCCACGGCGGAGAGGATGGTGTTCACCTGCTGGGAGATCTGGGTGATGGGCTGGCTGACCTGCCGGGTGTACTGGAGGAAGGCCGCCAGGTCCCCCAGCTGGAAGGTTCCGCTGCCGATGGCCAGGATGGCGCCCACGCCGCAGGTGATGGCGTAGTTGATATAGCTGAGGTTGCCCATGGCGGGCATCATGGCGCCGCCGTAGGCCTGGGCCCGGGTGGCCGCGTGGCGGTAGTCCTCGTTGAGCTTGCGGAAATCCGCTTTGGCGGCGTGCTCGTGGTTAAAGACCTTGATGACCTTCTGGCCCTCGATCATCTCCTCGATGTAGCCGTTGACGGCGCCCAGGGCCGCCTGCTGGGCGGCAAAGTACTGCCGGGAGCGGCCGCCGATGACCTTGACCACCCGCAGCATCACCACCAGCATCACCAGAGTGATGAGGGTCAGGGCCGGGCTCAGCACGATCATCATGATGATGGTGCCGGTGAAGTTCAGCGTGCAGGAGATGAGGCTGCCGAAGCTGTTGTTCAGGGCCTCGGAGATGGTGTCGATGTCGTTGGTGTAGCGGCTCATGAGCTCGCCGTGGGTGTGGGTGTCGAAAAATTTCAGCGGCAGGGTCTGCATCCGGTCAAAGAGGTCGGCACGGATCTTGGCCACGGTGTTCTGGGATACATGGACCATGATGCGGGCGTAGCCGAAAGAGCAGGCCGCGCCGGTGATATAGACCGCCGCCATGATGGCCAGCATCCTGGCAAGGCCCGGGAAGTCGCCGGGGAGGATATAGTCGTTGATGAGGGGCTTGATGAGGTAGGACCCGCCCACGGTGCACACGGAGCTGATGACCAGCAGCACCGCCACGATCACCAGCAGGTGGGTGTACCGGCCCAGATACCGCATCAGCTTTCCCAGGGTCCCCCGCAGGTCCTTGGGCTTCTGGAAGCCGTGGCGGCCGGGTCCCCGTCCGGGGCCGCCGGGGCCCATGGGGCGGGAATTGTTTTGACGCTGTTCAGCCACCGATGCTCACTCCTTCCTGCTGGGACTCATAGACCTCGCGGTAGATGTCGCAGGTCTTCATCAGTTCTTCATGGGTGCCCTGGGCCGCCACCCGGCCGCCGTCCATCACCAAAATCAGGTCCGCCTCGCACACAGAGGTGACCCGCTGGGCGATGATGAGCTTGGTGGTGTCCTTGAGCTCATTGGCAAAGGCGCTGCGGATCTTGGCGTCGGTGGCGGTGTCCACGGCGGAGGTGGAGTCGTCCAGGATCAGCACCTTGGGCCGCTTCAAAATGGCCCGGGCGATGCACAGCCGCTGCTTCTGGCCGCCGGAGACGTTGACGCCGCCCTGGCCCAGGTCGGTGTCCAGGCCGTCCGGCATCCGCTCCAGGAACTCGTCGGCGCAGGCGGAGCGGCAGGCCGCCCAGAGCTGCTCGTCGGTGGCGTCGGGATCACCCCAGAGGAGGTTCTCCCGAATGGTGCCGGAGAAGAGGGTATTCTTCTGCAGCACCACGCTGACCTCATCCCGCAGGTGCTCCATAGTATACTCCGCCACCGGCCGGCCGCCCACGGAGACGGTGCCCTCCGTGGCCTCGTACAGCCGGGGGATCAGGGACACCAGGGTGGTCTTGGCGCTGCCGGTGCCGCCCAGGATGCCCACGGTCTGGCCGGAGCGGATGTGGATGTCCACGTCCCGCAGGATCCACTCGGCGGCCTCGGTGTTGTACTTGAAGGAGACGTGGTCGAAATCGATGCTGCCGTCCTTTACCTGGGCGGGGACGGCAGCGCCGCTGTCATCGGTGTCGGTGACGGCCCGGTCGTCGGTGATGGCGGGCCGCTCCTCCAGCACCTCCCGGATGCGGCGGGCACAGGCCACAGACCGGGTCATCATCATGAAGATCATGGATACCATCATCAGGGAAATCATGATCTGGGTGATGTAGGTGAAGAAGGTGATGAGCTTTCCGGCCTCCAGGGACCCGGCAAAGACCATCTGGCCGCCGAACCACATAACGGCAATGATGGTGCCGTAAACAATGAGCATCATGATGGGCATATTGATGACCACCATGCCGAAGGCCCGCTGGGCATTGGACCTGAGATCCTGATTGCGCTTTGCGAACTTCTCCCGCTCGTGGTCCTCCCGCACAAAGGATTTCACCACCCGGATGCCGGTCAGATCCTCCTGGACCACCAGGTTCAGCGCGTCGGTCTTTTCCTGCATGGAGCGGAACAGCGGGCTGGCCTTGGAGAGGATCAGCGCCACGGACACCGCCAGCAGCGGCAGCGCCACCAGAAAGACATTGCTGAGCTGACGGCTGATACGGATGGAGAGAAACAGGGCGCACACCAGCATCACCGGGGCCCGCACCAGCAGCCGCATACCGAACATCAGCGTCATCTGCAGGTTGTTGACGTCGTTGGTCAGGCGCGTCACCAAAGAGGCGGTGGAAAATTTCTCGATATTGGAAAAGGCGTATTCCTGGATGTGGTCATACTCCGCCGCGCGGAGACCCGCGCCGAAGCCCATGCCCGCCGTGGCGGAGCAGGCGGCGGCTCCCAGGCCGAAGGCCAGGGACACCATGGCCATCACCACCATCAAAATGCCCTTGCGCAGGATGTAGCCCTGGTCCCCGGTGGCGATGCCCACATCCACAATGTCGCTCATCACCAGCGGGATCAGCAGCTCAAAGATCGCCTCCGCCGCACTGCACCCGATGCCCAGGGCAATCCAGCCGGCGTAAGGCCGCATATATTTCGTCATGTCGCTTGATCCTCCTCCAAATTCCGAATGACCCTGTCCAGGAGCTCCCGGAGCTGCTCCGTCTCCTGGGGAGTAAAGCCCCGCACCATGGCGGCCTCCGACTCCCGAAAGGCCTGCTCAAACAGGGCCTGCTGCTGGCGGCCCTTGTCGGTGAGCGTGATGAGGCGGCGCCGGGCGTCGCTGCCGCTGACGCTGCGGACCACCAGCTCCTTCTCCGCCATCCGATCCAGGATACCGTTGGCGGTGGAGGGCTTTACCTTCAAAAAGTCCGTCACCTGGCACTGGGGCGCCTGGCCGCCGTGGCGGAACAGATACAGCAGCACGTGGGTCTGGACCGGAGTGACCTCGTACCGGCTGAGCCGGGCCTCCATCCCGGCCCGGGCCAGGTGGGCACACCGCCCCAGCGTGGGTCCCAGGGCGTTGGCATAAAACATGGAGACACCTCCCGTTTTTATTTAGTGTGCTAAATATTAGCACGCTAAATACTAGCACAGTGCAGCGCCCTTGTCAACGCGGAATCAGGCGGAACTTTTTGAACGATTTATGAACGAATTTTGACGAATTCTGCCGTTCTGTAAACAAATTGTGAAGCTTCACTCCAGCCTGTTGACTTTCCGTGGGCAGGCGGCTATGATGAGTTCAACAAGCAGGAAGCTTGTGAACACACACACCATTTTCCCTCTCCTTTCTCTATATCATACAGGAAAGCGGGCAGTCCCAACGGGCTGCCCGCTTTCCTGTTTTTCCGGCCTCTGCGGATCGCTTGCCTCCTCCAAATTTATCGAAAAACAATAAATAATCGTTGACAAACAATAACATCCCGTGGTAGGATACAGCCAAAAGGAGGAGTGGCCATGGAGGGTTCCCACGTGCAGAAGATCGCCCGGGTGCTGAATGTCCTGGTAATCGCCGCCCTGGTGTGCAACATCATCATCTTATATCTGGTTCCGGTGGCCGTGGTGTCCCTGGAGCTGTCGGAGGGGTCCGGCCTGCTGGAGGGTGTCGCAGCCTATCTGCGGGACTTTCTCCACCCCGGACAGGACGACATCCTGACCGCCACCGCGGCTGCCAGCTTCCTGGCCTGGTTCTGGTGCTGGAAGAGTACCCGCGCTCTGGTGCTGACGCTGTTTCTGCTGGTGGCCGGTGTGTGCACGGCTCTGATCCTCTGGCAGGGGCGGCGGGTGCTGCGCACCATTCTGCGGGGCGCGCCCTTCTCGGCGGAAAACGCTGTCAGCCTGCGGCGGGCCGCGGTGTGTTCCTTCGTCGTCTCCGGCGCGGCTCTGGCGCGGCTGGTGTTCAGCGTGTGCTATTTCCGCTCGCCCCAGCCCCTGCTGTCCTACAACGCCCTGTTCGTCCCCATCTTCGCCATGGCGGGGCTTCTGTGCCTGGTCATGTCCGCCCTGTTCCGCCAGGCGGCGGAGATGAAGGCGGAAAACGACCTGACGATCTGAGGAGGTGGGCGGAATGATACGAACGCCTGCGCAGAAGATCGCCGACGCCCTGATCTGCCTGTCCATTCTGGCGCTGATCACAGAGGCCTTTCTGCTGCCCTGGATCAACGCGTTTGCCTACTTCCAGGTCAATGTGGCCGGCGGGCCCACGCTGGAGCATCTGATGGGGGTTTTTGCCTATGATTTTGACGACGGCCTGGGGAATCTCCTCCGGATCTCTCTGGAGAGCTGGAGCCACGCCCACTCCGCTGTCCTGGCCCTGTTTTTATGGCTGGTGTCCATCTGCGGCGCCGTCATTTTGATCCAGGGCATCCGTATTCTGGCCACGGTGGCAGACGGCACGCCCTTCTCTCCGAAAAACGCGGTTTCTCTCCGCCGCGCGGGCGAGGCCTGCTTTGTCATCGCCGCCGGAGCCCTGGGCCGGACCATGTTTACCCTCTTCCGGGAGGGTTCCGCCGCTCTGGCCTCCTATACCGCCCTGCTGGTCCCCCTGTTCGCCATGGCGGGGCTTCTGTGCCTGGTCATGTCCGCCCTGTTCCGCCAGGCGGCGGAGATCAAGGCGGAGAATGACCTGACGATTTGAGGTGAGTCTATGGCGATCGTAGTGAATTTGGACGTGATGATGGCCAGACGGAAGATGTCCCTGAGCCAGCTGTCGGAAAAGGTAGACATCACCCTGGCCAATCTGTCGATTCTGAAAAACAACAAGGCCAAGGCGGTGCGCTTTTCCACCCTGGAGGCCATCTGCGCCGCCCTGGACTGCCAGCCGGGGGACATCCTGGAATACGTGCCGGATCAGGGAAGCTAAATCCCTCTCCGCGCTTCCCTTCCCCTGCCTCTGACCCCACAAACTATGTCCGCCTGCGGCGGACCCGATCATAAGGAGAATTGCATATGTCTGTTCCTGAAAACGCCCTCCCCGCGGGAGGGCCGGCGAAGCCTACCCAAAATCCCGGAAAACCCTACGCCGCCGACCGGCAGGACCGGCGGGCGCTGCTCCTGACGCCGGTTTGGTGTTTCCTGTTGGTGGACAGTTTCTTTTGGCACTGGCCCTGGGGCCTGGGGCTGACCGCCGCGGGCTTTCTGTGGTACGCCCTGGCGCTG